>JALSGQ010000037.1 GCA_026982665.1 Hyphomicrobiales bacterium | reverse complement strand
TGGGCGCGATATTGTGCGGTGTGCGTGCCCCTGCCTGCGGCCTGTGCCCGCTGAACGCCCATTGCGCCGCCCACGCGCAAGGGTTGGCCGAGGAACTGCCCCGCAAGCGCCCGCGCGGCGAGAAGCCGTTGCGCCACGGCGATGCCTTCCTCATCACCCGCCGCGACGGCCACGTGCTGCTGCGCCGCCGCCCGGGCCGCGGCATGCTGGGCGGGATGGTGGAGATTCCCTCCCGCGGCTGGGACAACCGCCCTGCCCCGTTTGACGGCGACACCCCCTTCGGCCTCTCATTCAGGAAGCTGGACGCAGACGTGCGCCACACCTTCACCCACTTCCACCTGCGCCTCTCCCTGCACGTGCTGAAGCGCCCACTGACGCTGCAAGAGGCTGCCCGCCTGCCCCTGCCGGAGAACTGGTTCTGGCATTCCGCCGCACGAATGGATAAGGTCGGCCTGCCCACGCTCATGCACAAGGCCTGGCAACAATACCGGAACACTCTCCCATGACCACCATCACCGCCCTGGCGCTGGCCATTGCACTGTTCGGCTTCACCCATCTGCTGCCCTCCCTGCCGCGCCTGAAGGCGCGGGTGAAGGGCGTGCTGGGCCGCGCCTATCTGCCGCTGTTCATCCTCACCAGCATCCTCAGCGTGGTGCTCATCGGCTATTTCTGGGCCGCAAGCCCCTTCATCCCGCTGTATGATCCGCCCGTCTGGGGATCACACGCCACCTTCCTGCTGCTGTTCCTCGCCTTCCTGCTGTTCGGCGTGTTCCTGTTCCCCTGCCGGCTGAAGAAGAAGCTGCGCACGCCCTTTGCGCTGGCAGTGCTGCTGTGGGGCGCAGGCCACCTGCTGGCCAATGGCGATGCCGCCACCGTGGTGCTGGCGGGCGGGCTGATGCTGGTGGCCCTGCTGATGCTGTGGCTGGCATGGAAAAACGACGCCGAGCCGGAAGGCCGCGCCGACCCGATGCTGGACTACGCCGCCCTGCTCACCGGTGCCATTCTCTACCTTGGCATGATCATGGCCCACGAGGCCCTCATCGGCGTGCCCGTGCTGCCCTACATCATGCCCTCGTGAACGGCTCCTGCACGCCCCTGCGGCCCATGCGCGATCACGCCTCGCCGAACACCCGGCGAAAGATCGTGTCCACGTGCTTGGTGTGGTATTCGAGGTCGAACAGCGCCTCCAGCTCCTCCTCGGAGAGGTGCTTGCGCACATCCTCGTCCTGTTTCAGCAGGTCGAGGAACTGCCCCTTGCCCTCCCACACCGGCATGGCGTTGCGCTGCACCACGCGATAGGCCTCCTCGCGGCTCATGCCCGCCTGCGTCAGCGCCAGCAGCACCCGCTGCGAGTGAATGAGGCCGCCCAGCAGGTTCAGGTTCTTCTCCATCTGCTGCGGATACACCACCAGCTTCTCCACCACCCCGGCCAGCCGCCGCAGCGCGAAGTCCAGGTGCACCGTCGCATCCGGCGCAATGCCGCGCTCCACGGAGGAATGCGAGATGTCGCGCTCGTGCCACAGCGCCACGTTCTCCAGCGCCGGAACGACGCTCTGCCGCACCAGCCGTGCCAGCCCGGTGAGGTTCTCCGTCAGGATCGGGTTGCGCTTGTGCGGCATGGCCGAGGAGCCTTTCTGCCCCGGCGAGAAATATTCCTCCGCCTCCCGCACCTCGGTGCGCTGCAGGTGGCGGATTTCCACCGCCAGCCGCTCGATGGAGGAGGCCACCACCGCCAGCGCCGCGAAGTAGGCGGCATGCCGGTCGCGCGGGATCACCTGCGTGGAGATCGGCTCCGGCTTCAGCCCCAGCTTCTTCGCCACGTATTCCTCGACGAACGGATCGATGTTGGCGAACGTGCCCACCGCGCCGGAGATGGCGCAGGTCGCCACCTCCTCCCGCGCCTGCTCCAGCCGCTGCCGCGCCCGCTGGAACTCGGCGTGAAAGGTCGCCAGCTTCAGCCCGAAGGTGGTCGGCTCCGCGTGAATGCCGTGGCTGCGGCCGATGCACACCGTGTCCTTGTGCTCGAAGGCGCGCTTCTTCAGCGCCGCCAGCACCATGTCGATGTCTTCCAGCAGAATGTCCGCCGCCCGCACCAGCTGCACGTTCAGGCAGGTGTCCAGCACGTCGGATGACGTCATGCCCTGGTGCACGAAGCGCGCTTCCGGCCCCACGATCTCCGCCAGGTGGGTGAGGAAGGCGATCACGTCATGCTTCACCTCGCGCTCGATCTCGTCGATGCGCGCCACGTCGAATTGCGCCTTGCTGCCCTTCTCCCAGATGACCTTCGCCGCTTCCTTCGGGATCACCCCCAGCTCCGCCTGCGCCTCGGCGGCATAGGCCTCGATCTCGAACCAGATGCGGAACTTCGTTTCCGGCGACCAGATGTCGGCCATTTCGGCCCGTGTATAGCGCGGGATCATGAAGCCTGCCTCTCCTGACTGTTTGAAGGATCACTGCCAGAGGGCATGAAAGCAGCCACACGCATTGTCAAGTGCGCAAACGGCATGCATCTCGAGCGCACCTTCAGGGCAGCCATGTTTTCAAATGCTTAACCATCTTCATTCAGGATGACTTAAAGCCGTTGCGTCAACATGGGCAAGGCGGGGGCAACGGGCAAGACACTGTTGCCAGAAAAGCGGATCTCCATCATGTTTCAGAAATTCAGGGCACTGCGCAAAGACACACAAGGTGCTGTCGCCATCGTTGCAGCACTGGCCCTTCCGGTACTCGTGTTGGGAATTGGCGGCGGTGTGGATTACGTCCGCATGCTGGACATGCGCACCAAGCTGCAAACCGCCGCCGATGCCGCCCTGCTGGCCACCCTCAGCCATCGCAAGCTCAACCCCCGCGCATCTTCCGCCAGCATCGAAGCCTATTTCCAGAGCCGCATCAGGGAAGAGTTCCAGCGCCGCTTCGCCAACAAGGGCATGGAGCTGACCGATATCTCCTTCAACCTGCAACTGACCAGCGACGGCGCGGAAATGGCACAAGGCGAGGTGCAGGCCAAGGCAAACACCTTCTTCCTGCGGCTGGCTGCCATCAACGAGATGTCGTTCTCCGTGCAGAGCGAGGCCCGCTTTTCCACCTCCCGCACCGAGGTTGCGCTGGTGCTGGATGTTACCGGCTCCATGGCAGGTGCCAAGATAGCCGAGCTGAAGCGCGCTGCGACCCGCTTCGTCAACACCATTCATGACCGCGTGCAGAACAAGGATCCGGAAGCATTCAAGGTCGCCCTCGTGCCCTTCTCGCAATACGTCAACGTCGGCAAGCAGTATCGCAACGCTCCATGGATCGACGTGCCACCCGATGGCTGGCGCACCGGCACGATCCGCAATAACTGTTACTATATGCGTTGTGTCGCCTATAAATGGGAATGGAAGGAACTTTGCTGGTACACTGGTTCAATGGACGGCAACCGGAAACGTGTATGCCGGTGGCGCAAAGTAAAAAGATGCACTAATTACAAGAGATACAAGCGCAACCCCTGCCCATCCACCCGCCAAATCAGGCGCTACATCTCCTGGGAAGGTTGTGTCGGCTCGCGCAATTATCCATCGAATCTCCAGCCCGGTGTCGGCAGTTCTCAGCGCATACCCGCTGTCATGACCTACCAACGCAGGATAACCCGGCCGGAAATGCACTATTACGGCTATACATGGCGACGCAACAATTGTCCGCGCTCGCCCATCATGCGGCTGAAGAACGTGAAAAATGAGAAGGCCCAGATCATCAACCAGATCAATGGCCTGCGCGCAGATGGCCTGACCTACATTCCTGCCGGCCTCATCTGGGGCTGGCGTGTGTTGGGGCATGGCACGCCGTTGGGTGATGGCGCCAGCGATGCCGATGTCAGAAGATACAACGTGCAGAAAATCATCGTGCTGATGACCGACGGCGAGAACACCCGCGCCCCCTATCACAACAGCCGTTCCTACGCCTACAAGGATCACGGCTCTTCCGACACCCGCTATGCCAACCAGATCACCACGGAGTTGTGCAACAGAATCAAGCAGCCCAATCCCGCCACTGGCAGGCGCAATGCGGAAATCATCACCATCACCTTCAACGTGCGCAACCGCACCATCAAGAACATCATGCAGCAGTGCGCCACCATCGCGTCGTTCGACGTCAACAGCGGCCAGCTGGAAGACGTGTTCGACCAGATCGCCGACAAGCTGGTGGAACTGCACCTTTCCCGCTGACGGCTGCAGAAACGATTGCCACAACACACAAGCAGGATGCACCACAGATGGCCCGCCAGCTGCAAGAGAGCTGGCGGGCCTTCACTTGAGAAAACAGAAAATTTGAACAAAGACGTAAAATGATACTTCATTTCCTTCGTGCATCATCCCCCGCTGAAATGGCCCCTTCAGGCCCCGAACATGCAGACAAACCAGCAAAGCGGGAAGCAGAGATGAACCGGATATTGCACAAGACCCTGACCAAGCTCCGCGCGTTCCGCCGGGAAAATGCCGGGCAGGTAGCCATCATCACCGCGCTGTCATTGCCGGTGCTGGTGCTGGGTGCCGGCGGTGCCATGGACTATTCGCGTATACTGGCCGCCAAGAGCAAGCTGCAGGCTGCCACCGATGCAGCCATCCTGGCCACCTACAAGCATCATTCCATGAACCCCGACCTCTCTGATGCAGCCCTGAAGGCGTATTTCCGCAACCAGTTGCAGGCCGGTCTGCAATCGAAGTTCGAAACTCAGCTGAATGTCCAGAACGTTCGGGTAGTGCTGAACACGCCCACGCACATGACCGCGCAGGTGGAAGCGTTGTTCCCCACCACCTTCATCCGCCTTGCCGGCATTCCGGAAATGACGCTGAACGCAGAGGCGGAAGTGAAAACCTCGCAGAGCTACACGGAAGTGGCATTGGTGCTGGACACCACTGGCTCCATGTCCGGCTCCAAGATCGAAGAGTTGAAAACAGCAGCAAAGTCGTTCATCGACCACATCTACAAACAGGTTGCCAAAGAAGGAACAGACAACTTCCGCATAGCGATTGTTCCGTTCTCTCAATATGTCAACATCGGGGAAAACAATCGTTCGGCATCCTGGGCCGACATTCCCGCGGACACGAAAACCTACTATAACAGGTACAGCCGCTGGATCCGCTGGCAGGGTTGTGTCGGTTCCCGCCCCTATCCATACAACGTGCAAGACGATGGATATGCCCTGAACAAGATTCCCGGCGTCATGGAATGGGCACGGCGCGGATTGTACCCGGAAAATGATTACCGGGAATATTATTGGGACGACTACTACCGTGGCAATTTCTGCCCACCTCCCATCACGCCCCTGAAAAGTGTCCTGAACGAAAGCGATCTGCTGAAGGAGCAGATCGACAATCTGGTTGCCGGCGGCTGGACCTACATCCCTGCAGGGCTTATGTGGGGATGGCGTGTTCTGTCTCCGCAAGCCCCGTTCACCGAAGGATTGGACGATGCCGAATTCAGGATTCGGGGTGGTCGTCGCATCATCATCCTGATGACTGATGGCGCCAACACCAAGTCTCCCAGCAGCAGCATCTACAAGGAGCATACGGATGGCGTCCCTTATTCGAACAGTCGTGTTGCCTATTCGAATGATCTCACACTGGAGGCTTGCAACAACATCAAGGCAACGAACCCCGGCACAGGCCAGCGCAATGCCGACATCATTACCATAACCTTCGATGTTGAGGACGAAACGATCAAGACCCTCATGCGCGACTGCGCCACCTTGGGCTCATACGATGTTGACACCGGCGAACTGCTGAGGCTGTTCGAAAACCTTGCCAAGGAGATGGTGCAATTGCACCTCTCCAAGTAAACCGGAAGCAGCCCCCCTGCCTCCCAGCTTCAGAAGCTGGGAGGCAGTCTCATTTCTGCATGCCATTGCCATCACAGCGCCCGGCATGGCGCTTGAGGAAATCCGCCACCGCCTGCCTGTGCTGCCTGTCGCCCACCGCGTTCATGTGGTCGCGCCCCTGCAGCACCACCAGCTCGGCATCAGCAGGCAGATGCGGCATCAACAGCGCCGGGTCTCCGGCAATGCCGTCCTCGCTGCCCACCACCACCAGCACCGGCATGTCCAGCCTTTCCAGCGCTGCCGGCTCGATGGGCGTGCGCGAGGCCGTGATGCAGGCTGCCAGCGCCCGCAAATCATTGCCCACCCGCTCGGCAAACTGCCGAAAGCCCCATGCCCATGCCGGCACGGACACATCCGCTCCGGCCTCCTCGGCCAGCATGGCGCGGGCAATCTCTTCCGCCCCGCCCACCCCGGCAACCAGGTTGCCGGCCATGCCGGAGAGCACCAGAGCGCACACCCGCTCAGGGTGCTTCAGCGCAAGAAAGGCCGCCACCCGCGCCCCCATCGAGTATCCCATCACGTGCGCCCGCTCGATGTTCAGGTGATCCAGCAGCCGGCGCACGTCCTCGGCCATCATCGGGGCCGGATAGCGCGCACCATCATGCGGCTTGTCGCTCTGCCCGTGGCCGGGAAAATCCGGCACGATGACGCGAAACCCTTCCTCCGCCAGCCACTCCGTCCAGCCGGTGGAAACCCAGTTCACCCGCCCGTTGGAGGCAAAGCCGTGCAGCAGCACCACCGGCGCTCCATCATCAGGGCCGGACACCTCGTAATGGATACGCAATCCCGCCGAATCGAATACCGGCATGCGGCAATCTCCCTCACCTTCACCTTTTGCGAAACGCTCATCCTTGTGCTACCCAATGCGCCACGAGGGGAACAAGGGGATTCCGGCATGGGCAAGGAATACACGCTGCTGCTGCATAATGACATGGGGGTGAAGGAAATCCGCGTTGGCACCCGCCACGTGGGCTGCGCCGGCGCAACGCCGCCCATGGACCATCCACACGTCTATTTCCATCTGGAGGAAGGCGGCTCCGTGCAGTGCTCCTACTGCTCCACCATCATCCGCCACGATCCTTCCCTGCCCGAAGACGCCTGCGCCCCCGCCGAGGCCCTGCTGGAACGCCGCGAGGGCTGAAGCCGCACGGCAGCTTGCGCATGCGGTGAGCGCTCACCCCGGCAGCCGTATCTCCATGCCGTCGAAGGCCGGCTCCACGCCGTCGGGCAGCTCGCGGCGCAATGTCTCGTAATCCATCAGCACGCCGAGGTTGGTGAGAATGGCGCGCTGCGGTTTCAGCCGGTCGATCCACTTCAGCGCCTCTTCCAGCACGAAGTGGGTGGGATGCGGCTCCGGGCCGGGGCGGAAGGCATCGACGATCCACACCTTCAGCCCTTCCAGCATCGGCACGCTGCGGTCGGGGATGTCGTTCAGGTCCGGCGTGTAGGCCAGATCGGCGATGCGGAAGCCGTATGAGCGGATGATGCCGTGCTCCAGCTCCACCGGCAGCGCCGCCACCGCCCCGCCCGCACCATCGATGACCACTTCCCGCCCAGCCTTGATGAGGTTGAGGTCGCAGATCGGCGGATAGGGGCTGCCCGCCGGTGAGCTGAACACGTAGCCGAAGCTCGATTGCAGCATCTCCGCCGTGGAGCTGTTGGCATACACCGGCACGCGCTGCCGCCCGCTGTTGAAATACACCCCGCGCAGGTCATTGATGCCGTGGGTGTGGTCGGCATGCTCATGCGTGTAGAGCACCGCGTCCAGCCGCCCGACTTCCGCATCCAGCAACTGCTCGCGCATGTCCGGCGAGGTGTCGATGAGCACCCGCGTCTCGCCTTCGCCATCCGCCGCGCGCCGCCGCACCAGCAGCGAGCAGCGCCGCCGCCGGTTCTTCGGCTCGTTCGGATCACACCGCCCCCAGTCGTTGCCGATTCTCGGCACCCCGCCGGAAGAGGCGCAGCCCAGGATGGTGAACACGTATTCCGCCATGCCGCCTTCTCGACCCGCTCACGCCGCCTCGGCAAACACCGCCGGCGGCTTTGCCTTCGTGCACAGCCGGAAAAAGTTCTCCGCCGTGATGCGCGCCATCTCCTCCGGCGTGCGTCCGCGCAGCTCCGCCAGCTTGCGCAGCGTTACCGCCGTGTGCGCCGGCTCGCAGATGCGCCCGCGATAAGGCTCCGGCGCCAGGAACGGCGCATCGGTCTCCACCAGCAACCGCTCCAGCGGCATCCGCACGGCGGCCTCGCGCACGTTCTCCCCCTTGCGGAAGGTGAGAATGCCGGAGAACGACACGTATCCCCCCAGTTCCACCGCCTTCTCCGCCAGCCACGGCTCGGCGGAGAAGCAATGCATGATGAAGGGAAACGCGCCCTTCTCCGTCTCCTCCTGAAGGATGCGCGCCGTGTCTTCCTCCGCGTCGCGCGAATGAATCACCAGCGGCAGCCCGGTCTGCCGCGCCGCCGCGATGTGGGCGCGAAACACCTGCTGCTGCACCTCGCGCGGGCTGCGGTCGTAGAAATAGTCCAGCCCCGCCTCGCCAATGGCAATGACCTTCGGATGCGCCGCCAGCTCCACCAGCCGCTCGGTGGTGGCCTCTTGCGCCTCGTCCGCCGCATGGTGCGGATGGGTGCCGACGGAGGCCCAGACGTTGTCGAAGCGCTCGGCCATCGCCAGCACTTCCCCGAAGGTTTCCAGCTTGGTGGAGATGGTCAGCATTGCCGCCACGCCTGCATCGGCGGCGCGCTGCACCACCGCCTCCGGCTCCTTCGCCAGCGTGCCGTAGGTGAGATGGCAATGCGAATCGACGAACGGCACGCCCACCGGCTCAATCGGCGGCAGCTCCTTCTTCGCCTTCTTCTGGCCGCTCATGCGGACTCCTCCTTCTCCACATACCGCGGGAACACCGGCTGCGGCTTCTCGATGGCCCGCCCCGGTGGCAGTCGCCCGGCTTCACCGAGCGCCGCGAAGTCGCGCTCATCCTCGCCCGCGCCCACCAGGTCCAGCATCCTCGCACCCGACTCCGGCATGTATGGCTGCACGAGAATGCCGAACTGCCGCACACACTCGGCGGTTACATACAACACGGTTTTCATCCGCTGCGGGTCGCTCTTGCGCAAGGCCCACGGCTCCTGCGATGCGAAATAGCGGTTGGCCTCGCCCACCGCCTTGAAGATGGCCTCCAGCGCCCGGTGCAGCGCCTGCCGCTCGTGATGCTCGCGCAAGGTCGGCAGCAGCCCGTCCACCTGCGCCAGCAGCGCCTTGTCCTCTTCGCTGAAATCGCCCGGTTGCGGGATGGCACCATCGCAATACTTGTGAATCATCGACAGCGAGCGCTGCGCCAGGTTGCCCAGGTCATTGGCCAGGTCGGCATTGATGCGATTGACAATGGCCTCGTGCGAATAGTTGCCGTCCTGCCCGAACGGCACCTCGCGCAGGAAGAAATAGCGCACCTGATCGACGCCGTATTCCTCCACCAGGTCGAAGGGGCTTACCACGTTGCCGATGGACTTCGACATCTTCTGCCCGCGGTTGAACAGGAAGCCGTGGCCATACACCCGCTTCGGCAGCTCAACCCCGGCGGACATCAGGAAGGCCGGCCAGTAGATGGCATGAAAGCGCACGATATCCTTGCCGATGACGTGCAGGTCCGCCGGCCAGTATTTCATCCTGGGCGCGTTCTCGTCCGGAAAACCGCAGGCCGAGAGATAGTTGGTGAGCGCATCCACCCACACATACATCACGTGCCCCGGCGCATCCGGCACCGGAATGCCCCAGTCGAAGGTGGTGCGCGAGATGGAGAGATCCTGCAGGCCCTGCTTCACGAAGGCGATCACCTCGTTGCGCCGCTCCGGCGGGCCGATGAAGTCCGGATTCTCCTCGTAATGCTTCAGCAGCCTGTCCTGATAGGCCGAAAGGCGGAAGAAGTAGCTCTCCTCCTCCATCCACTGCACTTCCGTGCCCGTGGGCGCGAGCTTCTCGCCGTTCTCGCCCTCGATCAGCTCGTCCTCGCCGTAGTAGGCCTCATCACGCACCGAATACCAGCCCGCATACTTGCCAAGGTAGATGTCGCCATTGGCCGCCATGCGCCGCCACAGCTCCTGCACCGAGCGGATGTGGCGCTCTTCCGTGGTGCGGATGAAGTCGTCGTTGGAGCAGTTCAGCACCTCGACCATGCGCTGGAACTTCGGCGCCATCATGTCCACGAACTGGCGTGGAGTCATGCCCTGTTTCGCCGCCGTCTGCTGGATCTTCTGGCCATGCTCGTCGGTGCCGGTGAGGAAAAACACGTCAAACCCGTCCAGCCGCTTGAAGCGCGCCAGCGCATCGGTGGCCAGCACCTCGTAGGCATGGCCGATGTGCGGCTCGCCGTTGGGGTAGGAGATGGCGGTGGTGATGTAGAATTTGGGCTTGTCGCCACTGTTTGCGCTGCTGCTCATGAATGTTGCACCCGTTGCTGAGCGGATTTCTTCTCGGGACGTTTATTGAACCCTGTCGCCGGGCTTTGCAACACCCCTTCCGTCCTGCTCGCAAGACCACCTGCCCGGATTTCAGTAGCGCCGGAACAGGTGCCGCCGCTGCGCCTTTTGCCGCATGATCTCGACGAACCGCCGCCGTTCCTCCGGTGTCAATGCCCACGAGAAGTCACGAAACAGCGCCAGCACGTGCTGCCGCGCCATGGCCTCGGCCCGATGCAGCGCCTGCAGGGCTTGCCCATATGCCGTCGCATCCATCTGCGGGCGTTCCATCTGCGCCAGCAGGGCCGAGCGCGCCTGCGCCACCCGTGCATGGGCCTCGGCAATGGCACCCCGGTGCCCGCGCACGACCTCCCGCAGCGCCTGCCGCCGCCGTGCTGGCAGCTCGAGCATCAAGGCCCGCATGGAGGCCAGCAGCAGACCGGGCCGCGCCAACCGCAGCCGGGCAACGGCCTTCATCGACATTCCCGACGCCCCCTCGCGCCGCATCCCGGAATCGGCGGCACCGGCACCCTGCATGGCTGCATCCAGCCGCGCATCCATGCGCTCATGCATCCGCCCCATCCAGCCAAACCGCTCCGGCCCGCCCATGTAGTGGGCAAACAGCATCACCCCCAGCGCTCCCAGCACCAGCATGTTCACCGACAGCGACACGATAAACGCTACCAGCAGCCAGCGCCCGCCACCGGATGCAGCCTGCTTCGCGTCATCGGCCCGATCGATGTGTGGTGCCTTGCTCACAACAGCTCTCCTTCCGTTTCCTCCGCCGGTGCCGCCACCTCCATGATGAACGCCAGGTCATCCGCCGCATCGGCCAGCAACACCTGCTCCACCGGAGCGAGCGCACCGGAAAGCCCCAGCCACACCCCCAGCAGCAGCGATGCCGCCAGCGGCGCCGCCGCCCACCACGGCGTCATCATCCGCCGCCGCCGATGATCCCGCACCCGCCTGACGGATACCGGCTGCCGGCCCTGCGTCATCTCTCCCCCTTGTTGCACCGCATCACCAGCCATGACGCGCGCCATGATGCGCTGCGCCAGATCACCTTCCGGCGGCGGCGCATCGGCGCGCAGCAGGTCTTCCAGCGCCCGCGCCTCGGCCAGCAGGCGGCGCGCCCGCGCATCAGACAACAGCAGCGCCTGCGCCTGCACCCGAGCCTCTTCCGGCCAGCGTGCCATGTCGGAGCCATGCACATCCAGCAGCCGCCGGAAAGCCGATATCTCCATCCTGTCCACCTGTCCGCTCATCTTGCGCCGTCCTCGTGCCTGCTCGCCGTGCTGCGTGATGCCGAGGCGTCCACCAGCTCCTGCCGCAGCCGTTCCTTCAGCGTGCGCCGTGCCCGCGCCAGCAGCGACTCCACCGCCTCCACGGAAACACCCATGATCTCCGCGATCTCCATGTTGCCATGCCCCAAGTCATGGGCCAGCGAGATGGCCAGCCGCTGGCGCTCCGGCAGCCGCGCCACCGCCTCCCGCAGCCTGCGCAGATGCTGCACCCGCACTGCCTGCGCCTCCGGATCGGGCTGCGGATCGGCCAGGGTATCCGCCAACGCCTGCCCGCCGCCATCAGCATCGTCATCCAGCGACTGCACCTTGCGCTCGCGCAGCCGGTCAATGGCGGCATTGGCGCCCACCCGCGCCAGCCAGTGCCTGAAAGGCCCGCGCCCGGCATCGAACTTCTCCGGTGCCTGCCAGATGCGCAGGAACACCTCCTGCGCCAGGTCATCCGCCGCCTCGGCGCTGCCCAGCATGCGCCAGCCGATGGCCCGCACCGTCGGCAGATGCCGCCGCAGCAGAACGGCGAAGGCCTCGCCGTCGCCGCCGGCCACGGCCTGCATCAACTCCTCATCCGACGCTTCCGGCTCCATCCCGCGCCCGCGCAAGCCGGGTGATGACGGCCCGGAGGCCGCCACCACCAGTCGTGATCCTGTTCCCTCGCGCATCATCGCGCCCTGCTTTCACATCTGCAAGCCCGATGGCAGCCACGCCATCAACGCTGTCCGGCAGGCCGTGCGTCCTGCATCTTCATCGGCATGCCCTGCTGCGCTCCTCCGGTGCCGGGTCGCATCATGCCGGGGCCACCCTTCCCCTGCTGCCCATGCATCGGGCGCTGCATGCCCGCACCGGCACCCTGCATCATGCCATTCTGCATCATGCCATTCTGCATCATGCCGCCCTGCATGCCGCCCATCATTCCGCGCATCATCTGCATGTGCATCTGGCGCATCTGCTGCATCATGGCCGGGTTCATCATGCCGCCGCCCATCATGCCCATGCCGGCGCCATGACCACCCCCACGACCACCGCCGCGCCACCTGAGCAGCTCCTGCCGCGTCAGCCTGCCGTCACCGTCGGCATCGGCCTTGCGGAACACCCCCAGCCCGGCCTGCATGAACTCCTTGCGGCTGATCACGCCATCGCCATCGGCATCCAGCCGCCCCAGCAGCTGATAGCGCATGCGCACCTTCCGGCGCTCCAGCTTTTTCATGATGGCGGCATCCAGCTCCGCCGCCTCCACCTTGCCGTCGCCATTGGCATCCATGCTGCCGAACCGCGCCTTGCGCGCCTGCTGCACCTCCTGCCGGGTGATGATGCCATCACCATCGGCATCGAAGCGCTCCAGCTTCAGCATCGCGAACTTCGGCCCGCCTCCGGCATGGCCACCCGCCGCCTGCGCCGCCACGGCCGCCACGCCACCGACAAGCCCGATGCCAGCCAGCACCACCGCCATTCTGCGCCCGAAGGTCTTCATGGCAAGAGCATTCGCATTCATGGTCAGGTCTCCTCTTTTCTGCATGGAGATCAGGCAAGGCGGCCCATTGCCGCCTGCCCGCCCGACCGCGCGGGAAAGGCCGGGGGAAGCTGCTTTTCCGCACGGTCATTCCCCATACGGACAACCCCGCCGCAATCCGTCGCCGGCCGACATCACGGTTTCGAGAGAAAAGGAGGGAACATGCCTTCAGGCCGCGCTCCGGGCCATGCCCTCAGGCCACGGTGGCAGCTTCGCGGCTGGCCGTCGCCAGCGCCCCCAGCACGCCCGCCAGCAGTTGCCGTGCGTTCAGGTTCACCGCTTCCTGCATCCGCCGCCGCTCCTGCACCCCTGACAGCACCTCCGCCCAGCGCGCTGCCCGTGCCGCATCGCCATTTTCCGCCGCCTGCCGCATGCACTGCCGCGCCCATGCATCGGCCAGTTGCAGGAACAGCGCCAGATCGGCCCGCGCATCGGCCGTTGCCAGCGCCGTGCTCACCCGCTCCACCACATCCGCCAGCCGCCGCGCCTCGCGCGCTGCCAGTGCCTGCTCCGTTTCCCGCCACAGCTCCAGCGCCTTGCTGCCGGCAAGATCCAGCGCCCGCCCTGCGCTGCCGCCACTCATTGCCACTGCCGCCCGCAGCAGCGCATCGTCCACATCTTCCAGCAGTTCTGCCGCACCGCAGCGCAGCGCCTCCATCACCTCCTCTTCAGGCAAGGGAGACAGGGGCACATGCAGGCAGCGCGAGCGGATGGTCGGCAGCAGCCGCCCCGGCGCATGCGCCAGCAGAAAGAAGAAGGTGTTCGGCGGTGGCTCTTCCAGCAGCTTCAGGATGGCATTGGCGGCCGATGCATTCATCTCGTCCGCCACGTCGATCATCACCACCCGCCGCCCGCCGCTGGCCGACTTCAGCGACAGGAAATGCCCCAGCGCCCGCGCATCCTCCACCACGATGCCGGCGCGCAGCCGCTTCGACCGGTCGCGCTGCCGTCTGAGCAGGAAGAAGTCCGGATGCGCTCCCGCCAGCATCTGCTGAAACACCGGATGCTCCGGGCCAATGCCCTGCTCCGGCGCTTCCGCGATGCGCTCGCCCGGCAGCGCCAGCAGCAGCCGCGCCACGTGCCACGCCAGCGTCGCCTTGCCCACCCCCGGCGCACCGGAGATGAGCCAGCCATGATGCGCCCGCCCCGTCGCAAAGGCGTGCAGGATCTCCTCCCGCGCCTGCTCATGCCCCAGCAGCCGCGCCTGCCTGCCGGGCAGCAGAATGCGCTCTTCCAGCCTGTCGTCAGCCTTGCTCATGCCGCTCCCGCATCCTCGGGCTGCAGCAGCGGATGCACCACCGCCCACACGTCCGCCGCCACCTCCTCCACCGGGCGTGCCGCGCTGATGATTACGCAGCGCTGCGGATTCTCCTGCGCAATGCGCAGGAAAGCCTGTCGCAGCTTCTGATGAAACGCCAGGCCGAACCGCTCGAAGCGATCTTCCGCCGCCTCTGCTCCTCTCCCCTGCTGCCCCATGCGTTGCCGCGTGCGCCCCAGCCCCTGCTCCGGGTCGATGTCCAGGATGATGGTGCGCTGCGGCCACGTATCGACCAGCACATCACGCTCCAGCGCCTTTACCAGCGTCAGCGGGCAATTCCCGGCATAGGCCTGATAGGCGCGGGTGGAATCATGAAACCGATCGGAAATCACCACTGCACCGCGCGCAAGCGCCGGACGGATGACCTGGCGCAGATGATCATCCCGCGCCGCGTAGTTCAGCAATGCCTCTGCTGTGGAAGACAGCGCTTCCGGCTCGCCATTCACCAGCAATGCACGGATGCGCTCGGCCATCTCCGTGCCGCCCGGCTCGCGCGTGGTAATGACCTCCCGCCCGAGCGCACGAACACGCTCCGCCAACAGCCGCACCTGCGTGGACTTGCCCGCGCCCTCGCCGCCCTCGAAGGTGATGAACACCCCTTGCATTCTTCTCACCTCCGGGCATCACGCCGCCGGGCAGACCATGCCAGCCAGCAAGCACAGCACAGGGGCACGAACGCTCAGCCCCCCAGCCCCCACGCCTTCAGCGTATCCAGCGCCCGCCCCCACATGCTCTCGTCCTCGGCCACTGCCTCGCCGGTCATCAGCGGATATCGCGCCACCGTGCGCTCCCCCACCAGCACGTGCAGCTCTCCAATGGGTTCATCCGCCTTCACCGGTGCCACCAGCGGCGCCTTCACCCTGGCCATCAGCCGCGCCTTGCGCCGCTCCGCATCGGTCAGCCGCACCATGATGTCTTCCGGCACCACCACCGGCACGAAGTCCTTGTCGCCACCCCAGACGCGCACCCTGGTAACCGTCTCGCCATCGCGAAACAACCGCACCGGCCTGAACTGGCGAAAACCCCAGTCCAGTATCTTGCGCGCTTCCTCCGCCCGCGCCCGCTTCGAGCGCAGGCCGGTGATGACGGCAATCAGCCGCCGCCCATCACGCTTTGCCGAGGCCACCAGCGAATAACCGGCCTCGCGCGTATAGCCTGTCTTCACGCCATCCGCACCGGGATAGCGCCCCAACAGTGGATTGCGGTTGTGCTGCCTGATGCCGTTCCAGGTGAACTCGCGCTCCGAGTAGAGCTTGTAATATTCCGGAAAGTGCCGGATCAGATGCCGCGCTGCCAGCGCCAGCTCGCGCGCCGTCATGCGGTGCTGCGGGTGCGGCAGGCCGGTGGCATTGGCAAATCGCGACTTGCTCAGGCCAATGACGCGCGCATACTTGTTCAGCATCTGCGCAAAGGCCTCTTCCGAGCCAGCCACGCCTTCGGCAATGGCAATGGCTGCATCGTTGGCCGATACGATGATGACACCGCGCATCAGATCAACAAGCTTGATGCGCTCCCCCGGCTTGGCATACATGGTGGATCCACCGGAAGGTGCACCACCCCGCCGCCAGGCATCGGTGGAAACCTCGAACTCGTCATCTTCCGCCAGCTTGCCGCGCTTCAGCAGGTCGAAGACCAGCAGCATGGTAACGATCTTGCTCATGCTGGCGGGAGGGATCAGGTCATCGGCCTTCTTCTCGTAGAAGATCTGCCCTGATTCGGCATCCAGCAGGATGACATTGCGCGCCTTCGTCTGAAACGACTGCGCCATCGCCACCCCCGTCAGCGCCAGCAGCAGCACGACGAACACCCCCGTCAGCGCCACGGCCCGCACGCCATCATGCAGGAATGCCGCAAACGTTGAAAGCCGATGATGCCCTTGCATCCCGCTGCCCCCTCGCTACAGAATCCGCCATGCTGGCGGAATCAGGCTGCCAAACACCGCAGCCAGGCGGAATCTATCCTGCCCTCACACGGCATTCAACCATGCCATGCACCGGCAGGGGAAAACAACGGCATGCCATGAACACAGAATCCTCTGGCAGCCATTGCAACATGGTGCAAGCCTCTCAGGCTGCCAGATATCCCGGCGCACATCTCAACCTGCCTTCACGCACACCACGCGCTCTGCTCCCAGCACCTGCCGCGCCACCTCGGCCAGCCGCGCATCCACCGTCGCCAGCCGTGCACCACGCCGCTGCGCCAGGGCCAGCGCCAGTGCCGCAGGTATGACCAGTGCATGCATCAGTGCCAGTTGCGCCGCCTCCTCCAGCAATGGCGCATCCGCCGCCAGCACTTCCGCCAGTGGCATCAGCAGCTTCGGCAGCTGCGCCATGTCTTCCGCTGCCATGTGCCCCAGCTGCACCAGCCGCCGCGCGCCCTCCAGTGCCTCCACCAGGGCCGCCTGCGGCACCAGCAATGCAGCATCGCCCACCACCTCTTCCAGCAGCGCAGCGGCAGCCGAGGAAAAGGGCGTTTCCACCACGCAAGCCAGCAAAACCGTTCCATCCACCACCAGCATGCTACTTCCGCCCCAGCACTTCCAGCATGTCGAACGCCCCCGGCCGCTGCGTGCGTGTCCGCACCTTCGCCAGCTCTGTCAACAGCGCTGCCCGCTCCTCCGCCATCACCGCGCGCAGCAGCGCCTCCACTTCCTCGCCAACTGCCCGGCCATGCCGCGCCGCACGCACCTCCAGCACCCGCCGCACCGCTGCCGGCAACCGCGCCATGTCCACCGCCGCCGCCAATGCACTGCCCTGCCCGGACGCAGAGGCCGAACGCCCGCCTGCCAGTCGGCCAGCTGCCGGGCGTGCGCCCCTGTCCGCCACGCTTTCCCTCACTGCACCAGCCCCAGCCCGGGAGGCAAACCCACCTCCTGCGCCAGCCGCCACGCCTGCAGGCTGCTTCTGCCCGCTGCCGGCAGCAGCCACCGGCTCACCGCTCACCCGCACGAACGTAACCTTGCGCCCGCGCAAGTCAGCCTCGCGCACCTCCCATCCGGCATCCCGCCATCCCTTCACCTGGGACTGCTTCAATGCCGAATTGTTCCACCACGACGGATACTTGAAAGCCGACTCGGGCAACGAGAACCCCAGGATCTCCTCCAGCTCGGCAAACCGCAGCGTGATGCGCGACGGCTGTTGCTGGCGCAGAAAGCGCGTCAAGGGTGCATATTTGCCCATGTTCATCTCCCCCTGTTCACTTCTTCGGGGTATATCAGAAAACCATGAGGCAGCAACCACACCACGAGCACATCCCCACCGCGCTGCTGCATGCCCTGCAACGCGCACTGCCACACCTGCCCGCACCCATCCTGCCACGGCAGGCAACCACCCTGCCTGCAGCGCCCGGAACCTACCTTCTGCTGATGAAATGGGATGAAGACCTGCCACTCTCGGGCCGCTTTCGCGGCCACACCCTGCCCCCCGGCCACTACCTCTACGCCGGCAGCGCCCGCGGCCCCGGCGGCTTGCGCGCCCGCCTCTCCCGCCACCTGAAGCGGCGCAAGAAGATCCGCTGGCATGTGGATCAGCTCACCACCCGCTCCGGCTTCATCTGCGCCCTGCCCTTCCCTGATGCCCCCGAGCCGGCGCACAAGCTGCAATCCGGAGCAGAGCACCAGCCTGAACCTGTGCCGCCCCCCGAACCGGAAAGCAACACCAGCGAATGCCAACTCGCCAGCCTGCTGCTGAATGCCGGCTTCAGCCATCCCCTTCCCGGTTTCGGCAGTTCCGACTGCAGCAGCTGCAACAGCCACCTGCTGCGCTGGCAGGAAGAGCGGTGAGGATCACCCGCTGACAGCCCTACTGGATGAGCGGACG
Organism: Hyphomicrobiales bacterium; assembly: GCA_026982665.1. Classification (GTDB taxonomy): domain Bacteria; phylum Pseudomonadota; class Alphaproteobacteria; order Rhizobiales; family Aestuariivirgaceae; genus Thermopetrobacter. Next base: position 65,056 of record JALSGQ010000037.1, on the reverse strand, counting down.
AATGGCCGCCTGCGCCATCTGCACGATGGGCTGTGGCCAGATGACGTAGGCCAGCGCAAACACCACCGAAAGGGTCGCCACCAGCTTCAGCTCGAACGGCATGGCAGAAACCGCCCCCTTCGGTTCGTCGAAATACATCACCTTCACCACGCGCAGGTAATAGAAGGCCGCCACCACCGATGCCAGCACGCCGATGATGGCCAGCACCACCAGGTCGGCACGGATGGCCGCCACCAGCACGAAATACTTGGCAAAGAAACCGGCCAGCCACGGAATGCCCGCAAGCGCGAACATCATTGCCCCCAGGCCGAAGGCCATGCCGGGGTTGGTGCTGGCCAGCCCGGCGAAATCCTCTATTTCCTCCACCGCGCGGCCATCACGCCGCATGGCGATGACGATGGCGAAGGTGCCAATGGTCAGCAGCAGGTAGATGATGAGGTAGAACACCGTGGCGCGCAGGCCTTCCGGCCCGCCTGCCGCCACGCCAATGAGGGCAAAGCCCATGTGGCCGATGGAGGAATAGGCCAGCAGGCGCTTGATGTTCTTCTGCACCACGCCGGCGAAGGCCGCCAGCAGCATCGACGCAATGGCCATGAACACCACCACCTGCCGCCACTGGTCGCTGACGCCGGGAAAGGCCTCATACAGCACGCGCAGGATCACCGCCATCGCCGCCAGCTTGGGCGCGGCGGAGAAGAAGGCGGTAACCGGCGTCGGCGCGCCTTCATACACGTCCGGCGTCCACATGTGAAAGGGCACGGCGGAAATCTTGAATGCCAGCCCCGCCAGCAGGAAGACCAGCCCGACAATGACGCCAATGTTCTCGCCGCCCTTCAGCGCCTCGGCAATGGCTGCGTAGGTGGTGGCCCCGGCAAAGCCGTAGATGAGCGAGGCACCATACAGCATCAGGCCCGACGCCAGCGCGCCCAGCACGAAATACTTCATGCCGGCCTCCGACGAGCGCCCGGACTCGCGGTTCATCGCCGCCAGCACGTAAAGCGCCAGCGACTGCAGCTCCAGCCCCAGGTACAGCGCAATCAGCCCGTTGGCCGAGATCATTACCATCATGCCCAGCGCTGCCAGCAGCATCAGCACCGCATATTCGAAGCGCTCGATGCGCTCCCAGCGCAGGAACTGCACGGACATGATGATGGCAACAGCAGTGGCAAACAGCACCAGCAGCTTCATCACCCGCGCCAGGGCATCCACCACGAACACGCCGCCAAAGGCCTCCACGGTGCCGCTGCCGCTCATCAGCACCAGCACGGCCACCACCGCCAGTCCCACCACGGCCAGCGTGTTCACCAGCTCCACCGTGCGGTGGCGGAAGAAGACGCCCAGCATCAGCAGCCCCATGCTGATGACCGCCAGCACCATTTCCGGCAGTGCCGGTGCGAATGTGCTCCACATGCTCATGCCGTCGTGTTCCATCCGTTGTTGCCTTGCCTGCCGTCCATGCTCCCGCGCCGCCTGCCGGCCTTCGCCATCATGGTCCTGCCCGGCGCATCCGCGGTATCACTCACTTCGCAACACCAATCACCCTGCCCACATGGCATCACGGCCGCGCTGCCGCCTCCTTCACCACGCCATTGGCCAGCTCCAGCCCGGCGCTTACCTGCCCCAGCAGCGTGTTCACCGCGTTGTCATACAGGGAAATCACCGCGCCGGGCTGCACGCCGAACCAGATGGTCAGCACCGCCAGCGGCAGCAGCACGGCGGCCTCCCGCCAGTTCATGTCGGCAATCTGTTTCAGCTCGCGCTTCTGCAGCGGACCGAAGATGACGCGCCGATACAGATACAGCGCATAGGCCGCCGACAGGATGACGCCGGTGGTGGCGAAGAAGGCCACCCACGTGTTGGTAACGAACGCCCCCGTCAGCGCCAGGAACTCGCCCACGAAGCCCGACGTGCCCGGCAACCCCACGTTGGCCATGGTGAACAGCATGAATATGAAGGCATAAAGCGGCATGCGGTGCACCAGCCCGCCATAGGCAGCAATCTCGCGCGTGTGCATGCGGTCATAGATGACGCCGACGATGAGAAACAGCGCGCCGGACACCAGCCCGTGCGAGATCATCACGAACATCGCGCCATCCACGCCCTGCTTGTTCAGCGCGAAGATGCCCATGGTAACGAAGCCCATGTGCGCCACCGAGGAATAGGCGATGAGCTTCTTGATGTCCTCCTGCACCATGGCCACCAGCGAGGTATAGATGATGGCCACGACCGAGAGCACGAACACCAGCGGCGCGAAGAACTCGCTGGCCGCCGGGAACATCGGCAGCGAGAACCGCAGGAAGCCGTAGCCCCCCATCTTCAGCAGGATGGCTGCCAGCACCACCGAGCCGGCCGTCGGCGCCTCCACGTGCGCATCCGGCAGCCAGGTGTGCACCGGCCACATCGGCATCTTCACCGCGAAGGAGGCGAAGAACGCCAGCCACAGCCATTTCTGCAAGTCCACCGGCAGGGTGGATGGGCTTGAGAGGATCTGCGCAATGTCCGTGGTGCCCGTCTGCCAGTAGATGACGATCATCGCCAGCAGCATCAGCACCGAACCGGCCAGCGTGTAGAGGAAGAACTTGAAGCTGGCATAGATGCGCCGCGCCCCGCCCCAGATGCCGATGATGAGGAACATCGGGATCAGCGCGCCCTCGAAGAACAGGTAGAACAGCACCAGGTCCAGCGCCACGAACACGCCCACCATGAGCGTCTGCAACACCAGGAAGGCGATGAGATATTCCTTCAGGCGCTTTTTCACGTTCCACGAGGCCAGGATGACACCGGGCATCAGGAAGGTGGTGAGCAGCACGAACGGCAGGCTGATGCCATCCACGCCCACGTGATAGTTCATCAGCCCGAACCACGTGCGCCGTTCCTCGAACTGGAACCCGGCGGCATCCGGATCGAACCCGGCCAGCAGCAGCAGGCTGATGGCGAAGGTGAACAGCGTGGTGAACAGCGCCGTCGCCCGCATGTTGCGCCGCGCCACTTCATCGTCCCCGCGGATGACGAGGATGAACAGCGCGCCGATCAACGGCAGGAAGGTGATGACGGAAAGTATCGGCCAGTCGGTCATGGTGTGCTCAGCCTCCCATCATCAGCCATGTCAGCAGCCCGGCAATGCCCAGCAGCATGGCGAATGCATAGTGATAGACATATCCGCTCTGCAGGCGTGAGGTGATGCTGCCCAGGTTCAGCACCCTGGCGGCAACGCCATTCGGCCCCAGCCCGTCGATGATCTTCTGGTCTCCCACCTTCCAGAACAGGCGGCCGAAGGCAAATGCCGGGCGCACGAACAGCCAGTCGTAAAGTTCGTCGAAATACCACTTGTTGAGCAGGAACAGATAGAGTGGCCTGAGAGCCGTCGCCAGCTTCTCCGGCAGGTCTGTCTTCACCACGTAGAACAGCACCGCCACCGAGAAGCCGATGACCATCATCACGAACGGCGACCACACCACCCACGCCGGCACGTGGTGCAACGCCTGCACGATGTCGTTGTCCGCCGCCCGATACAGCGCCGCACCCCAGAACTCGGCCTCGGCCGCGCCGATGAACCAGTCCTTGAACAGCCAGCCGGCGAACAGCGCTCCCAGCGCCAGCACATACAGCGGCAGCATCATCACCAGCGGGCTTTCATGCACCCGCGCCAGCGTCTCGCGCGAGGCCCGGGGCTTGCCATGGAACACCACCAGCATCAGCCGCCACGAGTAGAAGGAGGTGAACAGCGCTGCCACCACCAGCAGCCAGAAAGCCGTCATCGCCAGCGGCTCGTGCGCCGCAAAAGCTGCCTCGATGATGGCGTCCTTGGAGAAATACCCGGCAGTGAACGGAAAGCCTGTGAGCGCCAGCGTGCCGATGAGCATCATTGCATAGGTGCGTGGAATGTAGTTCTTCAGCCCGCCCATGCGCCAGATGTCCTGCTCATCGCTCATGGCATGAATGGCCGAGCCGGCTCCAAGAAACAGCAGCGCCTTGAAGAAGGCGTGCGTGAACAGGTGGAACATGCCCACGCCATAGGCACCGATGCCCATGGCCACGAACATGTAGCCGAGCTGCGAGCAGGTGGAATAGGCGATGATGCGCTTGATGTCGTTCTGCACCAGCCCCACGGTGGCGGCGAAGAAGGCGGTAATGGCACCAATGACCACCACCACGTCCTGCGTGAACGGTGCCAGCTCGTAAACGGGCGACATGCGCGCTACCAGGAACACGCCGGCGGTAACCATCGTCGCCGCGTGGATGAGGGCGGACACCGGCGTCGGGCCCTCCATGGCGTCAGGCAACCAGGTGTGCAGCAGGAACTGTGCCGACTTGCCCATCGCGCCCATGAACAGCAACAGCGCCACCAGTTCCAGCGCCGGCACCTCCCAGCCCAGGAAGGTCAGCGTCTTGCCCTGCATCTCGCCGGCGGCGGCAAAGATGGGATCGAACTCGATGGAACCGAACAGCACGAAGGCCGCAAAGATGCCAAGCGCGAAGCCGAAGTCGCCCACGCGGTTCACCACGAAGGCCTTGATTGCCGCCGCGTTGGCCGAATCGCGATTGTACCAGAAGCCGATGAGCAGGTAGGAGGCCAGACCCACACCTTCCCAGCCGAAGAACATCTGCAGCAGGTTGTCGCTGGTAACCAGCATCAGCATGGCAAAGGTGAACAGCGACAGGTAGGAGAAAAAGCGCGGCTGATGCGGGTCATGGCTCATGTAGCCCAGCGAGTAGAGGTGCACCAGCGCCGAGACGGTGGTTACCACCACCAGCATCACGGCAGTGAGCGTATCCACCCTCAGCGCCCAGCTCGCCGTCATCTCGCCGGAGCGCACCCACTCCATCAGCACCACCTTGTAGGTGTTGCCGCTGATGACATCGAAGAAGGCAATCCACGACAGCACCGCCGTTACCATCAGCAAGGCGGTGGTCAGCAGCATCGGCCAGCGCGGCCCGTCGTAATGATGGTGGTGATGCCCGTCATCATCATCATGGGCATCCTGCACCGGCGGCGCGCTTCCGATGTAGCGGAACACCGCCGTTCCGCCCAGCCCGGCCAGAATGGCCCCAAGCAGCGGCAGAAAAACGATGAGTTTCAGCAGCGTTTCCACGCCTTCCCTCCTCTCAAGGCCCCGTTCAGCCCTTCATGGTGTTGATGTCGTCCACCGCGATGGAACCGCGGTTGCGGTAATATACAACCAGGATGGCCAGCCCGATGGCAGCCTCCGCCGCTGCCACGGTCAGCACCAGCAGCGAGAACACCTGCCCCATCAGGTCGCCCAGGTGGGCCGAGAAGGCCACCAGGTTGATGTTCACCGCCAGCAGCATCAGCTCCACCGACATCAGGATGACGATGACGTTCTTGCGGTTCAGGAAGATGCCGAACACCCCGATGGTGAACAGGATGGCCGCCACCGTCAGGAAATGCGCCAGACCGATTGCCATCACAGCCCCTCCCCCGGCTTCACATCTACCAATCGCACGCCTTCCTCGCGCCGGCGCGCCACCTGCTTCGCGACATCCTGCCGCTTCACGTCGCGGCGGTGATGCAGGCTCAGCACGATGGCGCCGATCATCGCCACCAGCAGGATCATCCCCGCCGCCTGAAAGAAGAACACGTGATCGGTATAGAGAATGCGCCCCAGTGCCTCGGTATTGTTCACCCCTTCCGGCGTGGCGGCCATGCGCAGTTTCTCCGCCATCGGCGAGGGCTGCCATGCCAGGAACACCATCACCAGCTCCGCCACCAGCACGCCGCCTACCAGCAGCCCCAGCGGCAACACCCTGGTGAACCCGGCGCGCAGCTCGGCGAAGTCGATGTCCAGCATCATGATGATGAACAGGAACAGCACCAGCACCGCGCCCACATAGACCACCAGCAGGATCATCGCCAGGAACTCCGCCCCGGCCAGCAGGAACAGCCCCGCGCCATTGAAGAAGGCGAGGATGAGAAACAGCACCGCATGCACCGGGTTGCGCAAGGTAATCACCAGCAACCCGGATATCAGCAGCAGCGCTGCAAACAGGTAGAAGAAGAACTGCACGATCATCTGTTTCTCTTTCCCCTCTTCCCCCGCCTTCGGGTTCCCCTGCCTGTCATCCTCTCGGGCCCGCCTTGCGGCCCCTTTCCTCTCCGTCATTGCCGGGCCTGCCCCGGCAATCCACGGCCACAGTCTCCCACACCTGCCGCTTTACCGATACGGCGCATCCAGCCGGATGTTCAGCGCCAGCTCGCGCTCCCAGCGATCGCCGTTCGCCAGCAGCTTCTCCTTGGTGTAGAACAGCTCCTCGCGCGTTTCGGTGGCGAACTCGAAGTTCGGCCCCTCGACGATGGCATCCACCGGGCAGGCCTCCTGGCAGAAGCCGCAGTAGATGCACTTGGTCATGTCGATGTCATAGCGCGTGGTGCGGCGCGAGCCGTCCTCCTGCCGCGGCCCGGCCTCGATGTGGATGGCCTGCGCCGGGCACGCCGCCTCGCACAGCTTGCAGGCGATGCAGCGCTCCTCGCCGTTGGGATAGCGCCTCAGCGCATGCTCACCCCGGAACCGCGGCGAGATGTAGCCCTTCTCGAACGGATAGTCGATGGTCGCCTTCGGCGCGAAGAAGTAGCGCATGGACAGCGCAATGGCCTGCACGAATTCCTTCAGGAACAGCGACCCGATTTTCTGTTGAATGCCCATGATCGCTCCTCCCTCACGGTGCCAGGTCAAAGGCCACCAGCACACCCGCCACCAGCACCACGTAGAACAGCGAGATGGGCAGGAACACCTTCCACCCCAGCCGCATGAGCTGGTCGAAGCGGTAGCGCGGCACGAAGGCCTTCACCAGCGCGAACATGAAGAATATCAGCAGCGCCTTCAGCGTGAACCACACCACGCCCGGTATCCAGTTGAACGGCGGAATGTCGATGATCGGCAGCCAGCCGCCGAGGAACAGGATGGTCATCATCGCGCACATCAGGGTGATGGCCACGTATTCCCCCAGCATGAACAGCAGATACGGCGTGGAGGAATATTCCACCATGTGCCCGGCCACCAGCTCCGACTCCGCCTCGATGAGGTCGAACGGCGGGCGCTGCGTCTCCGCCAGCGCCGAGATGAAGAAGATGACGAACATCGGCAGCAGCGGCAGCCAGTACCAGTCGAGGAACGAGTTCGGCAGCCCCAGCGCCGTGCCCAGCCCGCTGTTCTGCGCCAGCACGATCTCCGACAGGTTCAGGGAGCCTGCCACCAGCAGCACGGTGATGATGACGAAGCCGATGGACACTTCATAGGAGATCATCTGCGCCGATTCGCGCAGCGCGGCAAGGAACGGATACTTGGAGTTGGACGCCCAGCCGCCGATGATGGTGCCATAGACCATCAGCGACGAGATGGCGAACAGGTAGAGGATGCCGACGTTGATGTCGGCGATGGCCCAGCCGGCGTTGGTGGGGATCACCGCCCAGGTGGACAGCGCCAATATCGTGGTGATCAGCGGCGCGGCGATGAACAGGCCCTTGTTGGTGGCATCTGGCACCACCACCTCTTTCAGCACGAACTTGATGAGGTCGGCAAACGACTGCAACAGCCCGAATGGCCCCACCACGTTCGGCCCGCGGCGCATCTGCACCGCCGCCCACACCTTGCGGTCCACGTAGATGAGCATGGCCAGCGCCACCAGCAGGATCACCAGAAGCAGAACGCTCTTGAAGGCGATCCACAGCAGCATCAATGCCGTGTCCCAAAGGCTCATTCGGCTGCCTCCCTGCTCCCCTCCCCGCGCACGAACGCGCTCATGCGCTGCATGATCTCCGAGCTGCGGGCAATGGCGTTGCTCAGCCAGAAATCCGCAACCGGCGTCTTCAGCGGCGCATCATCCAGCGCCGATGCATCAGCTCTTTCCGCCAGGGTGTTCAAGGCAGATGCATCAGCCGGGGTGATGCGGTCAATATCCGCAAGGTGCGGCGCAGTGTCATACAACGCCTGCCGCAGCGCCGCCGGCGTGTCGAAAACGGCCTCTTCCGCCCCCAGGATGCGCGCCACATCGGCAATGATGCGCTGATCCTCCCGCGCCTCGCCCGGCGGCAGCACCGCCCGCAGGCCCAGTTGCGGACGCCCTTCCATGTTCACCCAGGTGGCGTTCTTCTCGGTAAATGCCGCTCCGGGCAGGATCACGTCCGCCCGCTCCGCCCCGGCATCGCCGTGGCTGCCCTGATAGACCACGAACACGTCGCTACCGATGCGCTGCATGGGCAGCTCGTCGGCATGCAGCAGCCACAGGAACGACAGCTCGCCCGATTCGGCAGCCTGCAGGATGGCCGCGGTATCGCGCCCACCCTCGCCCGGCAGGCAGCCCGCCTCCAGCCCCGAGGGCAGTCCCATGTCCGTGTGCAGCACGCCGAAGCCGTTCCAGCCGTCGCGCACCGCACCGACATCCAGCGCCAGCTTTGCCGCCAGCGCCCAGATGGCCTCGCCATCGGGCCGCCGCAATGCCCCCATGCCGACGATGACAAGCGGTTTTTCCGCCTGCTTCAGCACCTTGAGGAAATCGCCCTTGCCCGCCGCCAGCTCGGCCAGCACCTGGGGGCCATCACCCAGGTGCGCATAGTCGTAGGTAACGTCGATGGCCTCGCCGATGACGCCGATCTGCGCATCGCGGTCGAACCACGCCCGGTGAATGCGCGTGTTCAGCACCGCCGCCTCCAGCCGCGGATTGGTGCCGATCAGCAGAATGGCGTCGGCCTCGTCGATGCCGGCGATGGTGGGATTGAACAGGTAGCCCGCGCGCCCACCAAGCTCGCCCAGCTTCACGTGCTCCGGGCGGCAGTCCACGCTGGCCACACCCAGCGCCTCCATGAGCCGCTTGAACGCGAAGGCCTCTTCTGCCGGCACGAACTCCCCGGCCAGCCCGGCGGCCTTCTCCGGCGCATCGTTCGGGAAGGCCTCGGCCAGCTTCGCCAGCGCCTCTTCCCACGTCGCCTCGCGCAGCTTGCCATCGCTGCCGCGCACCCACGGGCGATCCAGCCGCCGCGAGCGCAAGCCATCGGCGATGTTGCGCGTCTTGTCGGAGATCCACTCCTCGTTGATGTCCTCGTGCAGCCTCGGGAGAATGCGCATCACCCGGTCGAACTTCGCATCCACCCGGATGTTGCTGCCCATGCCGTCCATCACGTCGATGGTCTCGGTCTTGCTCAGCTCCCAGGGCCGCGCGTGATAGGCATAGGGCGCATGGGTCAGCGCCCCCACCGGGCACACGTCCACGATGTTGCCCACCAGCTCGGTATCGAGCGCCGCATCCAGATAGGTGGTGATCTCCACGTTCTCGCCACGCCCCGTCGCCCCCAGGTCGCCCAGCCCGGCGACATCGGCGATGAAACGCACGCAGCGGGTGCACTTGATGCAGCGCGTCATGATGGTCTTGATCAGCGGGCTGATGTAGCGCTCCTCCACCGCCCGCTTGGCCTCGGCAAAGCGCGACACGCCGCGCCCGAAACCCAGCGCCTGATCCTGCAGGTCGCACTCGCCGCCCTGGTCGCAGATGGGGCAGTCCAGCGGGTGGTTGATGAGCAGAAACTCCAGCACCCCGTGCCGCGCCTTGCGCGCCGTCTCCGATTCGGTGAATACCTCCGGCGGCTCGCCGTCCGGGCCGGGGCGCAGGTCGTTCACCGACAGCGCACAGGAAGCCATCGGCTTCGGCATGCCCTTCACTTCCACCAGGCACATGCGGCAGTTGCCGGCCACCGACAGCCGCTCATGATAGCAGAAGCGCGGCACTTCCTTGCCGGCCTTTTCGCAAGCCTGCAGCAACGTGGTGCCATCCGGCACCTCGATGAGCTGGCCATCTATCTTCACCTTCGGCATCGCCTGCTGCCTCTCCTGTCCCCTTGCGCCCTTCGCTGGCGTCTCGTCTTCTCGTCAACCCCGAACACAACGGTGAAGCGACATTGCTTCCACCACCATCATCTCCGCGAACGCGGAGGGCCATTGCACCTCTCACCCCACCTCTGTGCCTGCCTTTTCCTCCGTCATGCCCGGGGCTGCCCCGGACATCCACAACCATCCCCTCACCCGCTGGCGGCTCGCTCCATTTCCCGCACGGTGGAGCCTTCCGCATCGGCCCTTGCCGTGTAGCTGTCGATGCGCCGCTCGATCTCGTCGCGGAAGTGGTTGATCAATCCCTGCACCGGCCACGCCGCCGCATCGCCCAGCGCGCAGATGGTATGGCCCTCGATCTCCTTCGACACCTCGAACAGCAGGTCGATCTCGCGCTTCTCCGCCCGGCCCTCGGCCATGCGCTCCAGCACCCGCCACATCCAGCCCGTGCCCTCGCGACACGGCGTGCACTGCCCGCAGCTCTCGTGCTTGTAGAAGTAGATGAGCCGCGAGATGGCGCGGATGATGTCGGTGGACTTGTCCATCACGATCATGCCCGCCGTGCCCAGGCCGGAGCCGAGCTTCATCAGGTCGTCGAAGGTCAGCGGGCAGTCGATGATCTGCTCCGCCGGCACCAGCCGCACCGACGAGCCGCCGGGAATGACGGCCAGCAGGTTGTCCCAGCCGCCGGTGATCCCGCCGCAATGCGTGTCGATCAGCTCGCGGAAGGTGATACCCATCGCCTCCTCCACCACGCAGGGGCGCTCCACGTGGCCGGAGATGCAGAACAGCTTGGTGCCGGTGTTGTTGGGCTTGCCGATGCCGGCAAACCATGAGCCGCCACGGCGCAGGATCTCGCCCACGTCGGCAATGCTCTCCACGTTGTTCACCGTGGACGGACAGCCATACAGCCCGGCATTGGCCGGAAACGGCGGCTTCAGCCGTGGCTGGCCCTTCTTGCCCTCGATCGATTCGATCAGCGCCGTTTCCTCGCCGCAGATGTAGGCCCCGGCACCATGATGCACGACGATGTCCAGATCCCAGCCGAAGATGCTGTTCTTGCCCAGGATGCGTGCATCATAGGCTTCCTGCACCGCTTTCTCGAAGGCATGGCGCTCCACCATGAACTCGCCGCGGAAGTAGATGTAGGCGGTATGCGCCTGCACCGCGCAGGACGCGAGGATCATGCCCTCGATCAGCCGGTGCGGGTCGTGCCTGAGAATCTCGCGATCCTTGCAGGTGCCAGGCTCCGATTCGTCGGCATTGACGATGAGGTAATGCGGCCGATCCCCCACCTCCTGCGGCATGAACGACCACTTCAGGCCGGTGGGAAAGCCCGCGCCCCCGCGCCCGCGCAGGCCGGATTCCTTCACCTCCTCGATGATCCACTCGCGCCCCTTGGCGATGAACCCCTTCACGCCATCATAGACCCCGCGCGCCAGCGCGCCCTTCAGGCCCGGATCATGCAGCCCGTAGAGGTTCGTGTATATGCGGTCCCTGTCCTGCAGCATGTGCCGCTCACTCTCCCGGTTCCTGTGCAGCCGCCCAAAATCCGCGGTGCATTGCTTCACAATGCACCATGCGCCACTTGCGCCCGAGCAACCAACCTTCCCACCCCCGTGGTCAGGATGCCGCTCCCTCCGCCTTTTCCAGGTGCTCGTCCAACCCTGCCAATTCGCCTTGCAACGCTTTCAGTTGCTGCTCCACTGCCTGCATCCGTTCACGCATCCGGTTCAGTTGCTGCATCATGCTTTCATGCCCATGATGCATCTTTTCCAGATCGCGCTCCATGTCATCGAGCACCGCCCGCACGGCAGCACCATCCAGCCTCGACATTGTCTTGCCCCCAGCCTTTCAGCCATTGCATTCCGCTTCAGCACCAAACACGTATGCCCCACCAACACACTGCACCTTCCGAACCCACACACCAGGCAACCGCCGGACCATGCCAGAGAAGTACAGCACTCACCGCGGCTTCTTGCCGAAGCGGCGGATGTATTCCTCCTCGCCGCCCAGCGCCAGCGCCGCGGCCTGCTCCACCCACTGATCCCGCACGATGCGGCCCTTGAACTTCAGCCGATCGTCCACCCACTTGATCTCCGCCGGTCCCCAGCTCGCCACCTGCGCGAAGGTATAGATGCCCAGGCTATGCAACAGCTTCTCCAGCTTCGGCCCGACGCCGGAAATCAGTTTCAGGTCATCGATTTGCGCCGGCGGCTCGGCGAACAGCTTCGGCTCCTTCGGCACCGCCTTCTCCACCTCCTCGGCCGGCGGCGTGGAAGCCGTCTTCAGCGCCTCCGCATCCAGCAGGCCATGCAATGGTGCGGCAGTGCCCCCCTTCTCCGAGGCAGCGGCACCCGCACCGGCCTTGCCGGCATCGCCAGCCGCCACCTTCTTCTTCGATGCAATCTTTTTCGCGGCAGGCTTCTTCTCGGCGCGCTTCTCCGCCACCGCCTGCTCCGCACCGGCCTTGCGCGCAGCCTTGCCGCCCGCCAGCGCGGCGGCAATCAGCGCCTCGGCATCGGAGCCCTTGCTGAACAGCGATTCATCGTTGAGCGACGTCAGCCCGCCCAGCGGCTCTGATGACCTGCGCCCGTTCTGCGGCCCCGGTTGCGGCCACTCATCCGGCGTTTCCGCCTCGGCGATGGCATCGAGAATTTCCTCGAACCGCTCCGGCGAGAGATCCTCATACACCCGCTCACCGATCTGGATCATCGGCGCATTGGAACAGGCGCCAAGGCATTCCACCTCCTCCCACGAGAAGTTGCCATCCTCGGACAGCTGATGCGCCTTCGCCGCGATGCGCTTCTTGCACACCTTGATCAGCTCTTCCGCCCCGCGCAGCCGGCACGGCGTGGTGCCGCACACCCACACATGCGCCTTCTTCCCCACCGGGGCGAGCTGGAACATGGTGTAGAAGGTCGCCACCTCCAGCACGCGAATGGGCCGCATGTTCAGCATCTCGGCGATGGTGCGGATCATCGGCTCGGTAACCCAGCCGCCGTTCTGCTCCTGCGCCCGCTGCAGCAGCGGAATGACGGCAGAAGCCTCCCGCCCCTCAGGATAGCGCGCAATCACTTCCTTCGCCCACGCCAGGTTCTCCGGCGTGAACTCGAAGTGGTCCGGCTGCTCGGGATGCAGACGCCTGAAACTCATGCCTCGCCTCCTCCCGCAACTTCAGCGAGATCACGCCCCCCTGACCGGCAAGGGGAAAAAGCCGCAACCCGTTGATCAACCAAGGTTGTCATCTGTCAATCTCCCCGAACACGATGTCCAGCGAACCGATCAGGGCGGAAACGTCCGCCAGCATGTGGCCGCGGCCCATGTAGTCCAGCGCCGCCAGGTGGGCGAAGCCCGGCGCCCGGATCTTGCAGCGATAGGGCCGGTTGGAGCCGTCGGAGACGAGATACACGCCGAACTCGCCCTTCGGCGCCTCCACCGCCGCATAGACCTCGCCTTCCGGCACCTTCACGCCCTCGGTATAGAGCTTGAAGTGCTCGATCAGCGCCTCCATGGAGGTCTTCATCTCGGCCCGGCGCGGTGGCGCGACCTTGCGGTTGTCCACCATCACCTCGCCCTGCCCCTTCTGCGAGGACAGGATCTCCACGCACTGCTTCATGATGTGCACGGACTGATACATTTCCTCCATGCGCACCAGGTAGCGGTCGTAGCAGTCGCCGTTGCGGCCCACCGCCACCTTGAAGTCCAGCTCGTCGTAGATCTCGTAGGGCTGCGCCTTGCGCAGGTCCCACGCCGCCCCGGAACCGCGCACCATCACGCCGGAGAAGCCGCGCGCAAACGCCTCCTCCACGGAGATGACGCCGATATCCACATTGCGCTGCTTGAAGATGCGGTTCTCCGTCAGCAGCCCCTCGATGTCGCGCAGCACCTTCGGATGCGTCTCGCAGAACTCGCCGATGTCGTCGATCAGCTCCGGCGGCAGGTCCTGGTGCACGCCGCCGATGCGGAAATAGGCCGCATGCATGCGCGAGCCGGAGGCGCGCTCGTAGAAGATCATCAGCTTCTCGCGCTCCTCGAAACCCCACAGCGGCGGCGTCAGTGCGCCGACGTCCATCGCCTGCGTGGTAACGTTGAGGATGTGCGACAGCAGCCGCCCGATCTCCGAATACAGCACCCTGATGACCTTGGCGCGATACGGAATCTCGATGCCCAGCAGCTTCTCCGCCGCCAGCACGAAGGCGTGCTCCTGGTTCATCGGTGCCACGTAGTCGAGCCGGTCGAAATACGGCACCGCCTGATGATACGTCTTGGTCTCGATCAGCTTTTCGGTGCCGCGGTGCAACAGGCCGATATGCGGGTCGGCACGCTCCACCACCTCGCCGTCCAGCTCCAGCACCAGGCGCAGCACACCATGCGCCGCCGGGTGCTGCGGCCCGAAGTTGATGGTGAAGTTGCGCACGCTCACATCACGCTCGCTCATCACGCCGCCCCTTCATCCTGCTGCTTCTCCTGTGCCGCGGAGGCCTTTTCGTCCCCCGGCAACACCGCCGGCTCCCCCCGCCATGGCGACAGGAAGTCGAACTCGCGCCACGCCTGCTGCAGGTTCACCGGCTCGTAGATCACCCGCTTGCGATCCTCGTCGTAGCGCACCTCGACGAAACCGGTTACCGGAAAGTCCTTGCGCAGCGGATGGCCGTTGAAGCCATAATCGGTGAGGATGCGCCGAAGGTCCGGATGATCGGTGAAGAACACCCCATACATGTCATAGACCTCGCGCTCGAACCACTCCGCGCCCGGAAACACCTCGATGACCGAAGGAATGGTCTCGCCCTCGCCCACCGGTGCCTTCACCCGCACCCGCGCATTGATGCTGGGGGAAAGCAGGTGATAGACCACCTCGAAGCGCTTTTCCCGCTGCGGATAATCGACACCACAGATATCGGTGAAGCAGACAAAGCGGCACGACGGATCATCGCGCAGGAAGCGCAGCACCTCGCGAATCTTCTCCGCCTGCGCCACCATCTGCAACTGCCCGTGCACCACGCGCACGTCAGACACCGCCTCCCCCAGCGATGCCGCCACGTGCTCGCCCAGGTTACGCAGATCCTCTTCCGTCATCACCGCCATGCGCTCACCGTTTCAACCGTTGCTTCTCGCCTCTCTTTCCCCTTCACGGGGGCCATCACCTCCTCAGAGCCGTCGCCCCTGCGCTTGCCGCCACCGGCACCCGGATCAAGCCCGAACATGACGGCCAAAAGGCCCCTGCCCTTCTCACCCCTCCCCGCGCACACGAGGATTCAATGCACCTCCCATCACGCTGCGGCAGCTCCACCTCAGGTCCCAGCCCGCCGCCAGCTCCCAGCCATTGGCTGGCACCTCGGAAATCCGCGGCACTCAACGCTCGATCGTGCCGGTGCGGCGGATCTTGCGCTGCAACAGCAGGATGCCATACATCAGCGCCTCCGCCGAGGGCGGACAGCCGGGCACGTATATGTCCACCGGCAGCACCCGGTCGCAGCCGCGCACCACCGAATAGGAGTAGTGGTAATATCCACCACCATTGGCGCACGAGCCCATGGAGATGACCCACTTCGGATCCGGCATCTGGTCATAGACCTTGCGAATGGCCGGGGCCATCTTGTTGGTCAGCGTGCCGGCGACGATGATCACGTCCGACTGCCTTGGTGAGGCACGCGGCGCGAAGCCGAAGCGCTCCATGTCGTAGCGCGGCATGGCCGCCTGCATCATCTCCACCGCACAGCAGGCAAGGCCGAAAGTCATCCACATCAGCGAGCCGGTACGCGCCCAGTTGATGAGATCATCGGTGGTGGTGGTGATGAACCCCTTGTCGGCCAGCGCATCATTGATACCCACCAGGGAGGCGCGATGCGCTGCGGTGGCGGAAACCATCGTCTCCGGCTCGCCGGGCCTGATGAAGATGGGCTTTTCATCCTGCTTGCGCATGGGCCTGCCTCCCTCAGTTCCACTCAAGCGCGCCCTTGCGCCACTCGTAGATGAAGCCAATGGTCAGCACGCCGAGGAACACCATCATCGACCAGAAGCCGAACACGCCCGTTTCCTTCAGCGTTACCGCCCACGGGAAGAGGAAGGCCACTTCCAGATCGAAGATGATGAACAGGATCGCCACCAGGTAGAAGCGCACATCGAACTTCATGCGCGCATCATCGAACGGATCGAAACCGCATTCATAGGCCGAGTTCTTTTCCGGGTCGGGATTGCTGGGCGCAATCACCACGGCGGAGAGAAACAATGCCAGCCCGATGACAATGGAAATGCCGATGAAGATGGCCACCGGCAGATATTGCATCAGCAGATCCTGCATCTCCCCTCCTCTTTCCCTCTGACTCCGGCGCAATGCCTTTCCGGGCTTCTTGCGGCTGTCGCGGCACCGGAGCTTGCAACGGGATAGCGAACCGTTCCTTGCCACGCAAGCGCCACAATCGTCATTTTCCCGGCGCAAGGTGTCGCACCCCGGCAACGAAGCCGCCTGTCGGCACCATGTGATTCACATGATTCACGCCCTTGAGGATAGAGACAAACCGGCCTGCAAGAAACCATCCGCCACAATCTTTTGCACGATGGAAAAGGCCGCGAGCAGGTAGCTGAACGGCAATGCAGTGGATTCGGACAAGGCAGGCGCCCCCCTCGCACCTGCAATGGCCAACCTGCCGAAAAACAGCCAGAACACGCGAAAACACCCGAAAAGGGGGATAAAAGCCGCATCAAGCACCCTTGAATCGGCGCTGTCGAACGGCAGCACCAACCTTCACAAGCACGCCAACGCCAGAGGATTGAAGAGAGAAGCTGCCCGGGCACCCTTGGTCTGTGAAAGTCAGCCTGCCAAACGGCAGTCTGCCGAACGGCAGCACCGGCCTTGCACAAGCACACAAGCGTCAGAGGATAAAGAGAGAGGCTGCGCCGAACACCCTACGTCTGAAAAGGTTGGTTGCCGAACGCCAGCACAGGCCTGCCAGCGCATGCAGGAGCCAAGGGATGAAGAGAGAGCCTGCGCCGAACGCCCTATGTCTGCAAAAGTTAATATGCCGAACGGCAGTGGCGCGAGCGACGGGACTCGAACCCGCGACCTCCGGCGTGACAGGCCGGCGTTCTAACCAACTGAACTACGCCCGCATCAGGGTGTTGCACCATGTGCGGCCATCTTCGGCCGCCTGGGAACGGTGCATGACTTAAGGGCTGTGCGCCGGCAAGTCAAGCCCGATGATGCACGGCTTGCGTGCCTTTTGCGCATGGCTGTGCGCACGGGCCATTTTGCCGCCTTGCCCGCGCAGCTTCATGCTCCCATGTTACGATGACAGACACAAGACTGCAAAAATCGTCGGGCAGACATGCAAGCCGGATGCAATCGGGAATGATACGCGCATGAGCAACATCGAGGAAGAACAGGAGAATGGCCGGCACGGCAGGCACGAGCTGCAAGGTGGGGAAACAATTCCCGTGCCGAAGGTATTCTATCGCATTGACCGCAACCTGGCGCGTTTCGTCGATCCGCTGGGCAACCTGCTGGTGGACATTTTCCACTATGTCGGCCTGTTCGTCATTGGCGCTGCCACGGTGTGGGCCGCGGCATACGAGTTCACGTTGATCTTCCAGAAGGGGCATGCCACCGTCGCCGACCTGCTGCTGCTGTTCATCTACCTGGAAATCGGCGCGATGGTGGGCATCTACTTCCGCACCTCGCGCCTGCCGGTGCGCTTCCTGGTGTATGTGGCCGTTACCGCCCTCACCCGCCTGCTCATTGGCGAAGTCGGCAAGCTGGAGGCCGGCAAGGGCGGCAACGTGCTGGAGCTCATCTATATCGGCGGTGCGGTGCTGGTGCTGGCGCTGGCCCTGCTGCTGCTGCGCTACGGTTCTTCGCGCTTCCCGTCCTCGCCGTCGGATTACCAGTCGCAACTGCGCAGGACACGCGACGAAAAGGCAGGCAAGCGTGGCAGCAAGGCAGATGCCGGCAGGCAAGCGCAAAGCTCTGCTGCCCGCACACGGGACGATACACCAGCCGGGGCATGATATAAAAAAGTCTTTATATGACCTGCCCCTGCTGATAAGAAGCACGCAGGAAACGACATTCTGCGGAGACGAGGTTTCATGTCCAGGACGGCACTCGATGCACTGATGCAGGAGCGCGGCCTGCTGCTGGCCGATGGCGCCACCGGCACCAACCTGTTCATGCAGGGGCTGGAGTCGGGTTATCCGCCGGAGCTGTGGAACGACGAGAAGCCGGACGTGATTCGCTGGCTGCATCAGGGCTTCATCGATGCCGGGTCGGACATCATCCTCACCAACTCCTTTGGCGGCAGCCGATATCGGCTGATGCTGCACGGCGCGCAGGACCGCGTGGCCGAGCTCAACGAGAAGGCGGCCAGGCTTGCCGGCACCTTGGCCGAGCAGGCGCCGCGCCCGGTAGTGGTGGCCGGTTCCGTCGGCCCCACCGGCGAGATCCTGCAGGACGCCGGCGGCACCCTCACGTTCGAGGAGGCCGTGGAGGCCTTTGCCGAGCAGATCGCGGCGCTGGCCGAAGGCGGCATTGACGTGGTGTGGATCGAAACCATGTCCTCCACCGAGGAAACACGTGCTGCCGTGGAGGCGGCGCGCAAGGTGGCCCCTGGCCTGCCGGTGGTGGCGACCATGAGCTTCGACACTGCCGGGCGCACCATGATGGGCGTGCAGCCCGCCGCGCTTGCCGCCTTCGCGCAGGAGCATGGCCTCTTCGCCTTCGGTGCCAACTGCGGCACCGGAGCGCCGGATCTGCTGCTGGGCGTGCTGGAAATGACCGAGGCCGCACCTGATGCCATCGTGGTGGCCAAGGCCAATGCCGGCGTGCCGGAGTTCAAGGATGGCGACATCGTCTATTCCGGCACCGTGGAACTGGCCGGCGAATACGCGAAAATGGCCTTCGATGCCGGGGCGCGCATCATTGGCGGCTGCTGCGGCAACAGCTTCGACCACGTCGCCGAGATGCGCCGCGCGCTTGATGATCACACGCCCGGCCCCCGCCCCACCCGCGAGGACGTGGAGGCCCGCCTTGGCCCCATTCAGCAGCAGGCTGCCGGCCACAAGTGCGCGCACGGCCACCATGGCAATGATGGCGAAGGCCGCCGCCGTCGCCGCCGTCGCCGCGGCTGAGATGAACCCCCTCTCCGGTTGATACCCCCTGCCCTCACGTCTCGGGCTCCATGCCGCTGCATGCACACAATGCTGCAGCACGACATCGCAACCCCCTGTTTACCAAGCCGCTTCACCGCACGGTGAAGATGATCTGCCAGAACATCCCCGATACCAGTGCTGCAAACTGGGCAGTGCATCAGTTCGTTCGACACATGGTGGGGGCATTGGAGAAAATGGATCGGCAGCAAGGGATTTTTCGCGACCTTTCGACAGATTGCATTGCGTTCCTGCAGAAACACCAGGCAACCCTGCAGCACGCCGAAAGGCTGCTGCGGCAGGCCCGGCCGCAGGAAGCACTGACGTTGCTGCAGGAGATCTGCGCCCCTGCGGAGGCGGATGATCGCTGCCCGCCCCGCGCCATGCTGCTGCTGGGCCGAGCCCTGCTGGCGACGGGAGATACCAGCGGCGTGCACCGCATGCTGCAGGCAGCGCAAGCCGATCCCGCGCTGCTGGCGGAGGCCGCCACCAACATCGAGCAATGGCTGAGCGGCGAGGGACGCGAGCATGACAGCATGCTGCTGCGCCACGAGCTCAACCGCATGCACAGCCTGCACGCCAGCGCCCGCAAGGAGCGCGAAACCCTCACCGGCCGCGAGTGCCTGCACGAGCCGGACGAAGCCATCGCCGCCATGTTGCGCGAGGCACTGCTGCCGTGGCGGGAGGACATCCGCACCGCATGGCTGGCCACGCGTTTCTGCACCCACGCCCCACGTTGGCAACATCACGAGCTGCTGCTGGAGCTGCGCCCGCGCCGCTGGCATTTTCATGCCGATGCCGAACGTCGCCTGCAACGCATGGCGCAAGACATCCGCCTGCGCATCCCCCTGTGCAGCGGCACGCTGAACGTGAGCCTGCACCCGCTGCACGCGCCTTTGGCCCACGTGCGCAACATGCGCGCCCACGCCCTGCAACTGGAGCTGACGGAAACCTGTGGCACCCACAAGACAGCAACGGCAGAACAGCAGGCAGCAGACAACGGCATCCTGTCCGCGGCAACGACACCCCGCCCACGACAGGCAACCCCTGCCGAAGGCAACGACACCCCGATGCCCCTGCCCCGTGCCGCCACGGCATCACCTGAAAGCACCGGCATCGGCAAACCCCGCCGCCCGGCATTGCTGCGCAGCACGGCGCTGGCGGCCATGCTGCTGCTTCCCGTGTGGATAGGCTGGGAGATGGTATCGAACCACGACACGCGCCAGCAGGTGGCAGCGCTGGAAGACCGGCACACGAAGCTGCTGCATCAGCGCTGGTGGCGGCGCGAGGCTGCCGCCGGGCTGTTCAGCCCTGCAAAAACCGTGCATGCCTTCGCCGCCGCCCTGCAGCATGGCGAGAAATCGCCCCTGCTGCCGCTGCTTGATGGCGAATCGCGCCGCACGCGTGCATGGACACGCATTACCGGCGCACACTGGCGCGGTTGCGGCGCGGCAGAGATCCGCATTGCCTACAACCATGCCGCAGCCCTGTGGCCACGCACACAGCGCTTCTGTCCGCCACTGTTGTTGCGCCGCGAGGGTGGCCGCTGGCGCATCGCCCTGCGCGCCACGCTGGCCGCCTTCCATGTCGATGCCCGCGGCTACTGGCACCTCATCACCCCGCACGGCAACGCCCCGCGTGGCTGGGCATTCGCCTTCCCGCAGGCCACCGGCGGCATGGCCCGCACCGCAAGCACGCCGGACGCAGCGGAAAATGCTGCCGCTGGCAGCACCGCACGGCAATCCGCCTGGCGGCTCATCACCCCACCTCGCGCATCGGCACCGCAGCACCTTCCCGCGCCTGCAACCGCCCGGCACCCCGCCACACCCCCGCATGACGAAAACATGCCAGCCTTGCACACCGGCAGCCTTGAGCCATTCCGGCAGGCACGGCAATGACTTGGCAGCGATTCGCAAATGCTGGTAAGGTTGTGCGCAACACGCAACCACAGGCGCAATCAACGATACATGGCGGCCCATGAGCGATAACGACAACAACGAAGACGACGATCTTGACCTGCGCTCGCTGACCGACGAGGAACTGGCGGAGCAGATCGGCGATGACCTCTACGACGGCCTGAAGGACGAGGTGGTGGAGGGCGTCGAGATCCTGCTGGAGCGTGGCTGGCAGCCCTATGATGTGCTGACCAAGGCGCTGGTGGCGGGCATGAAGATCGTCGGCGACGATTTTCGCGACGGCATCCTGTTCGTGCCGGAGGTGCTGCTGGCGGCCAACGCCATGAAGGCCGGCATGGAAATCCTGCGCCCGCTGCTGGTGGAGACCGATGCGCCGAAGGCCGGCAAGATGGTCATCGGCACGGTGAAGGGCGACATCCACGACATCGGCAAGAACATCGTGGCGATGATGATGGAAGGCGCCGGCTTCGAGGTCATCAACCTCGGCATCAACGTCGATGCGGAGCAGTTCCTCGCCGCCATCGAGGAGCACAAGCCGCACATCCTCGGCATGTCCGCCCTGCTGACCACCACCATGCCCTACATGAAGACGGTCATCGAGGAGCTGGAGAAGAAGGGCATCCGCGATGACATCATCGTGCTGGTGGGCGGCGCGCCGCTGAACGAGGACTTCGCCGAGGCCATCAGGGCCGATGCCTACTGCAAGGATGCGGCGGTGGCCGTGGATACGGCACGGGAGCTGATGAAGCGCAAGCACAACATCAGCACCTGAGAATCAGCCGCCACCACCACCGGGGGCCGCACCTTCCGACAGTAGCCGCCCCTGCCTGCTGCCTTGCCCCTGCAAAAAATGCCCTGCCCTCCCCATATTGAGGGAAGCGACAGCCTCTTCAGCCATCACCAGGTCAACGAGGAGGGCAGAGCCATGCGCAATATCATCATCGATCGCGACAAGTGGGCGGACGAACTCACCCGCATCTGGAAGGCGCTGGATGGCCATGAGGTGGAAGTGGAGGTGGAGGCCCTGAACCTCGGCGATCAGATCGAGGCCGAGCACGTGCCGCTGAAGGGCCTCAGCTACGACCCGAAGGATGACGTGGTGCAGCTCTGGGTGGGCGAGATAGACCACCTCATCCGCCAGCCGACACAGATCATGATGGTGGAGGATGACGAAGGCCGCCTGCTGGCCATCGACATCACCGACCACGAAGGCGTGCAGCACCTCGTCAACATCCGCCAGCCGGTGAAGCTGGCGGCCTGAGGCGAGCGGCACGGCACATCACGCCGTTCACGAATGCCCCGGCATGACAGCATCATGCCGGGGATGCCACGTCTCGCACGCGCAATGAGCCATTGGCATCACGCCACACGTCAAGCAGCCTGAATGTTTCCGCCAGCCCCTGCTCCATCGGGTATCCGCGCGCATGGCACAGCACCGACACGCCGCCGGAAAGCACCTTCTGGCAGGCATGCACGTGCCCGTGAATCCACAGGTGCACATCCTCGAAGCCATGCCCCTCGCGGTCGAGAATCGACGAGACGTAGAACGGATTGTAGATGCTGCCATCCATGCGCGGCGGCACGCAAGCGTAGCTAGGCGCGTGATGGGTGATGACGACATCCGCCCCGGCCTCGCGCAGGAAGGCCAGGTGATGCGCATGCACCTCCTGCATCCGTTCCCACGAGATGCCGCGAATGACCCGCGCATCGGTCATGCCGTGCTTGAAGTCCGGCCACCAGCGTTCCGGAAAGCCCGTCCACAGCGTCGCCCCGGCAAACCGCACGCCGTTGATCTCGCACGTGAACAGGCCGTCTTCCGGTGCCGGGAAGTCATGCCCGTAATAGTCGTGATTGCCCGGCACGAACAGCACCTCGCCGGGCAGCGAACACAGGAAGTCCTCCCGCGCCCGCGGGTCGGGATGCAGATCACCGGCGACGATGAACACATCCGCTTCCGGCACCGGCAGCGGCGGCTGCCCGCGAAACTCCAGGTGCACGTCGCTGATCACCGCCAGCCGCAGCAGATGCTCTTCCACCGCCTGCTCCATGCTCCGCCCCCGTTCATCACCCTCCGGCACGCTGGAAGGCACGGCGAATGTCTTCCAGCAGCACCTCCGCCCGCAACCGGGAAAGGGCGCTGGCATCCAGCCGCATTTCCACCCGCGGCAACGTTATCGCGCCACGCCGCAGCGGCGGCAGCGGGCGAATGCTGATGCGCGCCCCTTCCAGCTCCCAGCAGGAAGCCGCTTCCGCCACGCCATCATCCACGGGCTGTGCCCCCAGCCGCTCGATGATGCGGGCGAACTCGGCACGGGAGATGCTCATTTCCCGCGTGATGATCAATAACAGAAGTCCTCACCTCTGGCCTTGCAGTTGTAGCGCTCAACGGCCTGCCGATAATCCGTCAGCAAGTCATCCACCTTGCTGCGCAGCTCCTCTTGCTCGTTGCGCAATTCCTGTTGTCTGCACTCGATGAAGCTTGCCAATTCTTCCTTGAACGATTCCAATTCGCTACGGCAGCCATCAAATTCCCGGCCGTTGCTGCTTTTGTCGAGATAGTCGGCACATCCGGCTCCGTGCACAAGGAGATTGCCCTGCCCTCCTGCGCCAGCAAGGCCATTGACAGGCATACGAACAGCATCCACCAGCGCATGATACCCTCATCCGCCGGCCACCGGCGGCCACACGGCCAGCGACTGGCCGGGCTGCAGCACGGTGTCATCCAGCCCATCGTTGTCGATGAAGCGGCCATCCACCAGCACCAGGTGCACCTGCTCGCGCGGCACGCCGAGGCTGTCCAGCACCGCGCCGATGCTGGCACCTTCCGCCACCTCCATCTCCACCTCGTTGTGCGCCTGTCGTGCCGGCGGCAGGTATTGCTCCAGCGTGGCGAACAGTTTCAGGGTGATGCGCATTGCAATGGCCTCGTTCAGCGTATCAGTTGCAGCGCCAGCCACGGCATCAGGTTGAAGAAGTATATCAGCAGCTCGTAGCGCGCCAGCCAGCGCAGGTATTCCTCGTTCAGCCGCTCTTCCGGCAACGGCAGCAGGCGCACGATGATGGAGTTCATCCACCGCCTGCCCGTCAGCACGATGACCCACGAAACGCCCAGGAACACGGCGTTCAGCACCGTCATCCAGCCGAGAAAGGCGGAGAGTTGTTCCAGCGTCATGACACGCCCTCCCTTGCTGCATGGCCATTCATGCTCTCACCATGCAAATGGGAAGGATGCGGCATGATTTCACGCGCCCTGCGGGCACAAGCCGTCTTCCACTCCGCCGGCATCACGCCACGTGGGTGAGATCCACGTAGGCCTCTGCCACGCGCTCCGGGTGCTTCAGCAGCTTGTCCTTCCACTCCTTCAGTGGCAACCGGCTCTGGATGAGGCCGCGCAGCATGCCCACCATGTGCACGTGCCCCGCCGTCTGCGCGCCGATGAGCCTGTCTTCGTCAAACTCCAGCCGGATGTAGCGCCACTCGTCGGCATTGTGCAGCACCGCCCGCGGGCCTCCGACGCCATCATGCTTGCCGAAGCTGGTGGTGATCAGCCCCAGCGTGTCCAGCACGTTCATCGGCAGCGCGCAGTGATATTCGGCTTCCACGCCGGCCATGTTCTTCGCTGCCGTGATGGCCTGCTCCACCGCCACCGGCTGAATGGCCAGGGTGGAGAGATTGCCTGTGGAGAAGTCGCAGCCCTCGGCGCAGTCGCCTGCCGCCCACACGTCCGGCAGCGAAGTTTCCATGCGGGCGTTGACGATGATGCCGGCGCGCTTCTCCACGCCGGTGCCCTCCATGAACTCGATGTTCGGTGCCACGCCGGCGGCCACCACCAGCAGGTCGGCATCCAGCGTCTCGCCACTGGAGACGCCGACCACGAGCCTGCCATCCCCCGCCTCTTCCACTTTCTCGATGGCAGTGGAGGTAAGCACCTTGACGCCGTTGTTCTCGCACCACCGCTGCAACATGCCGCCGGCCACCTCGTCCAGCATGCGCGGCACCATGCGATCCTCTATCTCCACCACGGTGAGCTTCACCCGCCGCTTCACCAGCGCCTCCAGGATGATGCAGCCGATGAAGCCCGCGCCCATCAGCACCACCTCCGCACCCGGCTGCGCCAGCTTCTCGATGGCGCGGGCGTCCTCCAGCGTCCAGCAGTGGTGCACGCGCTCATGCCCCAGCCCTTCCACCGGCGGCTTGATGGCGCGCGCGCCGGTAGCCACCAGCAGCCGGTCGTAGTCCAGCGCCGTGCCGTCTTCCATCATCACGCGCTTCGCCGCCGCATCCAGCTCTTGCGCCCGCCCCCGCACCAGCGCGATGCGCTGCTGGCTGTAGAACTCCAGCGGGCGGTGCAGCCACGTGCCCTGTTCCCCGATCTTGCCTTCCAGCAGGTAGGGAATGGCCATGCGTGAATAGGGCGCCTCACCCTCGCCATCCACCAGGGTGATGTCGGCCTCGGGCTGCAGCGCGCGAATGGTCTCCGCCGCCCGCACCCCCGCCGGCCCCGCTCCGATGATCACATGCCGCATTGCTCTTCCTCCCCGTGCCTGTCGGCACGTTTGCTTTCCTGACAAATTGTAGTTACACTCTGTGCATGCGGTATGAATGGGATCCTCGCAAGGCTGCCGCCAACCTGGCCAAGCATGGTGTCCCCTTCACCGCCGCCGAGGATTTCGACTGGGATCAGGCGCTGGTGCGCCGGGACGACCGGCGCGATTACGGAGAAGAGCGCTGGATAGCACTGGCTCCCATCGGCCAGCGCCTGCACGTGATGGTGTTCACCCTGCGCGGCGCCATCGTCCGCATCATCAGCCTGCGCAAGGCTAACCGGAGAGAATGCGATGCCTGGCAAAAAGCCCGTCCGCCACGTGGTGTCTGAGCCGGAGGAGCGCCGCATCAATGCCGCCGCCCGGCGCGATGCGGACAACCCGCCGCTGAGCGATGCCGAACTGGCCGCCATGCGCCCGGCCAGCGAGGTGCTGCCGCATGTGGTGGCGGCTTTCCGCCGCACGCGCGGGCCGGGGCGCAAGCCGCGCAAGCAGCAGATCACCCTGCGTCTGGATCCGGACATCATCGCTTTCTTCCGTTCCACGGGACGCGGCTGGCAGACGCGCATCAACGACATTTTGCGCGCCCATGTGCGCCGCCACACCGAGGATGCCTCTTAAACCCGTGCCGCCCGCTTGACCAGCGGATGAGAAATGCCCGGAATCTGCGTAAGATTCCGGGCGTTGCGCGAGCCGTCTCAGGCCAGGCCGAAGCGTTGCAGCGTCTGCTCGGTGGGCACGCCGTCCGGCGTCCAGCCGCGCAGCGCGTAGTATTCGGGCAGCATCTTGTCCAGCCCGTTCACCAGCCCCTTGGCCGGGCCGGTCTTCGCCGCATCCTTCAGCAGGCGCTTCGGCAGCGTGTCCTGATCCGGCGTGATGCCGGCATCGAGGTTGAACTTGCGCTCCATGTTCCAGATGCGCTCGCCCACCTCCAGCAGGCGCTCCGCCGTCCATTCGCCCTCGCAGGCAGCATCGATCTGCGGGGCGATGTCCTCCAGCGTCCAGGCGAAGGTGGTGAAGATGCAAAGGCCTGATGAATCCACCGCCGCCGTGGCGTCCTGGAAGGCCTTCACCAGCGCCGCCTTGCCATCGGTGGTGAGCGGGTCGGTCTTCTCCGGAATGCCCAGCACCTCCGAGGCCACGGTGTAGGAACGCAGGTGGCAGGCGCCGCGGTTGGAGGTGGCGTAGGTCAGCCCCATGCCCTGGATGCCGCGCGGATCATAGGCCGGGAACTCCTGCCCCTTCACCGTCATCGAAAGCTCCGGGCGGCCATAGTGCTCGCACAGGCGCTTCGAGCCCATCGCCAGCTTCTTGCCGAACTCCGTGCCCTCGCACATGGCATCCACGGCAGCGCACAGGGCCTCTGCCGAACCGAACTTCAGCTCGATGCCGCCGGTCTCCTCCTTGTCGATGACGCCCTCCTCGTAAAGCTCCATCGCCGCGGCAACGGTGGCACCGACGGAGATGGGATCCATCGCATGCTCGTTGCAGCGATAGTTGCAGTAGGTCAGCGCCTCCAGGTCATCGACGCCGCAATCCGCGCCCAGCGACCAGGCGTTCTCGTATTCCACGCCGCCGGAGGCGATGTGATACTGCGGCTTGTCCTTCACGCTGAAGTGCGTCGGGTCGATCTTCGAGACGCGCCCGCAGGCGATGGTGCAACCGAAGCAGCCCTGGTTGGTAACCAGGTTGGGCTTGCCGTCGGAGCGGCGCGGGCGGTGCATGGCCTCTCCGGAGATCTCGTTCGCACCCTCGAACTGCACCTCCCGCGCATTGCGCGTCGGCAGCGCGCCGATCTCGTTGATGATGTTCATCAGCACGTTGGTGCCGTAGGTGGGCAGCGCCTCGCCGGTAACGGCATTCTCCGCCAGCACCTTCTTGCCGGCGTTCACCGCCGCCACGAAGGCCTCCGGATCCTTCACCTTCAGCCCCTTGGTGCCATGCACGGCCACCGCCTTCAGGTTTTTCGAGCCCATCACGGTGCCAACGCCGGAGCGCCCGGCGGCGCGGTGGCCATCGTTCACCACTGCCGAAAGCAGCGCGCCATATTCGCCCGGATGGCCAATGGTGGCGATGTGCAGCAGCGGCTCCTGGTGCTTCTCCTTGATGGCGGCATCCGTCTCCCACACGGACTTGCCCCACAGATCGGAGGCATCCACCAGCTCCACGTTGTCGTCTTCCACCAGCAGATACACCGGGTTCGGCGCCTTGCCCTCGAAGATGATCATGTCATAGCCGGCGTATTTCAGCTCCGGGCCGAAGTAGCCGCCGGAGTTGGAGCAGGCCACGCAGCCCGTCAGCGGCGACTTGGTGATGACCGAATAGCGCGCCGAGGTGGAGGCACCGGTGCCCGTCAGCGGGCCGGTGGCGAAGATGAGCTTGTTGTCGGGCGAGAGCGGATCGACCTTCGGGTCGATCTCCTCCACCAGGTATTTCGTGCCCAGGCCGCGCTGACCAAGATACTGCTGCGCCCATTCCATGTTCAGCGGTTCCTCGGTAATGGAACCGTCGGTGAGGTTCACCCTCAGGATCTTGCCCGTCCAGCTCATCGTCTTCATCCTCCCAATCATCCGCGCCAGGCCGGAATGGCCTTCGAATCAGATGCCGCTCCGGCGGCGCGCGAAACATTGAATCGCATGTCGCTGCGCAATCGCGCGCCTCACGCGCTGGCCTGCGGGCCGGTGTCGGTGCGCTCCGCCCACTCGCGCATCTTCTCGTATCCCTGCACGGCGATGTCGGTGAACACGATGGCCTCCGTCGGGCAGGCCTCCGCACAGGCCGGTTCGCCATCGCACAGGTCGCACTTGATGACCTTGCCGGACTGCGGATCGTAGTTCACCGTGCCGAACGGGCAGGCGATGGTGCACACCTTGCAGCCCACGCAGATGGCCTCGTTCACCACCTTGATGCCGTTCTCGTTGGTGATGGCCTCCACCGGGCACACCTGCTGGCACCAAGCCTGGTCGCACTGCGTGCAGGTGTAGGGCACGAAGCGCCCCTTGGTGTGAAAGTCGAACACCACGATGCGCGAGCGCGACGGGTTGTAGGCCCCGGTGTGGCGAAACGAGCACGCCAGCTCGCACTGCCGGCAACCGGTGCACTTGTCAGGGTCGATGACCAGCGCCAGTTCCATTGTCTCCTCCTCCCTCCAGCTTTGCGCCTGTGTGCGCAATCATTGCACTCCTGCGCATGATCGCACCTGTAATTGAAGCTGGTCGCCCGTCGGCGGGATGGATGGCCGCAAGCACAGGTCAGCACCCGTCGGCGGCAATGGCGACCGTGGTGAAAGGCCGGCAACGCATCATGTGCACGTTGCGGTCAGATGCCATGAAGTGTGCGCCCATTGCCCAACCCTGTCAATGGAAAATCATCCCGCCTTGTGGTGATTTGCCCGCTGAAAGAGCGCTTGCGTGCACCTCGTTCCTGCTGCAAGAGATACTGTAATGGGAGGACATGCTGGGAGGTATGCCACATGAGCATTGGCGATGAAGAAATGCAGATACAGCCCATCGCCCGCGGCTGCATCTACGATGACATCACCCAGACCATTGGCGGCACGCCGCTGGTGCGGCTCAATCGCCTGCCAGAGGCGCATGGTGCAAGGGCCGAGATCCTGGTGAAATGCGAGTTCTTCAACCCGCTGTCCTCGGTGAAGGACCGCATTGCCCTGAGCATGATCAACGCCCTGCAGGCCGAGGGGCGCATCGGCCCGGACACCATCCTGGTGGAGCCGACCTCCGGCAACACCGGCATAGGTCTTGCCTTTGTCTGTGCGGCGCGCGGCATCCGCCTGCTGCTGGTGATGCCGGAGAGCATGTCCATCGAGCGGCGCAAGATGTTCCGCCTGCTCGGCGCCGACCTGGAGCTTACCCCGGCGGAAAGGGGCATGAAGGGCGCAGTGGCCCGCGCCGAGGAAATCGTTGCCGCCAACCCCAACGCCATCATGCCACAGCAGTTCGAGAACCCTGCCAACCCGGCCATCCACCGCGCCACCACGGCGGAAGAGATCTGGGCCGACACCGGCGGAGAGCTCGATGCCGTCGTCTCCGGTGTGGGTACCGGCGGCACTCTCACCGGCATCGGCCAGGTGCTGAAGGAGCGCAATCCCGGCATCCGCATGATTGCCGTGGAACCGGCGGAAAGCCCGGTGCTCTCCGGCGGCGAGCCGGGGCCGCACAAGATCCAGGGCATCGGCGCCGGCTTCGTGCCGAAGGTGCTGGACACGGACATCATCGACGAGGTGGTGAAGGTGGAAAGCGACCGCGCCCTGTGGATGGCCCGGCAACTGGCGGCGGACGAGGGCATCCCTGGCGGCATTTCCTCCGGCGCGGCGGTGGCGGCAGCGCTTCAGGTGGGCGCGCGGGAAGAGATGGCCGGCAAGCGCATCGTCGTCATCCTCCCCTCCATCGCCGAGCGCTACCTCTCCACCGCCCTGTTCGAGGACATCACGTAGCATCGCAACGGGCGCATCGCATCACCCCGCTTCGGAAACCCCACCCATGCCCGACTTCACGCCAGAGGAGCTTGAGCGCTACCGCCGCCACATCGTGCTGCGCGACTTCGGCGGCCCTGCCCAGGCACGCATGAAGGCATCCTCGGCCCTCATCATCGGCGCTGGCGGGCTGGGCAGCCCGGCGGCGCTGTATCTGGCCGCCGCCGGTATCGGCAGGCTCGGCATCATCGATGATGACACGGTCAGCCTCTCCAACCTGCAGCGGCAGATACTGCACGCCACCTCCCGCATCGGCCAGCCGAAGACGCAAAGCGCCGCCGAAACGCTGCGGGAGATCAACCCGCACGTGGCGCTGGAGCTGTTCGACGAGCGCCTGACGCCGGACAACGCGCTGGCCATCATCAGCCGCTTCGACGTGGTGCTGGACGGCTCCGACAACTTCGCCACCCGCTACCTCGTCTCCGATGCCTGCTTCTTCGCGCAGAAGCCCCTCGTCTGGGCTGCCATCGGCCAGTTCACCGGCCAGCTTGCCACCTTCAGGCCATACGAGACGGACGAGAACGGCACACCACTGCCCGGCTACCGAGATTTCCTGCCGGAGCCGCCACCACCGGGCAGTGTGCCCAACTGCGCCGAGGCCGGTGTCATCGGTGCACTGCCCGGCGTCATGGGATCATTGCAGGCCATGGAAGCCATCAAGGAGATCACCGGCATCGGCACATCATTGGCCGGCTGGCTCGTCATCTACGAGGCACTCTCCACCGAGTTCCTCAAGGTGCGCCTGCAATGGCGCCCGGACAACCCGCTCACCGGCGAGCACCCCACCATCCATTCCCTCGCTGACGCCGCCAGCGATTACACTGCCAGAGGTGGAGCCAGACCTTGAAGAACATGCCATGGTAGATGGCTCGGTCATGATGGTGCACCGGCATGACCAAGACGCAAAAGAGGGAGTGTTGAAGCAGGCCATTGGTTGCTCGCGGAGCAAGGCGTGCGCAAGCGGGCGTCAGGCTGGAGAAACTGCCGCTGCCGGAATGAAGGCGGTAGTGTATGGATCAGGTCTCTTCCGTCTCGCGCTGCAGGGCTGCCTGCAGGGCGCGGGCGATGAAGGCGCGGCGCTGGCCGGCGGGCACCTGCTCCTGCAATGCCTGCACCACGGAGCGCGGCAGGAACACGGTGAGCTGCTCCAGCGGCTCGGCGGCGGGGCGGTGCAGGGCTGGCTGGTTGTTGTTGTGATGGTGCATGTTCATGCCAAGTGCCTCCCGGTGAGCGAATCCCTTTGCCTGTCATGCCCTTTCCTGCCTGCCCAATGCGGCGTCAGTTTGGCCGGGAACTTAACGGTGGATGAACAGCTGGTCATGCATGGTTGCGGCTTGTGGGGCTGGCGGGGGTGTTCTACCATTGTCCCATGAGCAGCCATCATCACAGCGATTCGCCGAAGGGCGAGGCCGTTTCCCTGAAGGAGGCGCTGGAGGAGCGTTACCTCGCCTATGCGCTTTCCACCATCATGCACCGGGCGCTGCCGGACGTGCGCGACGGGCTGAAGCCCGTGCACCGGCGGCTGCTCTATGCCATGCACGTGCTCAGGCTGGATCCGCGCGCCGGCTTCAAGAAATGCGCGCGGGTGGTGGGTGATGTCATCGGCAAGTTCCACCCGCATGGCGATCAGGCGGTGTATGACGCCATGGTGCGGCTGGCGCAGGATTTTGCCGTGCGCTGGCCGCTGATCGAGGGGCAAGGCAACTTCGGCAACATCGACGGCGATGGCGCCGCCGCCTACCGCTATACGGAAGCGCGGCTCACCGACGTGGCGATGGCGCTGCTGGAGGGGCTGGACGAGGACGCCGTCGATTTCCGCGAGACCTACAACGGCGAGGACGAGGAGCCGGTGGTGCTGCCGGCGGCCTTTCCCAACCTGCTGGCCAATGGCGCGCAGGGTATTGCCGTGGGCATGGCCACCGCCATTCCGCCGCACAACGTGGAGGAACTGTGCAACGCCGCGCTGCACCTCATCAAGCATCGCAATGCCTCCATCGACAAGCTGCTGGAATTCGTGCCGGGGCCGGACTTTCCCACTGGCGGGGTGCTGGTGGAGCCGCGGGAGAGCATTCGCAAGGCCTACGAGACCGGGCGCGGCGGCTTTCGCCTGCGGGCACGGTGGGAGAAGGAGGAGCTGGGGCGCGGGCAGTGGCAGATCGTGGTTACCGAAATGCCCTACCAGGTGCCGAAGGCGAAGCTGGTGGAGAAGATCGCCGAGCTGATCACCGCCCGCAAGCTGCCGCTGCTGGATGACGTGCGAGACGAATCGGCTGAGGACGTGCGGCTGGTGCTGGTGCCGAAGAGCCGCAACGTGGATCCGCAGGTGCTGATGGAGTCGCTGTTCCGCCTCACCGACCTGGAGGTGCGCGTGCCGCTGAACATGAACGTGCTCAGCGGCGGGCGGGTACCGAAGGTGATGGGCCTGCGGGAGGTGCTGCGGGAGTGGCTTCAGCACCGCATGGACGTGCTTATCCGCCGCACCTACTGGCGGCTGGAGAAGATCGCCCACCGCATGGAAGTGCTGGAAGGGCTGCTGATCGCCTACCTCAACATCGACGAGGTGATCCGCATCATCCGCTTCGAGGACGATCCGAAGGCGGAGCTGATGAGCCGCTTCGGCCTGACAGAGGTGCAGGCGGAGGCCATTCTCAACATGCGGCTGCGCGCCCTGAACAAGCTGCAGGAAATCGAGATTCGCCGCGAGCACGAGGAGCTGGCGAAGGAACGCGAAGAACTGCAGGCACTGCTGGCCTCGGAGGAGAAGCAGTGGAGCCGCATCGCCTGGGAAGTGCGCGGCATGCGCGAGCGCTGGGGCAAGAAGACGGAACTGGGGCGGCGGCGCACGGAGGTGGCCGAGGCACCGGTGGTGGAGGTGGACCTGGACGCGGTGCTGGTGGAGAAGGAGCCGATCACCGTGGTGTGCTCGGCCAAGGGCTGGATTCGCGCACTCAAGGGTCATCTGAACGAGGAGGCGATTGCGAAGATCTCCTACAAGGAAGGGGACTCCGCCGGCTTCGTGTTCCATGCCCAGAGCACGGACAAGCTGCTGCTGGCTTCCTCGTCAGGGCGGTTCTACACGCTGGAGGCGGCAAAGCTGCCGGGCGGGCGCGGGGCCGGGGAGCCGGTGCGGCTGTCCATCGACATGGCGGCGGAAGACGACATCGTGGCCTTGATGGTGCATGACCCGAAGGCGCGGCTGCTGCTGGCCTCCAGCGAGGGCAACGGCTTCATCGTGAAGGAGGCGGACGTGCTGGCCACCACCCGCAAGGGGCGGCAGGTGATGAACGTGAAGGCACCGGCGCGGCTGGCCGTGTGCCGGCGGGTGCCGGAGGGGCATGACATGGTGGCGGTGCTGGGGGAGAATCGGCGGCTGCTGGTGTTTCCGCTTTCCGAGCTGCCGGAGATGGGCCGCGGCAAGGGCGTGCGCCTGCAACGCTACAAGGATGGTGGACTGGCCGATGCCGTTACCTTCCGGCAGGAGGAGGGCATCCGCTGGGCTGCCGAGGGCAAGACGGCGCGGCTGCTGCAGGACATCACGCCGTGGCTGGGCCGGCGCGCCGCCGTCGGCAAGCCGATGCCGAAAGGCATTGGCAAGGGGCGGCTGTTTGCATGAGCATGGGCAGGCATGATAATGCTGCGTGCAGGTGGCTTTGCCTGTGCGGCATGACTTGCGGGCCCGTCATTTCGCTTGCTTCCATCCGTTCGCCATTTCGCTATCACGCCACCCGTTCGGGTGGGGTTTTGCACAATAATTGCGAGAAACCGGCTTGCTTTCCCTGTAGGGAAGGCAAAGCATCCCTTGATATGGTGGCGTGATTCTCGATGATGCTGACGAGACGTGCGTGATGGCAGATGGTGGCCACAAGAAGGGGGCAAAGGCCTTGCGCAAGAAGGGCGGGCTGCTGTTGCTGCTGTGCCTGGCCGTTGCTTCTGGCGGGCGCGAGGCGCAGGCCATCATAACGCCGCCGGGGTTTCAGTGCACCTTCAGTGTTTCGGACATCGACTTCGGCAATATCAACGTGCTCTCCGGTGCCACCATCTCCACAACGGGCGTGCTTGCCATCACCTGCACCAATGGCAACCCCAACGGCCTGGTCAGCATCTGCCCCAGCTTCGGTTACGGCACTGGCGGCACCACCGGCAACCCCCGGACGCTGGACAGCAGCGGCAACAAGCTCTCCTACAATCTCTACGAACCAGGCACATCCAACATCTGGGGCTCGGATTTCTGGGCCGAACCACAGCGTGCGCCGGTGTTCCGCTTCCGCCTGGATGGTGCCGGCAACGGCAGCTGGACACAGGTGATCGATGCGCGCATTCCGGCGGGGCAGAATACCGTCGTGCCGGGGTTTTATACGTCCAGCTTTTCCGGATTCGATGCCCGGATCGAGTATTCCTCCAGCAGCATTGGTGCATGCCTGTTTGTTGACGGCGCGCAGAATGTCAGCTTCCAGGTGCGGGCGAATGTCATTCCCTTCTGCGAAGTGTCGGCAACGGACATAAACTTTGGTGTCGCAGGGGTGCTCAACAGCAATGTCGATGCCAATGGCCGGGTTGATGTCCGCTGCACCAATGGCACACCTTACCGGGTGGAGCTGAATGGCGGCCTTGCCAATGCCGCCACTCCCGACCAGCGGCGCATGAGCAGCGGGGCGGAATCGGTACGCTATGGCATCTATCGCGATGCAGCGCGCACGCTGGGCTGGGGCAACACTCCGGCCAACAGCATCAGCGGCATCGGCACGGGCAACGTGCAGAGCTATACCACCTACGGGCGGGTGTTTCCGCAGACCACACCCAGCCCTGGCACCTATACGGATACCATCGTGGTAACCGTCATCTACTGAAGGTATCGAGGACAGGCACGCATGGTTGATGCCGATGCACAACGGTTCGTCAGTGCTGCCCTGGCACGCGAGGATGCGCAGCGGCTGGCTGCCGTGGCGGGCGAGGCGGGGTGGCCGCTGGTGGTTGCGGCCAGCGCCTTCGAGCTGCCGGATGATGCTGCCGCGGCATGGCAGGTGGAGGTGTTCTGTGATGCCGCGCAGGCTGCAGTGTTGGAGGCAAGCATCGAAGAACATTTGCAGGAGCTGGCAGCACTGGCAGGCATTGCCGAGGCAGGCTTCAGGCCTGAAGCATTGCCTGACGTGGACTGGGTGGCCAGGGTGCAGCAGGGGTTGCGGCCGGTGCGTGCCGGGCGCTTCTTCGTGCATGGCGCACATGATCGGCAGCAGCGAGCCCTCCATGCCATCAACATCGAGATAGAAGCCGGGCAGGCGTTCGGCACAGGGCATCATGGCACCACGCAAGGCTGCCTGCTGGCATTGGAATGGCTGCTGAAACGGCGGCACCTGGGGCCTTCCGGCATGTGCCCGATACGGGTGCTGGATGTGGGCACGGGCAGTGGCGTGCTGGGCATTGCCGCGGCGCGGGCCTTGAAAGTGCGTGTTGTGGCCACGGATATCGACCCCGTGGCGGTGGCAACAGCACGGGAGAATGCGCGGCTCAATGGTGTGCCGGGCATGCGACTGGTGGTGGCAGCAGGCACGCGGCACGCTCTGGTGCAGCGTTTTGGTGGTGGTGAACGCCCGCTTCACCGCGCGGTGATACCGCGGCCTGGCGTGCAACGGGTGCGGCGGGCATTGGCGGCATCGCGGGTGCCGCAGGCACTGTATTCGCGCTGGCGAGTATTGCGTCCACCGCCCGGAATGCCTGTGCGGCAGAACGGACATGACCTGGTGTTTGCCAACATCCTGGCGCGGCCTTTGATGCGCATGGCAGCAGAGCTGCGGGCGCAGATGCGGCCTGGTGGCTGGCTGGTGCTTTCCGGGCTGCTGCGGCAGCAGGAAGCGATGGTGCTGGCGGCCTTCCTGCCGCGCGGCTTGCGGCTGGAGCGGCGCTGGCGGCTGGGCGAGTGGAGCACGTTGTTGCTGCGGCTGCCCGGCGTTGCCTGAAATCCTGCGCAGGCGCTGCCAATGTTGCACGGGGGCAATTGGCGCATTACCTTGTGGGCATGACGGGCAAGATGCGCAAGGGGCTGTTCATCATCATTGGCGTGCTGTTCACCGCGCTGGGCGTGGTGGGGGCCTTTCTGCCGGTGCTGCCCACGGTGCCGTTCCTGCTGGTGGCGGCGTGGGCCTTTGCCAACAGCTCCGAGCGGCTGCACCGCTGGTTGCTGGAGCATGCGCGGCTGGGGCCGCCGCTGAAGGCCTGGCAGGAGCAGCGGGCAATACCGGCGCGCGGCAAGCTGCTGGCGGTGGGCAGCATGGGCATTACCAGCATCTGGCTGCTGGCCTTTGCGCCGCTGGCATGGTGGGTGGTGGCGCTGTCGCTGGCCATCATCGCTTATGGTGCGTGGTTTGTCCTTTCGCGCCCCACGCTGAAGTGATTTTCCGAGGCTCTCTGCAAGCTGGCGGTTGCTGGCGGCATGCATGTGGTCATGTCCGCCTTGATCAGGCGATTGGCGGGGCAAAGAAAAGGCCCGGCTGGGGGAGGGGTCCAGCCGGGCCAGATGCAGAAGTCAGGAGGGAGGAAGAAGAGGGAGGGGAGAACTTCTTGCCTGACTTCCGAAACAGCAACAGAGGGAGGAGAAGCAGTTGCGCCACCTTGCGGGTGGCGCGCTCCGTTCTGTCGTGGGTTATATGATACGCCGCGCCTGATTAAGCAATGGTTAATCACGTAATACTGATATGCATTTTTTGCATGCAATTGAAAAAATGATAACTATCTGTATTTTTTGATGAAAAATATCATTTCCAACAATTCGTTCATGTGATTTTCGTATTTCCGAGTGTGAGATTCGGATTTGGTGTCATGGTGCCTCTTGCGAATCCTGTCAAAACGCCTCCCCGCTTCGGTAAACATGTTGGGCCGGTTCTTGACCGCTTCGTGCACAGGGCGCAGGTTGTGCCAGAGTGGTGTTTTTTCGGTGTCAGGAGATGAGGCATGGATACCAGCGTTGCGGACAGGCCGGGCAGAAGCCGGTTTCAGGTATTCACGGACGCAGCCGAGCCGCAAAAGGCAGGGGGGCGACTTGCGGCGTTGCGTGCGCGGATGCGCAAGCTGGGGCTGGATTATCTCATCGTGCCGCGGGCCGATGCCTTTCAGAATGAATATCTGCCGGAATCGGAGGAGCGGCTGGCGTGGCTCACCGGTTTCACCGGCTCCGCCGGTCTGCTGATCGTGCCGGTGGCGGAAGGTGAGCGCGCGGCGCTGTTCGTGGACGGGCGCTATACGCTGCAGGCGGCACAGCAGGTGGATGAAGCCATCATCGAGGTGGTGCCCATTGCCGAGGTGCGCCCGGCACAGTGGCTGCGCGAGCGGCTACGGGAAGGGCAGGTAGCGGGCGTGAACCCGTGGCTGCTGACGGAAGAGGCGGCGCAGCGATATCAGCGGGCGGTGGAGAAGGCCGGGGCAACACTGCGCTTCGTGCTGCCCGATCCGGTGGAGGAGATCTGGGAAGATCGCCCGCAGCCCGTGCTGGCGGAGATCTTCGCGCATGATGTGCGCCTTGCCGGGCGCTCGGTGGCGGAGAAGCTGGCGCTGGTGCGCGATGCCCTGCGCGGGCAGGGGGCAGATGCGGCGCTGATTACCGCTACCGATTCGGTGAGCTGGCTGTTCAACATTCGCAGCCGCGCCATCGTGCACAACCCGGTGGTGCTGGGCATGGCGCTGGTGTTCGCCGACGAGGCGCAGCCAGCGCGGCTGTTCCTGCACGAGACGACGCATTTTCGCGATGCCGGGACGCCGGCGTTCACACCGCAAGTGCTGGAGCAGGTACGGGGGTTGGCCGAGGTGCTGCCGTTCTCCGCGCTTCAGGCGCTGGGCGAGGATGCGGCACTGCAAGGCAGGCGGGTGCTGGCGGATGCGCGTTCGGCGGCGGCGCAGGTGTTCTCGCTGCTGGCGGCGGCAGGGGCGGAGGTGGTGCGCGGCGATGATCCGTGCCTGTGGCCGAAGGCGTGCAAGACGCAAGCCGAGCAGGAGGGCATGAAGGCCGCGCACGTGCGCGACGGGGTGGCGCTGGTGCGCTTCTTTGCGTGGCTGGAGGAGGCGGCGGCAGATGGCTCGGTGGACGAGATTTCCGCCGCGGTGAAGCTGGAGGAACTGCGCATCGACACGGCGCAGGCGATGGGCAGCGAGCTGTTCGACCTGTCGTTCGACACCATCTCCGGTGCCGGGCCGAACGGGGCCATCGTGCATTATCGCGTTACCACCGCCAGCAACCGCGCGCTGAAGCCGGGAGAACTCTACCTGGTGGACTCCGGCGGGCAATACGAGGACGGCACCACGGACGTAACCCGCACGGTGTTCATCGGCCCCGCCGGCATGCAGCCGACGGCAGAGCAGAAGCGGCATTTCACGCTGGTGCTGAAGGGCATGCTGGCGCTGTCCTGCGCGCGCTTTCCCGCCGGGGTGAAGGGCGCGAACCTGGATGTGCTGGCGCGGCAGTTCCTGTGGGCGGCGGGGCTGGATTACGACCACGGCACGGGGCATGGTGTGGGCTGTTTCCTGAACGTGCACGAGGGGCCGCAGAGCATCTCCCTGCGTGGGCAGGCAGCGCTGAAGCCGGGCATGATCACATCCAACGAGCCGGGTTATTATCGCGAAGGGCATTACGGCATCCGCATCGAGAATCTCATCCTGTGCCGCGAGGCGGAGACACCGAAAGATGGCGAGCGGGCGATGCTGTCGTTCGAGACCATCACTCTCTGCCCCATTGACCGGCGGCTGATAGAGGTTTCCATGCTGACGACGCAGGAGGTGGCGCAGGTAGATGCCTACCACGCACGTGTGCGCGAAGCACTGCTGCCCCATGTCGGGAAGCTGGACAGCCGTGCCGCGGCGTGGTTGAAGCGGGTAACGGAACCGTTGCGGCAGGAGAGCGCATGAGATGAACGATCGGCAGGAAACGGGCAGTATGTGGCATGGGGGTGGCACGTGGCATGGCACCACCATTCTCGGCGTGCGCAAGGATGGCGCGGTGGTGCTGGCGGGCGACGGGCAGGTGTCGCTGGGCAACACGGTGATCAAGCACTCTGCGCGCAAGGTGCGCACTTTGGCGGGCGGCAAGGTGCTGGCCGGCTTTGCCGGGGCGACGGCGGATGCCTTCACCCTGCTGGAGCGGCTGGAGGCGAAGCTGGAGCAGTATCCGGGGCAGTTGCTCCGCGCCTGCGTGGAGCTGGCCAAGGACTGGCGCACCGATCGTTATCTCAGGCGGCTGGAGGCGATGATGATCGTCGCCGACGCGGAGCACCTGCTGGTGCTGACCGGTACCGGCGACGTGCTGGAGCCGGAAGGTGGCGTGGCGGCCATCGGCTCTGGCGGGATGTATGCGCTGGCGGCGGCCCGCGCGCTGATGGCAACGGATGCCGATGCCGAAACCATCGCCCGCAAGGCCATGTCCATCGCGGCGGAGATCTGCGTGTTCACCAACGATAAGGTGGTGGTGGAGAAGCTGGGCTGAAAACGACTCACGGCAACAGACGGAAAAAGAGCAGAAAGAGCCACCTCCCGCCCCTTTTGTCTTTCGATCGATCAGTCAAATCGCATGATTGTGCATGAGGCTCATGGTGCAGGGAGGTGGAGGATAAAGGGTAATGGATCCTGGCATCCGGCATTTGCAAAAGGCAGGCTTGCACCGCCAAAGGTAAAAAACTCCCCGGCCTGGCAGGCCGGGGAACTTTTTCCATGTTCGCCTGTCAAGGGGCTGCCGAGCACTGCGCCAGCCGTCGAACAAGCAACAGCACCAGCACCAACCAGCTCAGCCCGGGTGCTTCAGCACCATTTCACCGGCATAACGCGCCTGCGAACCAAGCCCCTCCTCGATGCGCAGCAGCTGGTTGTATTTCGCCGTGCGCTCGGAGCGCGACAGTGAGCCGGTCTTGATCTGCCCGCAGCTGGTAGCCACGGCAAGGTCGGAGATGAAGGTATCTTCCGTCTCGCCGGAGCGATGGGAGATGACGGCACGGTAACCGGCCTTGTGCGCCAGGTCCACTGCCTCCAGCGTCTCCGACAGGGTGCCGATCTGGTTCACCTTGATGAGAATGGCGTTGCCGGCACCCATCTCGATGCCCTGCGCCAGGCGCTGCGGATTGGTAACGAACAGGTCATCGCCCACCAGCTGCACGCGCCGCCCGAGGCGCTCGGTGAGCATCTTCCAGCCGTCCCAGTCATCTTCAGCCATGCCGTCCTCGATGGAGAGGATGGGATATTCGTTCACCAGCTCTTCCAGGTAGTCCACCATGCCGGCGGCATCCAGCTCCAGCCCCTGGCCGCCACGCGCACCCTTCAGGCGATACTTGCCATCCTCGTAAAACTCCGTGGAGGCCACGTCCATGGCCAGCCAGAAGTCCTCGCCGGGCTTGTAACCGGCCTTCTCGATGGCCTGCATGATGAGGTTGAGCGCCGGGCGCGTGCCGGGCAGCTCCGGCGCAAAACCGCCCTCATCCCCCACGCTGGTGCTGTAGTTGCCTTCATCCAGCAGCTTCTGCAACGCGTGGAACACTTCCGAGCCCATGCGCACCGCATCGCTCATGGAGGACGCGGCCACCGGCATCACCATGAATTCCTGAAAGTCGATGGAATTGTTGGCGTGCGCACCGCCGTTGATGATGTTCATCATCGGCACCGGCATGATGCGCGCCAGCACCCCGCCCATGTAAGAATAAAGCGGCAGACCCGCCGAGGCCGCCGCCGCCTTTGCCACCGCCAACGAAACGCCGAGAATGGCATTCGCCCCAAGCTTGCCCTTGTTCGGCGTGCCGTCGAGGTCGATCATTGCCTGGTCGATGGCCTGCTGATCACGCGCATCCATGCCAACCAGTGCATTGGCGATGATGCCATTGACATTGCCCACCGCCTGCAGCACTCCCTTGCCGCCAAAACGCGCGAGATCGCCATCGCGCAGCTCCACGGCCTCGTGCCGGCCGGTGGAAGCACCGGAAGGCACCGCCGCGCGGCCAAACGCGCCATCTTCCAGGAAAACATCGACTTCAACGGTGGGATTGCCGCGGCTGTCCAGGATCTCGCGGCCGATGATGCGCTCGATTTTGCTCATGAGAATCCGCCCGGATTGGCGAGGTGATCCACTTGCCCCCTGTCATCACCAAGGGTCTATAGCGCCCGCAATGCGCCATGACAATGGCGCGCGGATGCATGCAAGCTATTTTGTGCGCTCAAGGCAGATGCCCGGCATCAGGCCTGCTCCTTGGCAATGGCATCGAAGCGCTGCAACAGCTTCACCAGCCGCGGCAGATCATCCACGGGAACCATGTTGGGGCCGTCAGACGGCGCATTGTCCGGATCATCATGGGTTTCCATGAACACCGCCGCCACCCCCACGGCCACGGCTGCCCGCGCCAGTGGCTCGACGAAGCGCCGGTCGCCACCCGATGCACCGCCCAGCCCGCCGGGCTGCTGCACGGAATGGGTGGCGTCGAACACCAGCGGAGCCCCATATCCCTTCATGTGGGCCAGCCCCTTGAAGTCGTTCACCAGCGTATTGTAGCCAAAGCTGCTGCCGCGCTCGGTAATCAGCACGTTGGCGTTGCCCGAGCCGGTTACCTTGCCGATGACCGGGCCAATGTCCCACGGCGCCAGGAACTGCCCCTTCTTCACGTTCACCACCCGCCCCGTCTGCGCTGCAGCCACCAGCAGGTCGGTCTGCCGGCACAGGAAGGCGGGAATCTGCAGGATGTCCACCACCTCCGCCACCCTTGCGCACTGCTCCGGCCAATGCACGTCGGTAAGCACCGGCAGGCCGGTGCGCTCGCGGATTTCGGCAAACACCTCCAGCGCCGGCTCCAGCCCCATGCCGCGCGCGCCGGAAAGGGAGGTGCGGTTGGCCTTGTCGAAGGAAGACTTGAAAATGACGGCAATGCCCTGCGCTTCCGCCAGCTCCGCCAGCCGCTCGGCCATCATCAGGCCATGCGCGCGCGATTCAAGCTGGCACGGCCCGGCGATGAGCACCAGCGGCTGATCATTGCCAAGGCGAATGACATCACCGGCGGGTGTCGACAGCTCCACCACGGCATTGGGCTTTTGTGCAGGCGCGTTCATGGCTTTATATCCGAATCAGCAGCAATCTTCTCGAAGACCGGAAGCCAACGCCCGCGGCTGCCGCGGGCGTTGAAGAGGTTCTCGCACTCAGTAACCGGAGCGTTGCGAGCCGGGGCTTTCCGCCGGCGGCAGCCCCTCCAGCCCCATCAGCAGCTCTTCCTCGCTCA
Source organism: Hyphomicrobiales bacterium (assembly GCA_026982665.1). Lineage (GTDB taxonomy): Bacteria > Pseudomonadota > Alphaproteobacteria > Rhizobiales > Aestuariivirgaceae > Thermopetrobacter. The sequence continues at coordinate 22,903 of JALSGQ010000037.1, read as the reverse complement.
TGCGGTCTGCCTCCACCACATCCTCGGCGGAAGCTTCCTCCGCCTGCTGCTGACCGGCCAGCAGCGGTGCCTCGGAAGGCTCCGGCTCGTCCACTTCCGCATGCTTCTGCAGGCTGTGAATGAGCTGCTCCTTCAGGTCTTCCGTGTCGATGGTGCCCTCGGCAATCTCGCGCAGGGCCACCACCGAGTTCTTGTCGTTGTCGCGATCAACCGTCAGCGGTGCACCCTGAGAGAGCTGCCGCGCCCGGAAAGCGGCCAGCAACACCAGGTCAAAACGGTTGGAAACCTTGTCGATGCAGTCCTCGACGGTAACACGAGCCATGTCGATTGTTCTCCATGTCGGTCAGGAAAAAGGTCCCTGCCCTGTCTGCATGCGCCTTCACAGGCCAGATGCCAGGGCAGCAAAACAGCAAAAGTGTGCCATCCCGCCCGGGACAGCACACCTTTCTGCATTCTGCCGGAAGCATAGCACGCGGCAATACTTCCGCGCAAGCCTGACAGGCACGCCAGCCACAAGGCTGCCACCCGCCTGCTCAGTTCTCCACGATGACCCGCGCGCCCACCTTCACCTTCTCGTAAAGCTCGCTGACCTCGTCATTCGTCATGCGAATGCAGCCGGAAGACACGAACTTGCCGATGGAGCGCGGATTGTTGGTGCCGTGGATGCGATACAGCGTGCTGCCGATATACAAGGCGCGCGCCCCCAGCGGATTGTCCGGCCCGCCCGGCATCACGTCCGGCAGCTTGCGGCCATACTTGATGAGCTCGCGCTTCTTCATCTCTTCCGGCGGCCGCCACTCCGGCCACTTCTTCTTGGCGGAGATCCGGTTGACACCAGACCACTGAAAACCCTCGCGCCCCACGCCAACGCCATATTTCTCCGCCTTGCCACCCGGCAACACGTAATACAGCGCCCGCTCCTTCGTCTTCACCAGTATGGTGCCGGGCTTCAGCTTCCTGTCAAACTTCACGATGGTCTTGCCCAGGTAGCGCCCCGATGCATCGTAGATCCGCCCGTCGCGACGAGTGCTTGACGCTGCCTGCGACGCGCCGCCGAACAGGGCCGCCACCTTCACCGCCTTCTGCTGCCGCTTCACCTGCGGTTTCTTCTGCTGCCGCTGGGCCAGCCGCCCCGAGCGGAAGTTGACCTTGCGCACGGCCTTCTTGTGCCGCGCCACCCGCTTTTTTGCCTTTGCTGCCTGCTTGACATTCTTCACCTGCGGTGCTGCCTGCGCATCACCACCAACACCACTCATGCCAAGCACGCCGGCGGCAATGAAGGCTGCCGCCATTGCCGATGCCAGTATCTTTTGCATCTTGTTCATTCCTCGCATCCCGTATCCAACCACCGGCCGGAACCATGATCTGACCACGCCAGCCCGGCTGCCCCCTTGCGGGCAGACATGACAGCCGGAAAAGGCCAGAGGCCGGACACCCCCGCCGGGCAAGCCCTGCAAGGCCATCATGGCCTTGCGAAAACACCTCGGAAACTGAGAGATTCGCACGTGCATTGTCAATGCCCGAGCGGGCAGAAACACCCGATTGTGAACATCTTGTGAGACTTGATGCTGCCGCCGGCGCACATGGCGGCGCGATGCACCGCCTTCAGGCAACCAGCCGCGCACCCAGCGGCCTGCACTGCGCCCGCACCGCTGGCGGCAACCTGCCAAGCAGCGCACTGGCCGTAGCCCCCAGCAGCGGATGCCGCCACCCAGGTGCCACTTCCTGCAACGGCCACAGCACGAAGGCACGCAAGGCAATGCCGGGATGCGGCAGCACCAGCCCCTTGCGCTGCCATCGCCACATGCACCTGCCACCAGCTGCCATGCCTTGCAGCCTGCCCATGCCGACAGGCCGCATCACGCGCCCTCCCACATCAAGCAGGTCGAGATCCAGCGCCCGCGCCCCCCAGATGACCCCCCTTCGCCTGCCTGCCGCCCGCTCCACATCCCGCAGCGTCGCCAGCAGCGCATGTGGCAGCAATGCAGTCTCGAGCCGCACCACGGCATTGATGAACGGCGGCTGCGCCACCCCGCCAAACGGCGCACTGCGCCACAGCCCGGACGCCACCACCACGCGCATGCCGGGCAGTGCATCGAGCACGGCCACCGCACGCCGCAACGTCTGCTCCGGCCGCCCCCAGCGCCCGGCCACGTTCGCCCCCAGCGCCACCAGCGCCATCACGCGCCCGTTGTCCAGTCCCCCACACGAACCGCCTGTCATGCCCTTCCCCTTGCCGTGCAGGCGTTTCCGGCATCAGCCCGGCCAATCCTCATGTTCATCGCAACATGCATTGCGCGCCATGCCTCCGTTCATGCCATTGCCGCTTCAACCCATGAGAAGTCCATGAGCAAGGCATTGCCATGCACGGCTGCATCTCGGCTGCAAAAATCCGTCATTTGAAACACCGCCAGATGACAAAAGCCTTACAAACACCATTCGAGCTTGACGTTATACTGCATCTTTGCCAGTCCTGTGGGGGTGGCGGCAGCTGCCGCATTCCTGCCTTCCTTGATCTTGCGGAAATGCCGGATTACGGCAGCAACTGCCCCCCGAAACCTGACATTCACGACCATGATCGCACCCACGATCATTCAGACAATCAGGACATACTCATGATGCATCTGTACAAGGACGAACGCACCGCGCTGTTTCTTGATGGTTCCAACCTCTATGCCACGGCCCGCACGCTCGGCTTCGACATAGATTACAAGAAACTCCTCGCCTACTTTCGCGAGCGCACCCGGCTCATCCGCGCCATCTACTACACGGCGTTGCTGGACGATGCCGAATACTCCCCCCTGCGCCCACTCATCGACTGGCTGGACTACAACGGCTACATGGTTGTTACCAAGCCGGTGAAGGAGTTTACCGACAGCCAGGGGCGGCGCAAGATCAAGGGCAACATGGACATCGAGCTGGCAGTGGACATGATGCAGCTCGCCCCGAAGCTCGACCACGTCATCCTGTTCTCCGGCGATGGCGACTTCCGCTCGCTGGTGGAGGCAGTGCAGGGCATGGGCTGCCGGGTTACCGTCATCTCCTCCGTCGCCACCAAGCCTTCCATGATTGCCGACGACCTGCGCCGGCAGGCGGATGACTTCGTCGAGATCCTCGACATGAAGGACATCATCGGCCGTCCACCGCGCCCGCCACGCCCGGCAGAAGAGGAAGACTACCTGCCGGCAGACGAGGACATGGATGCCGAGTGAGGCAGGCAGCAGCGAACACGGCGGCAGGCAGATGCGCGGGCAATCATGCGAAAGATTGCACGGGCGTGTGCAGCAGCAGCGCCTGCCGCCGCCAGACTGCAACCTGTGCCCGCGCCTGCATGCCTTCCTGCAGGAGCAGCGCCGCCTGCACCCGGACTGGTTCAATGCCCCGGCACCCCCTTTCGGCCCCGATGACGCCCGGCTCGCCATCATCGGGCTGGCCCCGGGGCTGCGCGGGGCCAACCGCACGGGCCGTCCGTTCACCGGCGATTTTGCCGGCGAGCTGCTCTACGCAAGCCTCAAGCGGCATGGGCTGGCACGCGGCACCTACGACGCCCGTCCCGATGACGGGCTGACGCTGGTGGATACGGTCATCATCAATGCCGTGCGCTGCGTGCCGCCGCAAAACAGGCCAACCCCGGCGGAGATTCGCACCTGCAACCGCTTCCTGCAGGCGGAGTTTCAGGCCCGCCCCATGCTGCGCGTGATCCTGGCGCTGGGCAAGGTGGCGCATGACGCGGTGCTGATGGCTCACGGCCTGGTGCGCGCACGCCACCCCTTCGCCCACGCGGCAGAGCATCCGCTGCCCGGCGGCCGCGTCCTCGTCGACAGCTATCACTGCTCCCGCTACAACACCCAGACGGGGCGGCTGACGGAAGAAATGTTCAACGACATCATCGCCCGCGCCACAGAGCTGCTGCGCGAGGCATGAATCGCGTGAAGCAGGCAACCGCCGCAGTGGATTGCGCAGTCTCTCTCTCCGGCAGTGCTGGCGGGGTTTCCAACACTTGCAAGGAAGGCACCCCTGCGCATCCGCACCCGAACCGCATCAACTGATGCATGCCTCATGCTGCATGCCGCAGCAGCGACTGCGTGAACCGCCCGGCCAGCGGCCGCACGCTCTCATCGCCCAGCTGCTCCAGCAGGCTGGCTGCTTCCAGCTTCTCCGCCACCGAAAGCGCATCGGCTTCGGCGATGGTTTCCATCAACCGCGGGCCGAAGGCCATCAGCCGCGCCCCCACCCGCGCCGCATCATCACCCGCACCACGCGCCGCCAGCAATACCGCCAGCGCCAGCGCATGGGTGGTTTCCGGCAGGCCGGAGCGCATCAGCGCCGTGCGCATCACCCCCAGCGAAGCCCCCTTGCGCAGCGCCGTGTGCAAGCGCCCCACGCGCATGCCGGAAAGCCACGCCAGCGCATGCAGCAGCACCGCCACGTGCCCGCCACACGCCGCGCGCAACAGCACCGCCGCCGTCAGCTTGCCACGCCGCGACAGGAACTCGAGCGCCGCCTGCAACTGTTCCTCGTCCTCCACGCCGGCCAGAATCTCCGCCAGCGCCTGCTCTTCCACCGCCGCTACCGGATCGCTGCCACCGGCAGCAGCCGCCTGCCATTCGCTGCGCTCCATCACCTGCCGCAGCCGGCCTGACTGGATCTCCACGTGCGCAATGCGCACCTCCAGCGGCAGGTCGGGGCGTTCCAGCAGCGCCGCGATGATCTCCTCGTCTTCCCGGTGCCGCACATACAGCCGCCGTGCCTGCTCTGGCGAGAGCGCTGCCTGGGCATTGCGCAGGCAACACAACACCACCTCGCGCTGGCCATTTTCCAGCGCCTCGGCCACCACGGCGGCATCCACGTCCGCACGCCCGCACACGGCCAGCCGCCGCCGCACGTCTCCGGCACGGTAGATGGCCAACTGCTTCACGCGCTCAAGACTCACCGCCCCGGCAATGAACGGCAGCGCAATGTCATCCTCGTTGCCGGCGATGCAGAATACCACCTCGGCATCCAGGTTCTGGCAATCGCACGCCGCCTCGGCCACGTATGCCCGCACCGCCCGCTGCGGATGCGTCGCCAGCCGCGCCAGGTAGGGCATCACCAGCGCACGTTCCTCGGGCAGCGTGGAAGGCTCGTCGACAAACGCCAGCAACTGCGATGCCAGCCGCTGGCAGGCCTGCACATCCCCCTGCTCCAGTACTTGGGCGAATACCGATGTATCAAGCAGCGCGCGCTGCCTGCGACGCCATTTCCGGATACGCGAAAAGACCATTGCGACCATCCGCTGTCATTGCGCCCCGCAGTCGTCGAAACACTGTGCAGGGCCATTGTTGCACCTGCCGGAAGGGTAAGGGAAACATGGTTAACGAACGGTATGCGGCTGCTGCACATGGCTCACCTGCGGGGGCTGTCCTTGCCAATTGCGTGGCAATGAGCTAGCCAACAACAGGGGCTTTGCCATGAGCACCCCTCGGCCAAGATGGCCCTGTGCCCAACGGTTGCTGAAACAACGGGAGACGGGAAGGCGGCATGAGCGACGGCAAGACCGACACGGCCACCCTGAAACTGGGGGAGAAGGAGCTGCAACTGCAGGTGCTGCACGGCAGCATGGGCCCAAGTGCCGTGGACGTGCGCAGCCTCTACCGGCAAGCCGGGGTCTTCACCTTCGATGTCGGCTACACCTCCACCGCCTCCTGCGAATCGAAGATCACCTTCATCGACGGCGAGCAGGGCACGCTGCTGTATCGCGGCTACCCCATCGAGCAGCTGGCGCGCTACGGCGATTACCTGGAAACCAGCTACCTGCTGCTGTATGGCGACCTGCCCACGCAGGAGGAGCTTGCCCGTTTCCAGCAGGAGATCACCAGCCACACCATGGTGCACGAGCAGATCTCCAACTTCTTCCGCGGCTTCAGGCGCGATGCCCACCCCATGGCCATCATGGTGGCGGTAGTCGGCGCGCTTTCCGCCTTTTACCATGACAGCACCGACATCAACGACCCCTATCAGCGCGAGCTGGCCACGCGGCGCATCATCGCCAAGATGCCCACGCTGGCGGCAATGGCCTACAAGTATTCGCTGGGCCAGCCCTTCATCTATCCGCGCAACGAGCTGGATTATGCCAGCAACTTCATGCGCATGTGCTTCGCGGTGCCAACCGAGGACTACCACGTCAACCCCATCCTTGCCCGCGCGCTGGACCGCATCTTCATCCTGCATGCGGATCACGAGCAGAACGCCTCCACCTCCACGGTGCGCCTGGCCGGTTCGTCGGGTGCCAACCCGTTCGCCTGCATTGCTTCCGGCATCGCCTGCCTGTGGGGGCCGGCGCACGGTGGTGCCAACGAGGCAGCGCTGAAGATGCTGATGGAGATCGGCACGCCGGAGCGCATTCCGGAGTTCATCGCGCGCGCCAAGGACAGGAACGATCCGTTCCGCCTCATGGGCTTCGGCCACCGCGTCTACAAGAACTACGACCCGCGCGCGCGCATCATGCAGCAGATCGCAAAGGAGGTCCTGGCCGAGGTGGGCGACCCCAACGATCCGCTGCTGGAGGTGGCCCGCCAGCTGGAGGAAATGGCGCTGAAGGACGAATACTTCCTCTCCCGCGGGCTGTATCCGAACATCGACTTCTATTCCGGCATCACCCTGCGCGCGCTGGGCTTCCCCACCGACATGTTCACGGTGCTGTTCGCCATTGCCCGCACCGTGGGGTGGATCGCCCACTGGCGAGAGATGATTGCCGATCCCAACCGCAAGATCGGCCGCCCGCGCCAGCTTTACACCGGCCCGGTGCAACGCGACTATGTACCGATGACCGAGCGCGGCAACGGCCTGTCCGACGAGGTGCACAACCGGCAGGCGTAAATGCCCGCAGGGCCCCGGACATCTTTCACCACCACGCACCCGCACTGTTTTTTCTGAAGAAAAGCATCTCCGCCTGCTGTGCAGGCCGGAAAACCCTTCTTCACGTTCGCCTCATTCTCCCAGCAGGTGCGCCACCACCTGCCGCGTGTGCGGCGCACGGCGGTGCTCGAACAGGAATACGCCCTGCCACGTGCCCAGCACCAGCGCGCCGTTCATCACCGGAATGTTGAGGCTGACATCGGTCAGGGCCGAGCGAATGTGTGCCGGCATGTCGTCCGGTCCCTCGGAACGGTGCCGGTACCACGGCTCATCCTCCCGCACCAGCCGGGCAAAGAACTCGGAAAGATCGCGCACCACGTCCGGGTCGGCATTCTCCTGGATGGTCAGCGAGGCCGAGGTATGACGGCAATACAGCGTCAGCAGCCCCGTCTGCACCCCGGCTGCACGCACGAACCGCGCCACCTCCGCCGTCATCTCGTACAGCCCCTGCCCCTGCGTGCGCACCGAAATCACTTCCTGCCACTGCTGCATGCCTTTCCCCTTTCTCGTTCCATGCATGGTGAATCAAGGGTTTACGCGCCCGTTTAACTTTGATTCCATCTCTTCGTTGGCCGGCAAACTTTCCCTGTTAGCATGACCGAAGATCGGCAGAAGCACGTTGCTCCCATCCGGCAAGCAGGGAGGCGCACCTTCTGCCTGATCCGACAGCGCCGCAACACAAAAAACAACAGCGGCCACGGCGTCAACATGATGGACAGGAACACCGGCCATGTGGAGGAAACACCACAGGGCGCAGGAACACTTGCGCCCATGCGCAACCACCCACCAGCCTGCCAGCAGGCGGCGCGTGCGTGGCAGCCGCGGGAAGAACACACTGCTGGGCCTGCTTCTGCTGCCCATGCTGGCGCTGACCTCCATGGGCAGCATCACCAGCAGCGCCAGCGCACAGGGCACTGCACATGCGCGCATCAACCTTGCCAGCAAGCTGCATGCGCCGGCCATTGCCCCGGCCAGCCCGCCGGTGGGCTTCGTCGAGTTCTGTGATCGCTACCCGGAGGAATGCCGCCCCATCGGCAGGCCCACCACCTTCCAGATCCGGCTCACTCCCACCCGCTGGGACCTGATCCGGCAGGTAAACGCCTACATCAACCGCAAGGTCAAGCCACTGACCGACCAGGAGATATACAATCGCCCCGAGGTCTGGGAATATCCCACCAGCGGTGTTGGCGACTGCGAAGACTACGTGCTGCTGAAGAAGCGTTATCTCGAAGCCTTGGGCTTCCCGCCGGAAGCGCTGCTCATCGCCGTGGTGCTGGACGAGAACGGCGGAGGGCATGCGGTGCTGCTGGTGCGCACGGACCGTGGCGACTTCGCGCTGGACAACCGCCGCAACCGCATCCTGCCGTGGAACCGCACCGGCTACACCTACCTGCTGCGCCAGTCTCAACGCGACCCCGGCCAGTGGGTGGCCATAACCCGCAACCCGGCCATCAAGCCAAAGGTTTACGGCAACAACTGAGCACGATGCCTTCACGCTGCTGCCATGCCACGGCCAGCATGCCGCGAAGAAACAACCGTGGTGTCTCCCACACCCGCCAGGCGGCCCGCAAGCGAAAGTGCGGGCCGCCTTTTTTCACGCTCATCGCACCCTCACCTGCCAGCATGCCCCAGCCACACGAACAGGACACGCAAAAGGGATGACTGCCAAGAAAAGATGCCGGCTGCAAAACCCTCAATACAAGATGAACACAAAGCAATGAATCCCGTCTTCTGCTTTCACTTCACTGCCACATTTTGCTGGTAGAAGGATAATCACGAGACAGGAACACGCAACGACAAACCCGGTCCTCCCCTCCCCCCACCCTCCCCCATCAGAGGCCGGGATACGCCGGCTCCGGATCCCCCACCGGAGCCGGCTTTCTTCTTTCCGGCCTCAAGAAAGGCAGAGAAGGAACATCGGAAGAGAAAACAGCCCGTGAGCTCCCGCTTCACGCCTCTTCCAGCCCGCGCAGATAGCGGGGGATGGCTTTCTGGTAATCCTCGGCATTGCGGATGATGTCCGCCACCTGCTCGTCGCTCACTTCCTTCACCACCTTGCCCGGCACCCCCAGCACCAGCGAGCGCGGCGGGATCTTCTTGCCTTCCGGCACCACGGCACCGGCACCGATGATGCACTCATCGCCCACTTCCGCACCGTTCATCACAATCGCCCCCATGCCCACCAGCACCCGGTTGCCGATGGTGCAGCCGTGCAGGATCACCTTGTGTCCCACCACCACGTTCTCGCCCACCGTGGTGGGGCAGCCCCAGTCCGTATGCACCACGGAATTGTCCTGGATGTTGGTGCCGTTGCCGATGCGGATGAACTCGTAATCTCCGCGCAGCACCGCACCGAACCAGATGGAAACCTTGCGTCCCACTTCCACCTTGCCGATGACATCGGCCGAAGGCGCAATGAATGCCTCGCCCGCCGGCGGCAGTTTCGGGCGGTGTCCGTCCAGCACGTGAATGGCCATGATCTCACTCTCCGTTTGTCGCAGACCCCCGGGAATGGGAAGAAGAAGCCGCGGCAGCATCCGGTGCCTGTCCGTCGCAAGCACCGGCATTGCCACCACCGGCCCGCGTGGCAGGAGCGCGTGCACCGGCATCGCCAGCCTCGTCAGCCTTGGCATCGGCTGCCGGGGACGTGGTGGAAGCCTCCTCGTCCACGGCCCCATTGCCGGGGGCTACATCACGCAGGTCCTGCACTTCCACCTGCAGCACATCCTCCAGCCGTGATGCCAGTGCCGCACCGGCCTCATCATACACCCGAAACACCCGCCCCTTGAAGTGCCGGCGCAGCCTTTGCGCCCGCTTTTCATCACTGCCAGCCTGCAACACCTGCCCGCGCAGCCACCATTGCGCCGCAGCCTTTTCCTGCTGTCTGCCGTCTTCCTGCCGGTCTGCGCCTGCCTGCGGCCCATCCTTCTGCAGGCGCAACACATGCAGCTGCACGGCAAGCCCATCGCCCAGCCGCGCCTTGACAATCGCAACCTCCCGCAGGTGGCGCACCTCATCGGCATCCGCCGGCACCACTGCCCGGAACCGCAAGGAGCCGAGCACCGCCTGCAATTGTTTCAGCCTCTCCTCGCGCACCTTGCTGCCCGGTGGCGCATCCGCCAGCCGCAGCTGCGCCCCAGTGGTCTTGCCCTTTTCGCCTCCCCTTGCGCCAGGCGCATCCCGGCCTTCCGCCGCCAGTCGCAACACTTCCCCATCGGCATGACGGATGATGACCTCCGCCAATTGCTCCACCGGCAACGCCAGCAACGTCGTGTCGGCCCAGTCCTGCAACGCCGTGGAGGCCCGCACCCGCCCCTCCACCAGCCATGCCTGCTGCTCGTCGGCCAGCCGCACGAACTGCGCCTCGCGCCCGCCACCAAGCCAGCCTTCCGCCTCCTGCCCCAGCAGCACATGCGCCAGCACCCGCCCTTCGGCATCACGCACCAGCACGGCCGCGCTGTTTTCATCCCGGGCCGGATCCCCCACCCCGATCAATGCATATCGCTGCGGCAGCGCCGTGGCCGGGCGCACCTTGCGCATCTGCGCCAGCGTCAGCAGCACGGAACGCACCTGCCCCCCTTCCACCGGCCAGCCCGCAGGCTCCGCCACCCACAGCCCCTCCTCCGTGCGTGTCAGCAACAGTTGCGCGCCCTTGCGGCGCACCGCAAGCTGCGCCACGTCGCCCAGCTGCTCCCCCAGTCGCGGCAGCAGCAGCTCGCCCTGCTCCGCCACCTGCAACGGTGCCCGCACCTGCATCCATGCCCACGCCGCCAGCGCCACCGAAGCACCGGCAAGCAACAGCAGCACCGCCACCATGCGCCAATGCCGCCTCATGCCCGCACCTCCCCCGCCTGCCGACCGCCACCAGCCCGCTGCCAGCGCGCCGCCCGCCAGCGCCGCCAGCCAAGACCTGCCAGCGCCAGCAACGCCAGCAGCACCACCGGCCCGACAATGTTCAGTGCCTGCAGGCGAAACTCCAGCCGCCGGATGTCCCGCGCCAGTGCCTGCTGCACATCACGCAGCTGCCGCCGCAGCTTCAGGATCTCCTGCCGCGCCTGTTGCAATGCCTGCCTGTCCTGCAGGGAAATGGCCGCGTTGCCCTGCTGCACGCTGCTGATGACAGCCTGCAACCGCTGCTCGGCCGCCTTCAGCTGGCGTTGCAGCTCCTGTTCGCGCGCCCGGTATTGCTCCTCCGCCGCCGCACGCAACGCCTCCACGCGCTCGAACGGGCGCTGGCGCACCATACGCCCGCTTAAGCCCTGCAGCACCTCGCCCCCCGTCAACCGCGCCAGGGCATTGAGCAGGAAGGTGGCATTGCCCGCCAGCGGCAGCACCAGCTTGCGCCCACCGCCAATGTCCTGCAACCGCGCCCAGAAGCGATCCGCCAGGAAGTCGGAATCGGCAATCACCAGCACGTTGAGCCTGCCACCGGCCACATTGGCATTGGTGGCATCGGCAGCAGTATCGACAGCCTCGGCAGCAGAATCGGCACCGGCCTTCCGCGCCCCTTGCACCCGCCCGCGCAGCCACGCTGCCAGCCACGGGCGCTGTCCTGCATCGGCCTTCTCCCCTGCGCCGGCATTGCCTGCCTTCTCGTAGGCCGCCAGCAACTTCAACGGATCAGGCGGAAACAGCAGCGCCACGTCCAGCAACCGCGCCCGGTCGGAGGCTGCAATCACCGGCTCCAGCCGCACCTGTTCGCCACCGGCATCGCCGCCCTCCTTCCCGCCGTTGCCACCGGAAATCTTGCGCACCACCCCGGCAGAACCGAAGTTCATCACCGGCGCATTGATGAACAGTTGCTCCTGTGCGGCAGAGAAGGCATCGCCATCAAGCTCCAGCCATGCCAGCCACGGCGCTTCCCGCCTGCGCCCGGCATCATCGGCAAACACCACCCGCCGGGCAAAGGCGGGATCGGCCACGAAGCGCCCGCTGGCCACCTCCACGCCAAGCCGGCGCAATATCCCAGACAACGGATGGTCCGCCTTCAGCGTTCCCTGCCCGATGAAGGCGACATCGCCCATCACCGCCTCGGTATAAGGGTCGATCATCAGCACCGCAGCACCACCCCGCCGCAGATACTGCTCCACCGCCTTCCACGTCTGCGGCTGCGCCTGCACCGGTGTTGCCACCACCAGCACGTCGATGCCGGACAGGGCCTCGGCTTCACCGGCCGGGTTCACGGCACGCACGTCGAACAACTGCCTGAGCTGGGCGATGATGGCCCACTCCTGCGCCCGCCGTCCGTCCGGCCGCGGCCCGCCAAACAGCGGCAGGCTGCTCAGCACTCCCACCACCGGGCGCTTCGCCATGCCCAACCGGTGCACCAGCATGGTCAGGTCATGCTCCAGCAGCGGCGCGCGTTCCAGCGGCATGAACGGCAGCACCTCGCGCATGCCGGTCGTGTTCTCGCCCACGATGCCAAACCACGCATTGCCTCCCTCGGGCAGAGGCACTGCCTGCAATCCGGCGGCAATGGCCTCGTCCTCACGGTCGGAGAACGGTTCCGGATCGATGATCTCCACCCGCAGCCGCCCCGGCGCACGGCGCTCGTATTCCCGCAGCAGGGCCACGATGCGTGCGCCATGCGCCGCGTAGGGTGCGGCCCGCTCCGCCAGCGCCCGCGACTGGTAGAAGCGCAGCGTTACCGGCTCTTCCAGCCGCGCCAGCACCCGTTGCGTCGCCGGGGTGATGGTAAACAGCTTCTCCTGCGTAACGTCCCACTGCAGCGATTGCAGCTTCAGCCAGCCAAACAGGTTCACCCCCAGCACCGCCACCACGGCCAGCACCACCGCCAGCAGCATTGCTGCCAGCGCCGCCGCACGCCCACGGGCCAGGCCACGCCAGCCACCGCCAACCTGTGCACAGGGTGAGCTCATGCCGCCTTCTTCCATTCCACCACCAGCACGTTGAGAAACAGCCAGAATGCCGTCATCGACAGCCAGTAGAGCACATCCGCCAGGCTGATGACGCCCTGTGCCGCTGGCGCAAAATGGGTGGTGAGGGAAATGGCCAGCAGGCTCTCCGCCACCGCCGCCGGCAACCAGGCGGAGAGCACCCCGCGCACCAGCGGCGTGCCGGCGCTCAGCAGCAGGAATGCCAGCAATGCCCCCAGCACGAAGGCAATTACCTGGTTGCGCGTCAGCGCCGAGGCCGTGGCTCCGGCCGCCAGCAGCACCCCCGCACTCATCCACGCCGCCACATAGCCCAGCGCAATGACGCCATTGTCCGGCGTTCCCAGCCAGTTCACGCTCAGCCACAGCCCCGTGGTGGAAAGCAGCGCCAGCCCCAGGAACAGCCAGCCCGCCAGCCACTTCGCCAGCACCGCCTGCCAGGTGGAGATGGGCAGGGTCATCAGCAGTTCGATGCTGCCGCTGGCGCGCTCCTCCGCCCACAGGCGCATGGATACCGCCGGCGTCAGCACCGCCAGCAGCCACGGCAGATACATGAAGAACGGGGCCAGATCAGCCACCCCGCGCCCCATGAAGTTGCCCACCCTGAAGGTGAACACGGCGGCAAGTGCCGCAAAGGCGGCCAGGAACACCCATGCAATGGGCGTGGCGAAATAGGCCGAGAACTCGCGCCGCACCAGCGCCATGAGGGCACGCAGCCACACCCCGCTCATTCCAGTGGCAGCAATGGCAGTGGCGGCGGTGCTGGCAGCAGCATCGCTGCCAGCCTCGTGGCCATTGCCGGCCTCGCGATTGTCGATGCCACTGCCTGCCACGCGGCTCATGCTCTGCCTCCCGGTGCCACGGCACCCTGCAACCTCGCCCCACGGGTGGTCAGATGCCGGAACGCCGCTTCCAGGGATGGTTCCACACCCTCCGGCACCTGCTGTGCCAGCTCGTCTGCCGTTCCTTCGGCCACCACGCGCCCTTGCGCGATAACCACCACCCGGTCGCACACTGCCGGCACTTCCTCCAGGATGTGGGTGGAAACGATGATGCCGCAATGTTGCGCCATGTCGCGAATGAGCTGGCGCACCACCACCTTCTGGTTGGGGTCCAGCCCGTCCGTCGGCTCGTCAAGGATCAGCACGTCAGGCTGGTGGATGATGGCCTGCGCCAGCCCCACCCGCCGGCGGTAGCCCTTCGACAGCCCGCCAATGCCGCGCTCCCACACCGATGCAAGCTGCAGACGTTCGGCCACGCCCTCCAGCGCCGAGCGCAACCGCGCACCACGCAGCCCGCGCACCCGCCCGCAGAAGCGCAGGAACCCGCGCACCGTCATCTCGTCATATAGCGGTGCGCCTTCCGGCAGGTAGCCCAGACGCTGGCGCGCCGGCAGGGGAGTGCGCAGCATGTCGATGCCACACACCATCACTTCCCCCGAATCCGGCGGCAGGAAGCCCGCGGCCATCTTCATGGTGGTGGACTTGCCCGCACCGTTCGGCCCCAGAAACCCCAGCACTTCCCCCCGCCGCACCGCCAGGGAAATGCCATCCACCGCCTGCACGCCGGCAAAGTTCTTGCACAGCTTGCGCACCTGCAACACCGCCGTCATGCATCAAGGCTCCGTGCCGAATCGCAACCGGTTTCTTCAGGGAAATGGGAAAGTACAGGACATACAGAAAGTTGCAAACGCCCGCCGCAAATGCTGCAAGCAGCGTTGCCGCCAACGGGCCGCCCCCTGCATAGCGCCACGGCAAGCCGTCATCAATACCCTGCCGGCCAAAGCCCCCATGCCATCGAAATCACTCGAAACCACTGCAACCGGCATGAAAAAGGCTCCGAAGCACAGATGCTTCGGAGCCATGTCGCCAAAAACCCGGCACGCGGCTGGGGCAGCCTTGCTCCCCTGCCGCACGCCGCTGCTCAGTGCGAGTAGAACTCCACCACCATGTGCGGCTCCATCTGCACCGGATAAGGCACATCCGCCAGCTCCGGTACCCGCAGGTAGGTGGCCTTCATGTTCTTGTGATCCACCTCGATATAGTCCGGCACCTCGCGCTCGGCAGAGGCGATGGCCTCCAGCACCATGGGGATCTGGCGCGACTTCTCGCGCACCTCGATGACATCACCCGGCTTCACCCGGTAGCTGGGGATGGTAACCCGGCGGCCGTTCACCAGCACATGCCCGTGGTTGACGAACTGCCGCGCGGCAAAGATCGTCGGCACGAACTTGGCGCGATAGACCACCGCATCCAGCCGGCGCTCCAGCAGGCCGATGATGTTCTCCGCCGTGTTGCCCTTCATCCGCGAGGCTTCCACGTAGATGCGGTGGAACTGCTTCTCGGTGATGTCGCCGTAATACTTCTTCAGCTTCTGCTTGGCGCGCAGGTGCAGGCCGTAGTCGGAAAGCTTGCCGCGACGGTTCTGCCCGTGCTGTCCGGGCGGGTAGTCGCGCCGGTTGATGGGGCTTTTCGGCCTGCCCCACAGGTTCACGCCCAGCGCGCGATCGACCTTGTACTTGGCCTGATGGCGCTTGCCGGAGTTCTTCTTGGCCATGTGGCTGCTCCTTGCAATCGGTTCTACATTTGCAATGCAAAGAGGCACGCCGCCTGCCCGAAATACCCTCAAGCAGCGCGAAGCGCACCTCTCGACCCAAGTTCGCCAGCCCTCCTCGCTGCCGCTCTCGCGGCATGACAGGATGTGGTGATTGCTGAAAAAACACCATGACACCACACCCGCGGGCCGACCACGCCTGTCTGCCAACACACCCGGTGAATGCATCAACCACAGCGGATGCACCGCATCCCGGCCGCAGCAGACAAGGCCGCTGCGTTTTACGCACAACATCTGCTGTCGTCAAGGATGACTGCACTGGCAAGGAGACGGGAAGAACCGCAAGGTTCTCAGGCATCCTCCAGCATGACGATCTTCCCGAAGCCCTCGCCTTCCAGCAGGTTGACAAGTTCCCAGCGCGTCCAGCCGGCGGCCTCGCCGGTCAGCAGCGCCACCTGCAAGGGGGCCGCCGCCCCCTTCCTGCCGCGCGCCTGTTGCATCACCCGCAGCGCCTGCCGGGCTATGGCATCGGACGGATCGATGAACAGCACCGGCCACGGAGCCGCCTTGCGCAGCTCCGGCAGCAACAGCGGATAATGGGTGCAGCCCAGCACCACCACGTCGGTGTGCGCGCCATCTGCGGCCTGCACGAAGGCAGGCGCAATTTCCCGCCGCAACTGCTCGCCATCCACCTTTCCGGTGCGCAATTTCTCCTCTGCCAGCGCCGCCAGCCCGCGCGCACCATGCAGCACCACCCGGTGATGCCAGGCAAAGGTATGCACCAGTTTCTCGGTATATTCCCGCCGCACCGTGCCGGGTGTGGCCAGCACGCCGATGACACCGCTCTGCGTCGCCTGCGCCGCCGGCTTGATGGCCGGCACCGTGCCGACGAAGGAGATATGCGGATATTGCGCCCGCAATGCTTCCAGCGCCACCGTGCTGGCGGTGTTGCAGGCAATCACCACCACGCTCGCCGCCGAGCGCTGCAGCAACCGCCCCATCAGCGCCACCAGGTGCGCCTTCAGCGCATCCTCTTCCCAGTCGCCGTAGGGGAAGCCGGCAAAGTCTGCCGCGTAATCCAGCCGCACCTGCCCCGCCGCCAGCCGCCGCAGGGCGCGTGCCACCGTCAGCCCGCCCAGCCCGGAATCGAACACCAGCATGCGCACGGAAGCACTCAACGGCCTTGCCGCCCCCTGCTCAATCCGCCTCCTCCTGCCGCTTCCGCCACTGCCGCGCGCCCGCCAGCGTGCGGATGACACCGTGAAACGTCCGCACCTCCTGCTCGGAAAGCTCGGCACGCTCGAACATGTTGCGCAGGTTGCGCACGATCACCGGCTTCATGTCCGGCGAGCGGAAGTAGCCGGCATCCTCCAGCGCCGTTTCCAGGTGCTCGAACAGCGCCAGCAGCTCGCGCCGCGTGGCCGGGCGCGAATCGGGCGTCTGCAGCCCCGGGCGCACCGGCGGTGCCTCCTCCGTGCCCATGCCCAGGCTCTCCTCGCCGGCCACGTGCCGATACCACTCGTAGGCCACCAGCAACACTGCCTGCGCAATGTTCAGCGAGGCAAAGTCCGGATTCACCGGTGCGGTGATGATGACATCGGCCAGCGACACCTCGTCGTTGGTCAGCCCCCAGCGCTCGCGGCCGAACAGGATGCCCAGCTTCTGCTGCCGCTTCACCCGCGCATGCATGTCTCGCCCCGCCTGCTCCGGGGTGATGACCGTCTTGGTCATGCCGCGTGGCCGGGCGGTGGTGGCATAGACGTGATGCAGGTCGGCAATGGCGTCTTCCAGGCGCTCGAACACCTCCACCCCGTCGATGATCCAGTCCGCCCCGGCGGCGGCCTTGCGTGCCCGCTCGTTGGGCCAGCCATCACGCGGATCCACCAGCCGCAAGGCAGAAAGGCCGAAGTTGGCCATGGCGCGGGCCGTGGTGCCGATGTTCTCGCCCAGTTGCGGATTGACAAGGATGACCACCGGTGCCGCGGGATCGATGTTTTCAGGAGCGCGGGCCTTGCTCATGGCAGCTGTTTTCCGTCGAATCTGCTTCCCCTCATGCTCTTGCAGGGGGGATGCCCGCTGCACGCCATCTTGTCAACGCGGCCCGACGCTCTCCCGGCCGCTTCGCCCGCATGCCGGCATGCACGGGTCGCGCTGTCAGCGCCTGCCCGGCTATTGCGCCCCACCACGCTTGCGCCGCATGAAACGCTCGAACTGCGCGCACGGATCCTCGCGCTCTGCCTTCGGCGTGCCGATGACAACATCGGCCACCTTGCGTGGCGGCAGGGCGTCCTCGGGCAGCAGCTCTTCCATTCTCGTGGCCTGTGCGCGCACCTCCGCCTGCCACACCACCAGCGGCACCGGCACGTCGCCATGCCGTTGCAGGTAGAAGGGCACGGCCCTGTCCTTCCGCGCATGGCCGTTGCCGGTGATGAGCACCGCCGCTCCCTGCGCCCTGAAGCCGCGCCGCACACCATCGGCCAGCATGGCATCACGCAGCCGCTGCGCCGCACTCATGCGCCGCGCCACCTCGGGCGGAATCATGTCGCAATGGCTCTTCACGATGTCCGCCACCAGCGCCTCCATCAGCGCCCGCGGCAACGGCCCAAGCTGCATCTGCTGCTGCCGCGCCTGCGGCAACACGGCATCCAGCCCCTGCCGCGTCGCCTTGCGCACATCCGCCCGCGGCACGCCAGCGGCAATCACCGGCGCGCGCAACGCCACCACCGCCTCCATCACGGGCCGGTAGAGATCGCGCGAGGGCCAGCCCGATTCATCCCAGCGCACGGCATCGAAGATCATGTCGGCATCCAGCCCCTCCACCCCGAGGATGGAATCGAGGCGCTGCTGCATGGTGGCCGGAATCATCTCGAACACCACCGCAGGCGGCTTGCCGCGCCCCGCGGCGAAGGCATGCAGCAACTGCCCCTGGATGCGGTGATGATCCGGGTTGTCGTGCACCTCGCCAAGGATGGCCACGGCATGCCGGCGCAGCCGCTGCTCCAGCGCGGTGCGCGCGATGGGACGCTCGCCATCGGTGTCGAGAATCATGCCCGCCAGCGGATGCTCGCGCAGAAGCGGCGCCCGCCAGGGGCCGAATGGTGGCGCACCAGCCGCCTGCGCTCTTGCCTTGGCAACGCGCGATGGCACTGCCGGCATGCTCGCCGCCACGGCCAGCGCCGCCAACCCGGCCAGCACCCGCCGCCTGCCTGCACCGTGCAATGAAATCCGCCCCGCCACGGCGCAATCATGACCAACTTGTTCATGGACTTTGCGCATGCCCCTGTCCTATACAGGCGGGCGAGAAGGGCGGCAAATGACCTTTGCGCAAGGTGGGCGGCATCGCCACCGGGACGGCCCGGGTGCCGTCATGAAACCCTGCGCGAGAGTCATGCGCGGCTCACGAGAGCCGCACACGAATGCCGCGCAGGCAGACTGTCAGAAACCGCACGGCAGCAACCATACAACAGCAGGAAGCGTTCATGGCCTGGAACAATCAGTCCGGCGGCCCGTGGAGCCAGGGGCCGAACAACCAGGGCCCCTGGGGCCAGGGGCCGCGCCAGCAGCGCCCCGGCGGCACCCCGCCCGATCTGGAAGACATCATCCGCAAGGGGCAGGACAAGCTCAAGGACGTGCTGCCCGGTGGAGGCGGGCGCGGCATGTGGCTGCTGATCCTGCTGGCGCTGGGTGTCATCTGGGGGCTGAACAGCTTCTACCGCGTGCAGCCGGATGAAGCCGGCGTGGTGCTGCGCTTTGGCGAATATGCCCGCACCACCGGCCCCGGCCTGCACTTTGCCGTCTGGCCTATCGAGACGGTGGAAAAGGTGCCGGTGGGCCGCGAAAACCAGCTCAGCTTCGGCAACACCGACGAAGAGAGCCTGATGCTGGCCGGTGATCAGAACATCGTCGACATCAAGTTCACCGTGCTGTGGCGCATCCGCGACCCGGAAGATTTCCTGTTCGACGTCAACACGCCGGAGCTCTTGACGCGGCTGGTGGCGGAAAGCGCCATGCGCGAGGTCGTGGGCCGCACCCCGGCGGAAGAGATCCGCACCCGTGGCCGCCTGAAGGTGCAGGAAGAGGTGAAGGCGCTGACCCAGGCCACGCTTGACCGCTACAAGGCCGGCATCCAGATCACCTCCGTGCAGCTCGAGAAGGCCGATCCGCCGGCGCAGGTCATCGACGCCTTCGAGGAGGTGCAGCGTGCCGAGCAGAACCTGAACAAGTTCATCCGCGAGGCCGAGCGCTATCGCAACCGCGTGCTGGGTGAGGCCCGCGGCCGCTCGGCCCAGATCATCGAGCAGGCCAAGGCCTACAAGGCGAAGGTGGTGGCCGAGGCCAAGGGTGAGGCCGAGCGCTTCACCCAGGTGTTGCAGCAATACCGCAAGGCCCCGGACGTAACCCGCAAGCGGCTGTATATCGAAACCATGGAAAAGGTGCTGGGCAAGTCCGGCAAGATCGTGCTGGACACGGAAAAGACCGGCGTGCTGCCCTACCTGCCGCTTGACCGGCTGCAACAGCAGTCTGCCACGGCAGCGCCGCGCGCCCGCGTCATGACCCCCAACACGACCACCACCACGGGAGGCACGCAATGAGCTCGACCATGAAGACCGCTTCCCTCATCCTCGCCGCCGCGCTGGCCTTTCTCGCCTGGTCCGCCACCTACGTGGTGGATGAGCGCGAGCAGGTGCTGGTCATCCGCTTCGGCAAGATCAACAAGGTGGTGCGCGAGCCGGGGCTGAACTTCAAGCTGCCGGTGCTGGACGAGCTGGTGCGCATCGATGACCGCATCCTCTACTTCGACACGCCGGACAAGGCGGTGCAGGTCATCGACGGCCGCCGTTACCTGGTGGATGCCATTACTGCCTTCAAGGTGGTCGATCCGGTACGCTTCCGCGAGCGCGTCGGTGCCTCTCTCATCCGCGCCAAGAGCCGGCTGGAGCCACGCATCGAGGCAGCGCTGCGCGCCGTCTATGGCCGCCGCAGCTTCGATGCCGCGCTGTCGAAGGACCGCGAGGCAATGATGCGGGAAATCGCCGAGATGGTGCGGCCGGAGGCACAGGACCTCGGCATCCGCATCGTTGATGTGCGCATCCGGCGCACCGACCTGCTGCCCGAGGTGCTGAAGGACACCTACGAGCGCATGAGCGCCGAGCGTTTTGCCGAGGCCGCCGACCTGCGCGCAAGAGGCCGTGCCCGCGCCGCCAAGATCACCGCCGAAGCCGACAGGCAGAAGGTGGAGATGATTGCCGATGCCCAGAAGCAGGCGGAGATCATCCGTGGCCAGGGCGATGCGGAACGGGTGCGCATCTTTGCCGAGGCCTTCACGCAGGACAGGGACTTCTTCGCTTTCTGGCGCTCCATGAAGGCCTACGAGCAGAGCATCGGTGCCGGCACCAGCATCATCCTGGAGCCGGATTCGGAGTTCTTCCGCTATTTCCGCAACTCCACCGAACAGCCCCTGGCTGACCAGAAACGGGAGAGCGCGCAATGAGGATCCACGGCACCGGCAAGTTGCACCCCCTGCCTGCCCGGCGACTGGCGCTGCGTGTATCGATGATGGCCCTGCTGCTGGGCGCAAGCGGCTTGGCGGGCATTGCGCAGGCGGAATCGGAGCCGGTGAAGGCCGCGCCAGCTCCAGCCTCGCAGACGGCGGCGCTGAAGGATTTCGCCGGCCCGCCCTCGCTGGCCCCGCTGGCCGCGCCGCTGGCAAAGGCGGTGGTGAACATCTCTGCCGCGCCGAAGCGGGAACAGAAGAAAGCAGGCGAAGACAACGCCGAAAAACGGGAGGATGACCCCTTCCGCTTCTTCGAGCGCCGGCGCGAGCGCCAGGTGCCTCCCGGCCATCCACCCCTGCGCCGCGCTTCGCTGGGGTCTGGTTTCATCATCGACCCGAAGGGCATCATCGTTACCAACAATCACGTCATCGAGAATGCCGGCGAAATCATCGTGCGCCTGCATGACGGCACCCGCCTGAAGGCCGAGGTGCGCGGGCGCGACCCCAAGACCGACCTCGCCGTGCTGGTGGTGAAGCCTGAGAAACCGTTGCCGTGGGTGGAGTTCGGCGATTCCGACAAGGTGCAGGTGGGCGACTGGGTGCTGGCCATCGGCAACCCGTTCGGGCTGGGCGGCACGGTAACCACCGGCATCGTCTCTGCCCGCAACCGCGACATCAACGCCGGGCCGTATGACGACTTCATCCAGACCGACGCCGCCATCAACAAGGGCAATTCCGGCGGCCCGCTGTTCGACATGAAGGGCCGCGTGGTGGGCGTGAACTCTGCCATTCTCTCCCCCACCGGAGGCTCGGTGGGCATCGGTTTTTCCATCCCCTCCAACCTGGCCAGGCGCGTGGTGGCACAACTGGTGAAATACGGCGAGACCCGCCGCGGCTGGCTGGGCGTGCGCATCCAGAGCATTTCCGAGGAACTGGCGGAAGGCCTGGGGCTTGATGCACCGAAGGGCGCACTGGTTACCGATGTTACGCCAAACGGCCCGGCGGCAAAGGCCGGCATCCGCCCGCGAGACATCATCATTGCCTTCAACGGCCGCCCGGTGGAGCGCATGCGTGATCTGCCGCGCATGGTGGCTGAAAGTCCGGTGGGTGAGGAAATCGCCGTTACCGTGCTGCGCGATGGCCGCAAGGTGCAACTGAAGGTAACTCTCGGACGGCTGGAAGATGCCGAGAAGAAAGGGCTGCTGAAAGCAGCCGGCAAGGCAGGCACCGACAACAAGAAGGATGATGCCGCCACACCGCGCACCATGCTGGGCATGCAGCTGGGCAGACTGGACGAACGCCTGCGCAGGCAGCACGGCATTCCGGCGCAGGTGAAGCAGGGGCTGGTGGTGCTGAAGGTGGCTGCCGAATCGCAGGCACAGGAAAAGGGCATCATGCCCGGCGATGTGATTGCCGAGGCCGCCGGCAGCGAGCTGCAGACGCCATCAGACCTGCAGGCCGCCATCGAGCGCGTGCGCAAGATGAAGCGCAAGGCCATCCCGCTGCTGGTGCTGCGCAAGGCAGCCAATTACGAGCCGCAGTTCATCGCGCTGCGCCTGCCGGCAGAAAAGGGCAACGGCGCTCGGTGAACCGGCGCAGGGGGTGCCAGCCTTCCCGCCGTTGCGCCTTCGCGCCATCGAACCGACCCGGAAACCCACGCAACGGCACCTGCAGGCCTTGCACCACATAGTCGAGCCACTACACGACGGAAAGGGGCTGTCCCGGACAGGGCTGTTTTTTCCGCAAGCCCATGATTGTCAAGGACGCCCCTTCGGGCGTCGCTTTCAGCGATTTCATCCTTGGCAAAGGAGCGCCAATGGCGATTTTTCGCCATTGGCGCTTTTCTTGGCCAACACCATCAAAATGGCAAAATTGCAAACAGTTGCAGTGGAAGCTGTTTAGGTTGTCCAGAACAGCCTCGAAAAGTATTTCCAGCCTGCAAGGCAGGCCGGAAAAACTTTTCTTCACGTTCGACCAGGCGCCGTGGATTTCACCAGAATCCACCCTGATCAGTCGTTGACGAACTCGTCGCGCCTGTAGCCCTGCAGATACAGCAGGGCGGTGA
>JALSGQ010000036.1 GCA_026982665.1 Hyphomicrobiales bacterium | reverse complement strand
GCCGCGGCGGCCAAGGAAGGTGCCAAGCTGGCGGAGAAATACTGCGAGAAGTGCCACGAGGATGGCGGCAAGAAGGTGGACGAGGACATCGCCCGGCTGGCCGGGCAGTGGCTGCCCTACCTGCAGTTCACCATGGCAGACTTCATGAGCGGCAAGCGCGAAATGCCGAAGAAGATGAAGACGCGCGTGGAGAAGCTGGTGAAGTCGAAGGGAGACAAGGGCCTGAACGCCGTGCTGAACTTCTACGCCAGCCAGCAGTAAGGGCATCCGAGCGAGGGAGAACGAATACCATGACGAAAGTCAATCGCAGGACATTCATCCAGGCGACCGGTGTTGCCGCCGCTGCCGGCGTGGCCGGCATGCCGACGGTGGCGCTGGCGGCCAAGAAGAAGGTGGTCGTTGTTGGTGGCGGCCCGGGTGGCGCAACGTGCGCGCGTTACCTGAAGATCTTCGACCCCAACATCGACGTTACACTGATCGAGCCCAACAAGAACTACCACACCTGCTTCATGTCGAACGAGGTGATCGGTGGCGTGCGCTCCATCGAGTCCATCCGCTTCGGCTATGACGGGCTGAAGAAGGCGGGCATCAACGTGGTGCATGACTACGTTACCGCCATCGACCCGGCCAAGAAGGTGGTGAAGACCAAGGGCGGGCAGGAGTTCGCCTACGACCGCTGCGTGGTGGCCCCGGGCATCGACTTCAAGTACGAGACCATCGAGGGCTACGACGAGAGCAAGATCAATGACGTGCCGCACGCCTGGAAGGCGGGTGAGCAGACCATGATCCTGCGCAAGCAGCTGGAGGCGATGAAGGACGGCGGCACCGTGGTCATCTGCCCGCCGCCCAACCCGTTCCGCTGCCCGCCGGGGCCGTATGAGCGCGCATCGCTCATTGCCAACTACCTGAAGAAGAACAAGCCGAAGTCCAAGGTCATCATCCTGGACCCGAAGCCGAAGTTCTCCAAGCAGGGTCTGTTCACGGCGGCATGGAAGAAGTTCTACGGCTTCGGCACCGACAACGCCATGATCGAGTGGCGCGGTGCTCAGGAAGAGGCCGGCGTGGTGAAGGTGGATGTGGCCACCAAGACCGTAACCACCAAGTTCGGCGACAACATCAAGGCCGATGTGCTGAACATCATCCCGGCGCAGAAAGCGGGCAAGATCGCCCATGCGGCGGGGCTTACCAACGACTCGGGCTGGTGCCCCATCAACCTGCACACCTTCGAGTCCACCATTCACAAGAACATTCACGTGATTGGTGATGCTTCCATCGCCAAGGGCATGCCGAAGTCCGGCTACGCGGCGAACTCCGAGGCCAAGGTGTGCGCCGCTTCCGTGGCCGCACTGCTGAACGGCAAGGAGCCGCCGGCACCGGCCTACGTCAACACCTGCTACTCCATTGCCGGTGATGACTGGGGCTTCTCCGTGGCGGCGGTCTATCGCCTGGCCAAGGACGGCTCGAAGATCATGAAGGTGTCCGGCGGCCTGACGCCGGGTGATGCGCCGGCTGAATACTACAAGCGCGAAGTGTTCTACGCGCACAGCTGGTTCAACAACATCACCAAGGACATCTTCGGCGGCTGATCGCCGTTGCGGGGCATCCGTGCAAGGCAACCTGCCGACAACGCCATGGCGGCGCTTCCCCTTGCGGGAAGCGCCGTTTTCCTTGCAGTCGTTCAAGCTGCTGGCCAATAACCGCAACAAATGCCGGCCCGCGTTGCCCGCGCCTTGCAAAGCGGCTCTCCCTTTTCCGCACGCGGCAAGGCAAGCATCTTTCTTCCAAGCCCCCCTCAAACCAGCCCTCATGTTTCACCTTGATCGGAAGGTGATGATCCATGCTGCCATGCCTTGTGCGCATCCGTTCGGAACTGCCGGTTCACAGGGCATTAACCTTGCCTGTTTACAAGGATGACGAGGTTGCCGCTTTCCGTGCTGCGCGTGCAGTGCGGGCGGGACGCTGCGTGCGTCCAACAATAGTGGGTTTGGGGGATATGGGCCGTAGCAAACGCGCCATGATGGCGTTGCTGGCCGGCATGTTGTGGCCAATGGTGCCTGCCGGCGCACAGGATGCAGACTTCGGCATGCTAGAGCGCACGCCGGGATTGCAGCTGATTGCTGCCGTGGATGCCATGCATTCCGGTGATCTGACCAAGGCGAATGCGCTGTTCACCCTGGTCATCGAGCGCAAGGAGCTGGCCCCGGAAGGGCTGGCGCATGCGCTCTACAACCGGGCGCTGGTGCGCCAGCGCATGGGCTGGCATGCACAGGCGGTGGAGGATTTCAACAAGGCCATCGACAGCAACGTGCTGAGCATTGCTGGCCGCGTGAATGCCTATTACAACCGCGGGCTGGCGCTGCGCCGGCTGGGCAGGCTGCAGGCGGCGCTGAACGATTTCACCCGCGCCATCGAGCTGAACCCGCGCTTTGCGCCAGCCTACTACAGCCGCGCGCTGGGGCTGGCGGCCAAGGGGCATTACATCCTCGCCCTCACGGATTTCGAGAAGGCGCTGCAATACGGTCATCCGGAGCCGCACCGGGCCTGGTACGGCAAGGCCCTGACGCACCTCGCACGCGGCGAATACCAGCCAGCACGCAAGGCGCTGAAGGCGGCGCTGAAGCTGAAGCCGGATTTCACCCCCGCGCGCGAGCGGCTGGCAATGGTTACGCGCCTGGCCTCCGGCCCGGCACCATTGCGCATGCGGCGCTCGGTGGCACTGGGCGACGTGCAGGGTGGCACGGCCTTTCTCGATGCCGGCGGCCACGAGGCCATGGCACTGGCCGCAGCGGAAAAGGAAGCGGCAAGCAGCCGCCCTGCGGCTGTTGCCATTTCGCAGCAGCCGGCTGCCAGCAACGCCCCTGCGCGTTCTGCCAGTGCTCAGGCACCTCTGCCGAACAGCCAGCGCACGGCGCATGTGCTGCCAAGAAAGCGCCCTGCCCAGCCTCGCAAGGTCGCGGTGCAGCAGCAGGTGCAGGCCTCACGCAATGATGCCGCCCCGGCGCGCCCCGCCATTGCAAGGAACAACCATGCGCGCAGTATCACGAACACGGGCATGGCCGTGCCGGGAACAGGCGTGTGGAGCACGGCCGGCGCGCCCCTGTTGACGGCATCCATTGCGCCCAGCGCCACCACAAGGGTTGCGGGAAACAATGTGGGAAGCTGGAGCATCCAGATCGCCTCGCAGCCCACTGCCGAGCTGGCCAAACAGGTGTGGAGCGAGCTGCGGGCACGGGTGCGCCGCCTCGTGGCGCAGCCACGCCCGCACATTGCGCGCGCCAGGGTGCGCGGCCGCATGGCCTATCGCCTGCGGCTGACCGGCTACACCGACCGGCGCACTGCCCAGGCAGATTGCTCGCGCCTGAAGAGCGGTGGAATCTCCTGCTTCGTGGTGAAGGCACGGTGAAGAAGTGCGCATGTCACTTTCTGTGCCCGGCACATTCATGGCAGGCAACAGGAGAGATGGGAGGCGTGGAGATCATGCCGAGAGAGATGGCTCCCCGGGCCGGACTCGAACCAGCGACCCAGCGGTTAACAGCCGCTTGCTCTACCAACTGAGCTACCGGGGAACACCAAGGCCGCAGAGCATTGCGCCGCGCGCCAACGCTGGTGCTATTAGCAAATTCACCGGCTTTGTCAAAGGGCAAAATATGCATGCCTGCCTCTTGCAGCCATGCAAATGAGGGGTTGCGATGACAACTCCTTGACGCCACCATGCACGCCATGAACGAGATACGCATTCACAAATGGCGCTTCAAGCTGCCGCGCAGCCGGCCGTTGCGCATCCTGCTGGGCATTCTGTTCATCATCGGCGGTTTCTTCGGCTTTCTGCCGATCCTGGGCTTCTGGATGATACCGCTGGGGGTGATGATCCTGTCCTTCGAGATACCACTGGTGCGGCGCTGGCGGCGGCGCTTTGTGGTGTGGTTCAAGCGCTGGCGGGAAAAGCGACAGCCGGCACGGCTGCGCAATGGCACGAATGGAACGCCCCGCACTCCCGAATCGGGCGCAGCGCAAGATGGCCAGGCCGGCAGCGCGCAATGACTCGAACATGAAGAAAAGGCATCCTGCTGACACCACCCCCAAAGCCAGCAGGATGCCTTGTTTTTCCGAACAAAAGCGCGTGCGGCTTGCCCGAAGCCACACGCGCCACATTCATGTTGTCTTTGCTAGCGAATGCAAAGCCTTTTGCTGCCTGCACCTCGCTTCATCAGCGGGTGATGGTGGCACCATAGACCTCCAGGAAGCGCACGCGATTCTGTGCAGCCCGGCGAGCAGCAGCCCGGCG
>JALSGQ010000035.1 GCA_026982665.1 Hyphomicrobiales bacterium | reverse complement strand
CCGCCGAAGGGGGCGGCCTCGGTGGAGATGATGCCGCGGTTCACGCCAACGATGCCGTATTCCAGCGCTTCCGAGACGCGAAAGGCGCGGCCCAGGTCGCGGGTGTAGAAATAGGCGGCAAGGCCGTATTGCGTGTCATTGGCCAGGCGTACCGCCTCCTCCTCGGTGGCGAATTTGAACAACGGGGCCACGGGGCCGAAGATCTCCTCGTTGGCCACCGCCATGCCGGGGTGCACGTTGCACAGCACCGTCGGCTCGTAGAAAGTGCCGCCCAGCGCATGCCGCCGTCCGCCGGTGAGCACTTCCGCGCCTTTCGCCCGCGCGTCTTCCACCAGCCGCTCCACCTTCTGAAGTGCTTCCTCGTTGATGAGCGGCCCCTGCGCCACGCCTTCCTCGCTGCCGATGCCGACGCGCAGGCCTTTTACCTTCTCTGCCAGCTTCTCGGCGAAGGCATCGTGAATGCCCTCCTGCACCAGGATGCGATTGGCGCACACGCAGGTCTGCCCGGTGTTGCGATACTTGCTGGCCAGCACGCCCTCGATGGCCGCATCCAGATCGGCATCGTCGAACACGATGAACGGCGCATTGCCGCCCAGCTCCAGCGACACCTTCTTCACCGTCTCCGCGCACTGGCGCATCAGCAGCTTGCCCACCTCGGTGGAGCCGGTGAAGGTGAGCATGCGCACATCCTCGCTGGCCGTCAGCGCGCCGCCGATGGTGGGGGCATCGCCGGTAATCACGTTGAACAGCCCCGCCGGCAGCTCCGCCCGCGCCGCCAGCTCGGCCAGCGCCAGCGCCGATAGCGGAGTATCCTCCGCCGGCTTGAGCACCATCGCGCAGCCCGCCGCCAGCGCCGGGCCGGCCTTGCGGGTGATCATGGCGTTGGGAAAGTTCCACGGGGTGATGGCCGCCACCACCCCCACCGGCTGGCGCAGCACCAGGATGCGCGAATCGGGAAAGGGGGTGGGGATGACCTCGCCATACAGCCGCTTCGCTTCCTCCGCCGCCCATTCGATGAAGGCCGCGCCATAGGCCACCTCGCCGCGCGCTTCGGCCAGCGGCTTGCCCTGTTCGGCGGTCATGATGCGGGCGAGATCCTCCGCATGCTCCAGGATGAGCGCATGCCAGCGCTTCAGCACGCTCGCGCGATCCTTCGCCGGCAGCGCCGCCCATGCCTGCTGTGCCGCCCTGGCCGCGGCGATGGCCTGTTGCGTTTCCGCCTCGCCCATGTCCGGTACCCGCGCCAGCACCTCGCCCGTTGCCGGGTTCTTCACCGCGAAGGTGCGCTCGGCCCCAACCCACGCACCGTCGATGAAGCAGGCTTCCTTCAGCAGTTCCGGATCGTTCAACGCCGTCTTCAACGCACTGGACATGGGAATACCTCCCGCTGCATGTTCACACCGATACTTGCGCTCATTGATGCAGCAAACCGCAGGGGGCGGCAAGCGCCATGACCATCAGCATGACCACACTGCCGAAATTGCCGAAACTGGTGGAGATCACCTCCGAAACGCACGGGGTGTGGCTGGACATCCGCTACGCCACCGCCAACAACATCACCGGCCAGCCCATCTATGCCGAGCCACGCTGCTTCCTGCGCCCGGAGGCAGCAGAGGCGCTGAAGCGCGCAGCCGACCTGGCGCGGCATGCCGGCCTGCGCCTGGTGGTGTTCGACGGCTACCGCCCGCGTGCCGCTCAGCGTGCCTTGTGGAACGCCTGCCCGGACGTGCGCTATGTCATCCCGCCGGAAGTTGGCTCCAGCCACACCCGCGGCATCGCCGTCGATCTCACGCTGGCGGATGAAACAGGCCAATTGCTGGACATGGGCACCGACTTCGACGACATGCGTGAAATCGCCTGGCCCGCCAGCACGGAAGTCTCGCCACAGGCCCTGCGCAACCGCATGTGGCTTGCCGGCATCATGCACACCGCGGGCTTCATTGGCATCCGCACCGAATGGTGGCATTTCCAGCTTCCCGGCATCTGGCCGCAGTTGCCGAGAGTCGGCGTGTTGACAGTGGGCTGACGGCAGTTCTTGCCGGTTGACGGCTGCTGCAACGCAAGATCCCCGCCGCGCGGTTTCTGCCTCCTGCCTGGGCGAAAGGTCGATGAGTGGTCAGTGCGCCTGCCGGCTCTTGCGGCTGGCGAGCTTCAGCACCGGGATGGCCAGCAGCCAGACGATGAAGCCGGCGATCAGGCCCAGCAGCAGCGAGACGAGGATGCCGCCTGCATAGGGGATGAGATGCGCCCATTCTTCCGGCGCGTGAATGCCGTATTCGGCCAGTGCGTGCATGATGATGCCGCCCGCCACCCACAGCATGGCGATGGTGCCAATGACGCTGAGAAACTTGAGAAAACCCGGCATGGTGCGGACGATGCCGCGGCCCAGTGCGCGCAGTGCTTCTGCGTTGCCCTCGCGGGTGGCCAGCCACAGGCCGAAGTCGTCCATCTTCACGATGATGGCGACCACGCCATAGACCAGCGCGGTAATGCCCAGCGCCACCAGCGACAGGGCAATGACCTGGTAGGTGAAGGGCTGCTCCAGCATTTGCGAATAGGCGATGACCATGATCTCGCCGGAGAGGATGAGGTCGGTGCGGATGGCGCTGCTCACCCGCTGGCGCTCGAAGGCGGCCAGTTCCTCCGGCGTGGCGTCTTCGCGTATCAGCGCGGATTCCTCCTCGTGGTGGCCGGTGAGCCACTCGTGCACCTTCTCGAAGCCCTCGAAAGAGAGATACAGCGCGCCCAGCACCAGCAGCGGGGTGATGACCCACGGCGCGAACCAGCCCAGCGCCAGCACCAGCGGCACCACGAACAGGAACTTGTTGCGCAATGACCCCAGGGTGATCTGCCAGATGATGGGCAGTTCACGCGAAGCGGCGAAGCCCACGATGTACTTGGGCGTAACCGCCGCATCGTCAGCCACCACGCCAATGGACTTCGCTCCTGCCTTGGCTGACAGCGCCACGGTATCGTCCAGCACGATGGCGGCCTTCTTCGCCAGCGCCACCACGTCGTCCAGCAATGCCAGCAGGCCGGTGCTCATCTGCGGCCTCCCGCCTGGGTGAGCAGGCTGCCACCGGGGGTTTTCAGCAGCAGATGGTCCAGCATGTCGAAGGTTTCGGCGTAGGTGGCTGTCATGTGGTTGTTGTCCCAGTATTTGTACCAGGGGCCGTTATCCGTGCGAAACAAGGGCTTGCATACATTGCCCGGACAGATTCGCGTGGCCGGATCGTAAAAGGCATCGACCCGTGATTGCAAGTGCCGGCGCAGCCGGGCTGACAGCGCCAGTTGTGCCGCGGCCCGCTCGAAGGTGGGCAGGTCGTCGAATGAAAGGGTGCTGGCGGTCAGCCCCAGGGCGTTGGCAATGCGGTGAGAGTGCAGGACGGAGACATAGTTGCCGCGGCGCAGGTGATAGCGGGGAGAGAAGCGGGCATCCATCGGGTTGTCGAGCAGGAAGACGATCTTGGCGCGCGGCAGCGTGCGGCGCAGCTTGTCCAGGAATGCCTGCATGCCGCGTTGCAGGCAATCGGCATAGTCGGGGTGGCGATGGTCAAGCTGGCGGCCGTCGCAGGTGAGGCGGGCCTGCCGCTGGCGCAGCATGATGGTGTCGAACAGGTAACGGTTCCAGGCACCGGCAATGATGACCTTTTCGATGGATGCGGCATGCCGTTGCAGGTGACGGAATGCCCGTTGGCGTGCAGCTTCGCAGTCGCGGCTGCCGTCCAGCAGGACAAAGCCCTCCACCGGTGGGCAGCCAGCGCCGGTAGCGAAGGAGATGACGTGCATGCGGGCTGGTGTTTCGCGCGTCAGCTTCATGACGCGCGGAGCATACTGCCGGGCATGGGAATCGCCGATGAACACCACCTCCACCGGGCGGCCGGGGAGATTGACGAACAGGGATTGTTCCTCGCCGGGCAGCTGGTGCAATCCGCCGGGGAAGCGCCAGTCGCGCGCGGCGGTGGCGGAGGTTACGAGAAATTCGTCGGTAACCAGCGTGCTCACCCTGGCTTCGCGCAGCAGCAGGGCACCGGCGGCAAATATCAGCAGCAGTGGCGTAACCAGGCGGGCCGTGCGCAGGGGATTGAGCCGGGCAGGGCGCTCGATCAGCCGATAGGTGGCCACGGCCAGCAGCACGACGATGGCAAGATAGATCAGCTTCTGCTCGCGTGTCGTCAGGCCGCCTGCGAGGGCATAGTCGGTCAGCGACAGCAGCGGATAGTGCCACAGGTAGAGGGAGTAGCTGATCAACCCGACAAAGACTGCCGGACGCCATGACAGCAGGTAACGGGACAGGGCGCTGGCAGGGCTGGCGACAAGCAGCATGGTGGCCAGAACGGCAAGGATGGTGATGCCGCCGGGGTGGCGTGCCGGCCACGGGTTGAGCATGACAAGAATCAACAGCAGCAGGGCGAGGGGTGCCAGGGCGTTGGCGGCAGGGCGCGAGAAGCCCTGCCAGCCGTGGCGCAGGGCAGCCCACGCCAGCAGGCCGCCGGCAATGAACTCCCAGGCGCGGAACCAGGTGATGAAGAAGGCCAGTGCGGTATCGTGCACCAGCAGGGCAGAGGCAAGCGAGGCCGCCGCCAGCAGCGCAAGCACCAGCCCGACGGCGCGCAGGCCGCCGAAGCGCCAGGCCAGCAGCAGCAATGGTGGTATCAGCAGGTAGAACTGTTCTTCCACCGCCAGAGACCACAGGTGCAGGAAAGGCTGGCGGATGGCATCCGGCTCGAAATAGCCGCTTTGCATGTAATAGTGGATGTTGGAGACATACAGGGCACCGGCGATGAGCTGGTGCAGGAAGTCTCGCATCTCCACGCCGGTGAGGATGATGAAGGCCAGTGGCGTGGTCAGGGCGAAGACCGCCAGCAGGGCGGGAAACAGCCGCGCGGCACGGCGCGCCAGGAAATGCAGGAAGGAAAAGGTGCCGGCCTGCAGGTTGTCGAGAATGATGCGGGTAATGAGAAAGCCGGAGATGACGAAGAAGATGTCAACGCCCAGGTAGCCATGCGGCAGCCGGGCAGGGGCAACATGATAGATGATGACGGCAATGATGGCGACTGCCCGCAATCCGTCGATGTCAGCCCTGTAGCCCGGCTTGCGCATTGTCTGGATATTCTCGGTCGATCGTGATGGGGCAGTCCCGTGCCATCATGCGGAATGATTGATGCTCCAGCATACGGCTAGGCGGCAGAAATACACGGCACAACATATTTTTTGGTAATATCCACGCGTTCTGGCAGATCATCACGCCATGCCACGTGCGGGGTGGCATGATGTCCGCCAGCCTTGTGTGCGGAAGCGGGGCACCACCAGGTGCGTGGCGTGAGGTGGCTGGAAAGGCTCACCTGCGCCGGTGGTGGCGGCCCCTGTTGGAGCGCTGGCTGCCATCGTCATAGGGGTTTTCCACCTCCCTGAACTTCAGGCGGATGGGTGTGCCCCACAGGTCGAAGGCATCGCGCAGGGATTTCACCAGGTAACGGCCGTATTCCTCCGGTACCTTGTCCGCCCGCTGGGTGAACACCACGAAGGTGGGCGGGCGCGTCGCCGCCTGGGTGATGTAGCGCAGCTTGATGCGGCGTCCGCCCGGGGCCGGTGGCGGATGACGGCGCACGGCATCCTCCAGCCAGCGGTTGAGCCGGGCGGTGGGGATGCGCTTGTTCCAGTTGTCATGAACGCCGATGACGGCGGGCATGAGCCTGTCCACGCCCTTGCCGGTGAGGGCGGAGAGCGTTACCACCGGTGCGCCGATGATCTGCGGCAGCAGGCGATCGACGGCGCGCTCCAGCTCCTTGCGGTAGCGGGCGCGGGCCTCGCGGTCGACGAGATCCCACTTGTTGATGGCAATCACCACGGCGCGGCCCTCGCGTGCCATGAGGTCGGCAATGGCCAGATCCTGCTTCTTCAGCGGTTCGGTGGCGTCCAGCAGCACCACCGCCACCTCGGCAAACTTCGCCGCGCGGATGCCGTCGCCGACGCTCATCTGCTCCAGCTTCTGCTTCACCTTTGCCTTCTTGCGCATGCCGGCGGTATCCCACAGCTGGATGGGGCGCTTGTGCCACGTCCAGTCGATGGCGATGGCATCGCGGGTGATGCCGGCCTCCGGCCCGGTGAGCAGGCGCTCCTTGCCCAGCAGGCGGTTGATGAGGGTGGACTTGCCGGCATTGGGACGGCCGACGATGGCGAGCTTCAGCGGCTTCAGCGGCAGGCGCTCGGTTTCCCCGGACGAAACCTGTGCCTCGGTTGCATCGGTGCGGGCGGGTGGTTCATCGTTTGCCGGGGCATGCGTGATCGGTTCTTCAGAAACTGATTCAGGTGCCGTGGAAAGAGATTCCGATTCTTCGTGCAAGTTGTTGCTTTCCGTATCCTTTCCCTGTTCCTGCGAGGCGCTGTCGGTGGCCCTGGCGCGGCGCTTCTCGGCGGCGCGCCGACGCTCCTTGAGCAGCAGGAACTGTTCTTCCAGCGCATCGTGCAGGGCATCCAGCCCCAGCCCGTGGGCGGCGGAGAAGGGAATGGGTTCGGAAAGCCCCAGGGCCCAGAACTCCGCTGCCGCCGCTTCTCCTTCCGCGCCTTCGGCCTTGTTGACCAGCAGCACCGTCGGCTTGTTTCGCTGGCGCAGTTGCGCGGCGAAGTGCTCGTCATCGGGCAGCAGGCCGGCGCGGGCGTCGGTCATGAAGATCACCACGTCGGCGGCATCGATGGCGCGTTCGGTCATGGCCGTCATGCGGGCGGCGAGGCTGCCTTCCTCGGCGTCTTCCAGCCCGGCGGTATCGAGCACGGCAAAGCGCAGGTCATCCAGCTTCGCCCGGGCCTCGCGGAAGTCGCGGGTAACGCCGGGCTGGTCATGAACAATGGCCAGCCGCTTGCCCACCAGCCGGTTGAACAGCGTGGACTTGCCCACGTTGGGGCGGCCGACAATGGCGACGGATGGCAGTTTCCTGCGGCGCGACATGGGTTCTCTCGTGCTCCGGTGTGCGTGATTTCGGCAAGGGTCTGCCTGCATATGGACCGCAAGGGCGCAGGCTGCAAGCACAAGGGCTGCAGATGTGCGGGGCTTGCAGGCAGGAATTCGTGCAAGAGCACGGGCCGGAAGCGTTCAGGCGCTTGCGCTCCGCAGCCCCGGTGTGCTCAGGCATAGCGCGACAGGCCGCCTTCGTCATCCAGCACATACAGGCTGCCGGCAGCGATGATGGGGGCGATGCGCACCGATTCGCCCACCTTGTGGCGCTTGAGGATGTTGCCACCCTCGGCCAGCACCTCCAGCAGCTGGCCATTGGCACCGGCCAGGAACAGGCGGCCGCCGCCCATGACGGGTCCTGCAAGGGTGGTGCCGTCCAGCGTGGCGCTGTAGCGCAGCTTGCCGCTGGTGGCGTGGATGGCGTGCAGGCGGTTGCGGCCCTGCAGGTGAAACAGGTGGTTGCCAGCCAGCCACGGCGTGTTGCGCCCGCCCAGCGGCAGGCTCCAGCGTTCATCGCCATTGGTGGAAATGGCGGCGATGTCTCCCTGGGCGGCAACGCCGTATATGGTGTTGCGCGTCAGCAGGGGACGGGCGGCGATGTCGGTGATGGTCAGGGCATTGGTAAGGGTGTGGGAAAAGCGGGCGTTGCCGGCGGTGTCCAACAGCACGATGTCGCCGCCGGAGAAGGGGCAGGCCAGCAGGTTGCCGCGCACCGAAGGGGCCGCAGCGGATATCAGCCGGGTGCGGCCGGCAGGCCCCTGGTAGTCCCACAACCTGCCGCCATTGCCGGCGGCAACGGCATGCAGCACATCGGCATTGTCGCGCACGAAGATGCGGCCATTGGCATATACCGGCGGGGTGCGCAAGGGACGCTTGAACGACACGCGCCATTGTTCGGTGCCGCCAAGCGAGAGCGCCACCAGCTCGCCCAGGCCGGTGGCGGCGAAGACGCGGGTGCCGTCGGAGCATATGCCGCCGCCGAAGCCGTCATTGGCATCACCACCCTGCGGCACCAGCGAGCGCTCCCACAGCCTGCGGCCGGATGCGGCATCGAAGGCGCGCAGGGTGGCAAAGGCATCAAGCACCAGCACCCGGCCGTTGGCAACGATGGGCGGGGCGGAGAGGCGGTTGGCACCACTGGATGCGCGTGCGGCCTGCACGCGCCAGCGACGGCGGATGTTCTCGGCCAGTGCCGGGTTGCCGACCACGGAGCTGGCGGTGCCGCCCGGTTGCAGCCACTGGGGCATGCCGATGGCCTGTGGCAGCAGCACCGGCTCGGTGGACTTGCCGGCGCGCGCGGTTGCGGAAAACAGCGGCTCGCGCTTGCCCGGCAGGGGTGCGTCATCGCCGCTGCCCAGCAGGTCATCCAGCAGGTCGCCGGAAGTGGCACAGCCGCCGAGCAGGGCAGTGAGGCCCAGCAGCGCGGTGCGGCGGCTGATGGACGCGGTGCCATTGCCACGCCCGGTGCCCTGCCCGGCATTGGCGTGCTCGTGGGAATGATTGGCGGAATATGCGGGGGTGCGCTTCATTGCCTGCTACTGTCCTTGCGCCTGCTCGCTGGTGCCGGTCCTGCCATTGGCGGTGTTGCCGGCAGCATTGCCGCCATTGCCGCCACTGCCATTGCCATTGCCGGAGCCGTTGGCGGTGGTGGCGGCCGTTTCGGCACCTCCCAGCCGGTTGAACAGCACGGTGGCGCGGCCACGGGCTTCCGCCGGGCTTTCCGGGTCTTCCAGGATGCGGCGCAGGTAGTCGCGCGCGGTCTTCTCATCGCCTTCGCGCAGGGCTGCCAGCGCCAGGATCTCGCGGGCGGCCGCGCGCCACGGATTGCCATCCACATCCAGCCCGCCCAGAAGCTTCGCCAGCTCCTCGCGGCTGGCGCTGTCGGCCAGCAGCCATGCATGGCGCACGCGGGCGGCATCACGCAGCGGCAGATCCAGCGCCTTGTCGTCGGCCACGGAGCGATACAGGGCCACGGCCTTTTCGGCATTTCCATCAGCTGCGTGCAGGGCGGCGAGGCGCAGCTTCGCCAGCGCCGCCGCGCCTGCGTGCGTGCCGCCTGCAAGCTTTTCCAGCGCGGCAATGGCTTCCTGCCGCTTGTTCTGCTGCAGCAGGTCGAGCGCGGAAACGTAGGCCTCGCCGGCGGCCTGCGCCTGCTGCTGCTGGTAATACTGCCAGCCCTTGTAGCCGGCCACGGCCGCCACCACGCCCAGCGACAGTGCCAGGAACAGGTTGCCGTAGCGCTTCCACAGCCGTTCCATGCGCTCGCGGCGCAGTTCCTCGTTTACCTCGCGCAGCAGCGAATCGTCATCGGCCATGATCCTGTTCCCCGTTCTTCGGCAGGCGCGTGATGCCATCAGCATCAATCGCGCGCCATGCATTTCTCAGGATGGTGTTTGCTCTCAGGAATGGTGTTTGCCGCAAAATGGCGCAAAGTGCAAAGCACATGGCACGGAAATGACACCAGATGCAGGCAAGCCGGCGCATCATTGCCGTTTCTTCATGTCATAGACGT
Organism: Hyphomicrobiales bacterium; assembly: GCA_026982665.1. GTDB lineage: Bacteria > Pseudomonadota > Alphaproteobacteria > Rhizobiales > Aestuariivirgaceae > Thermopetrobacter. Next base: position 15,645 of record JALSGQ010000035.1, on the reverse strand, counting down.
GCTCGGGCGCCGGGAAGCGGCGGGCGCGCACATCTGCGGCATATTCGGCAATGGCGCGGTCTATGACGCCGGTGAGGTCGGCGTATTCCTTCACGAATTTCGGCGGATTCGGGTTCAGCCCCAGCATGTCTTCCATTACCAGGATCTGCCCATCGCAGGCGGCTGACGCGCCGATGCCGATGGTGGGGGCGGGGCAGCTGGCGGTGATGCGCCGGGCCAGCGGCTCTGCCACGGCCTCCAGCACCACGCAGAAGGCACCGGCCTCGGCCACGGCGCGGGCGTCGTCCTCGATGATGTCCCACTGGGCTTCGTCCCGCCCCTGCACGAAGAAGCCGCCCAGGGTGTTCACGCTCTGTGGCGTCAGCCCCACGTGTGCCATCACCGGCACGCCGCGGCGGGTGAGAAAGTGAATGGTTTCGGCCATGCGCGCGCCCCCTTCCAGCTTCACCGCGGCGGCTCCGGTCTCCTTCAATACCCGCGCGGCATTGCGAAATGCCTGCTGCGGGCTTTCCTCGTAGGAGCCGAAGGGCATGTCCACCACCACCAGCGCCCGCGTTACGGCAGAGGCGACGACGCGGCCGTGGGTGATCATCTGTTCCAGCGTTACCGGCAGGGTGGAGCCGTGGCCATACAGCACCATGCCCAGCGAATCGCCCACCAGCAGCATGTCCACGTGATTGTCGGCGAGGCGGGCGGTGTGGGCATGGTAGGCGGTGAGCGCGACGATGGGCTGCTCGCTGCCCTTGCGGGCGCGTATCTGCGGCGCGGTAATGCGCCGCGGTGGTGGAGATGACGGGGGGGCTGGCGTATGTTGCGTGCTCATGATCCCTTGCTCCCTTCTGTTGCGCGCCATAGCATGGGGATGAAAGGGATGCCAGACACCAGAGCAGGAGAGTTGCGGCATGTGGTCGGGCAGGAGACGTGGTGCGTGGGGTGTTGGCCTGGTGCTGATGGCTGTGGCGGGTGCCGGTGCTTTCACGGCGGATGCGGCAGCACAGGAATGCAGGCGCTGGGCCGGTGCTCCGTGGGCCGGTGCGGTGGCGGCAGGTGATGTCGGCCCTTCCGTGGCGATGGGGGAACGGCAGCCGCTGCGGCCGGTGCAACCGGTGGCGCAGGATTGCGCCGTGCAGCGGGAGCGCGATGGCGCGCGTGTCATCCTGCAGGCCGGTGCGTGGCAGGCAATGTGCACGGAAGGGCGTGGCTGTGCGCTGCCGGGAATGGCGGTGCAGGGGCAGAGGCTGCAGGTCTCGCGGCAATTGAGCGATGATGCATGGCGCATCGTGCTGAGCCTGCCGGTGCCGGCAGATGCCGGGGCAGGGGTGCGGCTTTCCGTCGATGGCGGAGAGGCGGAGAACCTGCCATCGGAGTTTCTGCAGGCGCAGGAAAACGGCCGCGTCATTGCCGTGCGACCGGAGGTGGCGGACGCGGTGCTGGACATGCTGCAGGGAGCGCGGCGCTCGGTGGAATGGCATTACATGACCAAGGCGGGCGAGGAGCGGCGGTTCGCGCTTCCGGCAGAATGCATGGGCGAGGCGCTGCGGGCGCTGCGCCGGCAGTTTGCCATGATGCAGGCCATGCAGCGCATGGGGCGGTGAGGCGCATCTCGCCGAAGATACGGGCAAATTGCCAATGGCGGCATCGTGGGCTGGCACACGCCTGGCCTGCAACGACATGCAGGCAGCGTGGGAAAGGCGGGCAGCGCAGGTGCCGGTCAGCGCACGTCGTGCTGAAGGTCGGAGGGGATGTAGCCCATGCGCTCCAGCCCTTCCTCCAGGTGTTCGGCCAGCAGCGGATTGCCCAGCAGGTAGCGGCTGGTGCCGGCATGGCCGGTGTATTCGTCGCGCGCGGTCTCTACCGCTTCCTCCCATTCCTCCGGATCGTAGGAGCCGCGGCCAACCCACATCAGCGCCACCAGCTCGGCCAGTTCGTCGCGGTTCATCTCGCCAAGGAAGGTAACCAGTGCGGTGCGGGAGGGGTCGTTGCGCAGGGCCTCCAGCACCATTTCCGCCGTTTCCTCGCCGGGGTGCAGGCGGTCCGGCAACTCCCACGCGCCGGTGCGGGCTTCCACTTCACGCGCACGGGTGATGACCTGGGCCACCTTGTCTGCCGAGAGTTGCAGCATGGCCTTGTCCTCCCAATGGGTTCCGGCTTGCGGTATCTGCATCCGCATCTTGGCATGAAATGGCACTGCTGGCAAAGGATTGCGTGGCGCACGCGCCATGGTGCGCGTAGGGAGTGGTGCGGCTGGCAACTGCGGCTGGCGGGGGCATTGTCGAGCAGCGTATTGTGTGCCACAGAAGCCGTGAAACACGGAAAGCCGTGAATCATGCGAGGGCCGTGAGCCACGGAAAACGGCATCGTGCAGGCATCGTGCAAGGCATTGGGCAAGTGCGCCGAGACAATGCGCACACAGGCCGGAACAGGGCAGGAGAACAGCCGAGATGAGCGAGCAGACCGCAGGCATTGCCTTCATCTTTCCGGGGCAGGGCAGCCAGAAGGTGGGCATGGGCATGGAGCTGGCGCAGACCTTTGGCAGCGCCCGGCGGGTGTTCGAGGCGGTGGATGATGCGCTGGGGCGCAGGCTTTCGGCCATCATCGAGGACGGGCCGGAGGAGGAGCTGACGCTCACGGAAAATGCGCAGCCGGCGCTGATGGCCGTGTCCATGGCGGTGGTGCGGGTGCTGGAGGAGGATTTCGGCATCGATCTTGCCGATCACGCGGCGTTCATGGCCGGGCATTCGCTGGGGGAATATTCGGCGTTGTGCGCGGCGGGCGCGTTCTCGCTGGACCGCACCGCCAAGCTGCTGCAAACGCGCGGGCGCGCCATGCAGGGCGCGGTGCCGCCGGGCGAGGGCGGCATGCTGGCGGTGCTGGGCATGGACCTGGCGGAGGTGGAGGCCGTGGCCGCCGCTGCCGCAGCAGCGGCCGGTGAAGGTGCGGTGTGCGAGGTAGCCAATGACAATGCGCCGGGGCAGGTGGTGCTCTCCGGCCACATGCCGGCCATCGAGCGGGCCGAGGCATTGGCGAAGGAGAAGGGGGCGAAGCGCGCCGTGCGGCTGAACGTTTCGGCACCGTTTCACTGCTCGCTGATGACGAAGGCGGCAGAGGCCATGAGCTGGGCGCTGGGCGAGGCCAGCGAGAGCGAGCCGAAGGTGCCGGTGGTGGCCAATGTAACGGCGCGGCCGCAGACACAGCCGGCGGAAATCGTGAACAACCTGGTGGCACAGGTAACGGGCAGGGTGCGCTGGCGCGAATCCATGGCATACATGCATGGCGAGGGCGTGGGGCTGTTCGTGGAGCTTGGCTCGGGCAAGGTGCTCACCGGGCTGGTGCGGCGCAATGCACCGGGGGCCGAGGGCATGGCGGTGGAAACACCGGCGCAGGTGGAGAAGCTGGCCGAGCGCCTGCGGGGCGGCTCGGCTTGAGGCCGGGGCGGTGGTCATGGCCTTGCTGTAATGGTGGATGAAGCTGCCGCATTTTTCCGAATCGGCAGAATCACTTGAGGGGACTTTTCGATGTTTGATCTGAAGGGACGCAGGGCGCTGGTTACGGGCGCGACGGGCGGCATTGGCGCGGCCATTGCCAGGGCATTGCATGCGCAAGGCGCTGTCGTGGTGCTTTCCGGCACGCGCGAGAACGTGCTGGCAGAGCGGGTGGCGGAGCTGGGCGAGGGGGCCTTTGCCGCGCCGTGCAACCTGGCCGACATGGAGGCGGTGAAGGCGCTGCCTGCACAGGCGGCGGAGCTGGCAGGCGGGGCCATCGACATCCTGGTGAACAATGCCGGCATCACGCGCGACAACATTGCCATGCGGTTGAAGCCGGAGGACTGGCAGGCGGTCATTGACGTCAATCTCACCGCCGCCTTCCTGCTGAGCCAGGGGGTGATGCGCGCCATGATGAAGCAGCGCTTCGGGCGCATCATCAACATCTCCTCGGTGGTGGGGCAGACGGGCAATGCCGGGCAGGCCAACTATGCCGCCGCCAAGGCCGGGATGATCGGCTTCGGGAAAGCGCTGGCGCAGGAGCTTGCCAGCCGCAACATCACGGTGAACGCCATTGCCCCGGGCTTCATCGAAACGCCGATGACGGAGGCACTCTCCGAACAGCAGCGCGAGGCGCTGTTTGCGCGCATTCCTGCCGGGCGCTTCGGCACGCCGGAAGACGTGGCGGCGGCGGCGGTGTTCCTGGCCTCGGAGGAGGCCGGCTACATTACCGGGCAGACGCTGGGCGTGAATGGCGGCATGGTCATGTGCTGAGGCTGTTGCAGCGGCAGCTGGCGTGCTGGCGTGGCAGTGGACGCAGGAGATACCCTGCAGGCGGGTGCCCCGGCCCTGGCTGGCCGGATGCGGCGCAAGCCTGCACGAGATGCATGTGGGGCGTGAGTGGACGGGCTTTTGTAAAATGCCTGTCAATATGGTAGGGAACAGCGGAATCGACTGCCGGGAGGGCGCATGACGCGCCCGTAGGCTGCGCTTGTGCCCGGTGGTCTTGCGGGGGTGCATGACACACAACAAGAAATGAGGGCAAGAGATGAGCGATATTGCCGAGCGCGTGAAGAAAATCGTGGTGGAGCACCTGGGCGTGGATGCCGACAAGGTAACGGAAGACGCCAGCTTCATCGATGACCTGGGCGCGGACAGCCTGGACAACGTGGAGATGGTCATGGCCTTCGAGGAAGAGTTCGGTATCGAGATTCCGGACGATGCGGCCGAGACCATCCAGACGGTGGGCGACGCCATCAAGTACATCGAGAAGAACGCCAGCGCCTGAGGCAGGAGCCCTGCGCCGCGCGAGCTCCCCATCTTCCGGTTTGCAGGCGTATTCCTTGCGAATACCGGTGGTGCCTGGCAAACGATTGCCGGGCCTTGCCAACGGCGCAGGGGCTTGACGTGGCGCGCAGCAGGTGCGGCGGCAGCCGTTTTCGTTCAGTGGCTGCTCTCGTGCATTGAGAGGGATGCGCCCGGTATTGTTGCGGGCGCATCTTCATCTGTGAAAGGCCTTCGCTTTCGTGAAGGGGCCTTCGCTTCGGGAGCCTTGCTTCGGAAGCCTTCAATTTCCTGAAGAAGAGGAGCCGGCGGCATGCGCAGGGTGGTGGTAACCGGGCTGGGGCTGGTAACGCCCCTGGGCGGCAATGTGGAAGACACGTGGCAGGCCATCCTGGCCGGGCGCTCCGGCATTGGCCCCATTACCCGTTTCGATGCTTCCGGCATGGCGTGCCGCATCGCTGCCGAGGTAAAGAAGGGCGATGGCGAGAACGGCACCTTCAACCCCGATGACTGGATGGAGCCCAAGGAACAGCGGCGCAATGACGAGTTCATCGTGTTTGCCGTCGCTGCTGCCGGGCAGGCCATGCAGGATGCCGGGCTTGAGCTGAAGACGGAGCAGGAGCGCGAGCGCGCCGGCGTGCTGGTGGGTTCCGGCATCGGTGGGCTGGCCAGCATCGAGCAGACGGCACTGCTGCTGAAGGAAAAGGGGCCTCGGCGGGTTTCCCCGTTCTTCATTCCCGGTTCGCTGATCAACCTCGCCGGCGGTGTCATCTCCATCCGCCACGGGCTGAAGGGGCCCAACTCGGCGGTGGTTACGGCCTGCGCCACCGGTGCGCACGCCATTGGCGATGCTGCCGCCATCATCGCGCGGGGAGATGCCGATGTGATGGTGGCGGGAGGCTGCGAGCAGGCCATCTGCCCGCTGGGCATTGCCGGCTTCATCGCCTGCCGGGCGCTTTCCACCAGCTACAACGACACGCCGGAGAAGGCCTCGCGCCCGTGGGACGAGGGGCGGGATGGCTTCGTCATGGGCGAGGGTGCCGGCATGGTGGTGCTGGAGGAATACGAGCACGCAAGGGCGCGCGGTGCACGCATATACGCGGAGCTTGCCGGCTATGGCATGTCTGGCGATGCCTATCACATCACCGCGCCGGCAGAGGATGGCGATGGTGCCTATCGCTGCATGCGCATGGCGGTGGAGAAGGCCGGCATCCAGCCGGGCGAGATCGACTATATCAATGCGCATGGCACCTCCACGCCGCTGGGCGACGAGATCGAGCTGAAGGCGGTGGAGCGGCTGCTGGGCAACCGGGCGGCGGATGTGGCCATGTCTTCCACCAAGTCGGCCATTGGTCATCTGCTGGGTGCGGCAGGCGCGGTGGAGGCGGTGTTCTCGGTGCTGGCCATGCGGGACCAGGTGGCACCGCCCACCCTCAACCTGGACAATCCGTCGGTAGAGACGGCCATCGACCTGTGCGCCAATGCGCCGCGCCAGCGCGAGATCAACGTGGCGCTGTCCAACTCCTTCGGATTCGGTGGCACCAACGCCGCGCTGGTCTTCAAGCGGGTGGCGTGAGCCACGAAACCTGAAGTCAGGGAGGCGTTCGTCGGCGCCTGCCTGCAGGCAGGCGCGTATGGCGCAGCACGATAGTCCGGTTGTGGCATCATGCTGCTGCCATGTGGCGTGATGCGTCGAGCACTCTGTTGCCGGTTTCCTGACTGTTTCCTGCTGTTGTCGTGGCGTGCACCGGTATTTGTCTGCGTGTCGTTTTTCCGCCTTGTTGCGGGCAATTTTCCGCTTTCTTGCGATTGTTTCATGTCTTTCGGCCGGGCTTGCTGGTAGCAGGGGCTGGTTTGCGCGCCGTCGTTGCTGACAGGCTGGTGCTTGCCCACCGGGGCGGTGAAGCAGAAGAAGACGGATTGGTGATGGGGTGATGCAGGCACGAAAGGGCAGAAATCCCGGTGGACGGCCACGGCGCAGCGTGGCGTGGATCCTGTTCTCGCGGCTGGTGGTGTTGCTGACGCTGGCGGGGGCGGGACTGGGCGTGCTGGTGGGGATGATCCACCTGGCCGGGCGCGACGGGCCACTGCAGGAGCGCAAGGTGGTGCTGGTGGAGCGCGGCATGGCCAGCAGCCAGATTGCCGCACGGCTGGAGCAGGAGGGGGTGATTTCCTCGCGCCACCTGATGATGGCCTACCTGGTGTGGCAGAAGCTGCTGGGGGAGCGGCGTCCGCTGAAGGCTGGCGAATACGCCTTCATGCCCGGCGTGAGCGTGCGCGAAGTGCTGGATGAATTGCGCACGGGGAAGAGCATCCTGCACAAGCTGACCATTCCGGAAGGCCTGAGCACGGTGCAGGCGCTGGCACGGATTCGCGAGCATCCGGCGCTGGTGGGGCAGATCACGGTGGTGCCCGACGAAGGGGTGCTGCTGCCGGATACCTACCTGTTCACCCGCGGCAAGCAGCGCGATGCCCTGCTGCGCCAGATGATGCGGGCGCAGGAGAGGCTGCTGGCCGAGCTGTGGCCGAAACGCCAGCAGGGACTGCCGCTGAAGACCCCGCGCGAGGCGGTGATCCTGGCCTCCATCGTGGAGAAGGAGACGGCGGTGCCGGAAGAGCGGCGGCGCATTGCCGCGGTGTTCATCAACCGGTTGAAGAAGGGCATGCGGCTGCAGGCCGACCCCACCGTCATCTACGGCATCACCAAGGGCTGGCCGCTGGGCCGCCCGCTGACGAAGAAGGACCTGCGCACGGAAACACCGTGGAACACCTACATCATCCGCGGCCTGCCACCCACGCCCATTGCCAACCCGGGCCGCGCTTCCATCGAGGCGGTGCTGAACCCGCTGGAGACGGACGAGCTGTATTTCGTTGCCGATGGTTCGGGCCGGCATCTGTTTGCTGCCGACCTGAAGACGCACAATCGCAACGTGCGCAAGCTGCGGGCCATCGAGCGTGAACGGGCGAAGGACAAGGCCCGGCAACAACAGCAGGGGCAGCAAGGCCGGAAAGGGCAGCAAGGGCGGCAGGCGGCACCTGCTTCCGAAGAAGCACGGGCCGGGCAGGAGCAGGTGGAGGAAAAGCGGCCCTGAACGGCTTTTCGTTGGCGGGGGGGCGCGCTATACCAGCCGCAGTCAGGAAACACGGACTGGCCTGCCTTGCGAAGTTGCAGCGCGGGGAGCTGTTGGCGGGCCGGCAGCCAGCAGGGGAACCTTGCGCGCATGGCACCTTACAGCATGACGGGTTTTGCCCGCTCGCAGGGCGAGGGGGAGCATTTTTCCTGGCAGTGGGAGATGCGCAGCGTCAACGGGCGCGGGCTGGATGTGAGGCTGCGGCTGCCCGGTGGTTTCGATGCGCTGGAGCCGGAGGTGCGCAAGCGCATTGCGGCGCGGCTGAAGCGCGGCAGCGTGCAGGTTTCGCTGCAGGTGCGCACGCGGGAAGAGGCGCAGGCGCTGCGGGTGAACCGGGCGCTGCTGGAGGCGCTGATGCGCGAGGCGCTCAATGCCGCGCGGCGGCTGGAGATGCAGGCCGACGTGCGGCTGGACGTGGCGGGGCTGATGAACGTGCGTGGCGTGGTGGAAACGGCGCAGGTGGATCTTTCGGCGCTGGCGCAGGATCAGGCGGATGTGCTGCTGGCGGGGCTTGAAGAGGCGCTTGAGGCCCTGCTGGAGATGCGGGCGGAGGAGGGCAGGCGGCTTGCGTGCGTGATTGCCGGGCAGATGGACGAGGTGGAGCGGCTGGTGGGCAGGGCGCGGGCGCATCCGGCGCTGGATCCCGGCAATATCCGGGCGCGGCTGAAGGAGCAGGTGGCGCGGCTGCTGGAAGCATCGGAAGAGGCGCTGGATGCGCAGCGGCTGCACCAGGAGGCGGCATTGCTGGCGGTGAAGGCCGATATCACCGAGGAGCTGGACCGGCTGGAAGCACATGTCGCCGCCGTGCGGGCGCTGTTGCAGGCAGGGGAGCCGGTGGGGCGCAAGCTGGAGTTCCTGGCGCAGGAGTTCAACCGCGAGGCCAACACACTGTGCTCGAAGGCGGTGGATGCGGCAATCACCGACATCGGCGTGGCGCTGAAGACGGTCATCGACCAGTTCCGCGAGCAGGTGGCCAACATCGAATGACGGGGCAGGGGGCATGAGCACGAGCAATGCGAACACGAGCAATGTGAAGGCGGGCGATGCGAGCACGGGCAACGGAAGGGTGGCGCTGAAACGGCGCGGGCTGGGCATGATCATTTCCTCGCCATCCGGCGCGGGCAAGACGACGCTGTCGCGCTTGCTGCTGCAGAGCGAGCCGCACATGATGATGTCCGTTTCCGTTACCACGCGCCCGCCACGCCCCGGGGAGGTGGATGGGCGCGACTATCACTTCGTCGATGAGGCGGAGTTCGTGCGCCTGCGCGACTCCGGCGGCCTGCTGGAATGGGCTGAGGTGTTCGGCAACTTCTACGGCACGCCGCGGCAGAAGGTGGAGGAAGCCTTCGAGCAGGGGCGCGACGTGCTGTTCGACGTGGACTGGCAGGGGGCGCAGCAGATCGTCGAGGCGCTGCGTTGCGACGTGGTTACGGTGTTCCTGCTGCCACCGTCGGGCGCGGCATTGCAGGAACGACTGAGGACCCGTGCGCAGGACCCGGAAGAGGTCATTCGCCGGCGCATGGCCGGGGCGGCAGGCGAGATAGCCCACTGGGCAGAATATCAATACGTGGTCATCAACGACGTGGTGGAAGAGGCGCTGGCGGACATCCGCGCCATCCTGCGCGCCGAGCACCTGAAGCGCGAGCGGCGGCAGGGGCTTTCCACCTTTGCACGGGGGCTGATCGCGGAGCTGGAGCAGCTGCGCACGGCATGACCGGTTCAACAATCGGGCTGGCGGCATGATGCGTGAGGCGGTGCGGCACCTGTTCGTTTACGGCACCTTGCGGCGGGCATTGCGGCATCCGATGCACGGGGTGCTGGCGCGGCAGGCGCGCTTCGTTGGCGAGGGATGGGTGCGTGGGCGGCTGTTCGACCTGGGGCGTTATCCGGGGGTGGTGCTGGCAGGGAAGGCGGGAAGGGCGGCAATGCCCGAAGAATCACGGGGCGCGTGCGCACAGATGGGCGTGGAAGAGCCGGCGAGCGCCGAAGAGATGGAGCGCGTGCGCGGAGAGGTGTGGGCATTGCCCGGCGGGCAGGCCGGGGCAATGGTGCTGGCGCGGCTCGATTCCTACGAGGGTTGTGATGCCAGCCACCCGTTGCCGCATGAATATCGCCGCATCACCACCCTGGTGCACATGGATGATGGCGGCAGGCTGCGGGCATGGATCTACGAGTATGCGCTGGATGCCGACGGGTTGCCGGTGATTGACGGCGGCGATTATGTTGCGTGGCGGTTGCGGCACGGGCAGGCTGGTGGCGGCTGAACTGGCGGCTTTCTTCGTTGTTCAGCGTCTGGTTTCAGCGGCCCGGAAGTGCAGGCCACCCTTGTGTCATTGCGCTGATGCGGGGTAGTCTGGAGGCGGATCAAGGCAAGTTGCCAGAGCCTGTTGCAGACGACCGGGGGAAGACGAAATGCGGCTGGACGACGAAAGACCTTCGCACAACATCGAGGACAGGCGTGGCGCGGGTGGTGCGCGCGGGCCGTTCCGCTTTCCGCGCTTTCCGGGCGGGCGTGGCGGTTTTGGCGGGCGGCGGGTGCGCCTGCCCATGGGGCGGCGCAGTGGCGGCTTCGGCATTGGCACCATCGTGCTGCTGCTGGGGCTGGCGTGGCTGATGGGCATCAACCCGCTGTCGCTCATCTTCGGTGGCGGGGGTGGCGGCCTGCCCATGCCCTCGCCCACGCGGGAGGTGGCCACCGGGCCGGGTGTTCCCGGCAATCCGGCCGGCAGCCAGCGAAATGATGCGGAAAAGATGTTCGTGGCCAAGGTGCTGGGCACCACGGAACGCACGTGGGATCGCATCTTTCGCCAGCGGCTGGGGCGTGAATACGTGAAGCCGAAGCTGGTGCTGTTCTCCGGGCAGGTCAGCTCGGCCTGCGGATTTGCTTCTGCCGCCATGGGGCCGTTCTACTGCCCGCTGGACAGCAAGGTGTACCTGGATTTCTCCTTCTTCCGCGACATGCAGCGCAAGCTTGGAGCCTCGGGCGACTTTGCGCAGGCCTACGTGATCGCCCATGAAGTGGGACACCACGTCCAGAACCTGCTGGGCATTCTCTCGGAAGTGCAGCGGCGCAAGCCACGGGTGGGCCGGGTGGCGGCCAATCAGCTGCAGGTGCGGGTCGAGCTGCAGGCGGACTGCCTGGCTGGCGTGTGGGGCGCAGCCAATCGGCACCTGCTGGAGCGTGGCGACCTGGAAGAGGCGCTGCGGCTGGCGGCGGCCATTGGTGATGACCGCCTGCAGAAGCGCTCGCGTGGTTACGTGGTGCCGGACAGCTTTACCCACGGCAGCGCCGAACAGCGCGTGCGCTGGTTCCGCCGCGGTTTCGAGACCGGCGACATCCGCCAGTGCGACACTTTCCGCGCGCGCCAACTGTGAGCGCAGCCGGGTGCGTTGCATGCGGGGCTTGTATCCTGCCCGGCACGGCGTTGCTCCAGCAGGGGGCTGGCTGCCACGAACACCTCCTGATTGCAGGGTGCCCTGCGCATTCGATCACCAAGGCGCTGGGCTGGCGTGCATTGGAGAGGGGGGCTTGCGCACAGGTGCCGGCCTGTCCGGATGGCTGGCGCTTTGCGCTTGACAGCAGGCCGTTTTTGCCGGAACCCTTTCCAGTGGTGATTGTGTGTCGGTTGTTCTTCCGGGAATGTCCGGCGCAAGGACCGGGGGCGATCTGAAGCCGAGGGAGGGCGCGGGATGGATCGCCTGGGCACATGGACAATGGTTCTGCTGGCCGTGCTGGCCGTGGCGGCCGCGGCAATATTCGGGTGGCAGCGTTTTGTTGATGCCCCCGCACCCGCTTCGCATGTGGCTGCCCTGACGCGGCCTGCGGCAGAAACTTCCGAGGGTGCGCCACAACGTCCTTCAGCCCCGCAGGTGGGCAGGGATTCCTCGCAGGTACCATCACAATCGTCGGTACAAGAGCCGCAGGCAGGGGGTGCTGCCGTTGGCGGTGATGACGGTCAGGCCTCCACGGCTCCCGCCACGGTGGAATCGGGGCAAACAGGTCAAACAGGTGCAGAGGCCACTTCGGGCACTGCTGCATCAACACCAGCGGGCAGCGGTGGGCAACTGCCGGTGTTCGATCTCGTGCAGGTGGATGAGAACGGCCATGTGGTGCTTGCCGGCCGTGCGCAGCCCGGTGCCACGGTGGTGGTGCTGGTGGATGGTCAAGTCATCGGATTCACCAGCGCCGATGCACAGGGTGCGTGGGCCTTCGATACCGATGACGAGCCGCCATTGCGCGATACGCACCAACTCACCATCCGCACCGAGGATGAAGACGGCAACGTGCTGGCCCGTGCGCGGCAGACGGTGCTCATCAGCATGAAGCCGGCGAAGGCCGGTGGCCCGCCACTGGTGGTGCTTTCTTCCCCGGATGCGCCGAGCCGCGTGTTGCAGAAACCCGCCATGCCGCGCCTTGCAGACACCGGCGGGGACGTTCGGAATGGCTCCGCCGTGCCGGAGAATGCGGATGCGGCACCGGTTGCAACCGCTGGGGAAACGGCGTCTGCCGCTGCCGACAACATGGCGGCGCGGCAGGAACAGGTTGAACGGGAGGGCATTGCTGCACGCCGGGCCGGAAGCGAGCAACTGGCAAGTGCGGCGCGGTCCTTCTTCGAGCGCAAGTCGGCCCCGCAGGAGGCTGCCGGGGGTGGCGCATCTTTCTCCGGAGAAGCTTCCGCTGTTGTGGATTCTCGTGCACCTGCGCTGCTGGTGGAGGTCGTGGATTACGACAGCGATGGAGCCATTTTCTTCACGGGCCGCAGTGGGGCAGGAGCGGCATTGCGCCTGTATGTGAACAACAGGCATCTGGGCGATGTGCAGGCCGATGCGGAGGGGAGATGGCAATGGAGCGGGCGTGCCAGCATTGCGCCGGGCAAGCATATCTTGCGGGTGGATGCACTGGCGGCGGACGGGCGTGTGCTGCAGCGCATGGAACTGCCATTCGTGCGGGCTGACGTGCAGCAGCTGGCACGCGCAGGAAAGGCCGAGCGTGAAGCTGGAACGGTGGCAGGCGGTGCCACTGCCACTGCGAATGAGACGGACAATGTCGATGCCCGTATTGCGAGCCTGGATGCCGATGCAACCGAGACAGGCGCTGCCATGCCCGGGATTGATGTCGCAGCACGTCCGGTGTCGCGCGCGGATGGCACAACTGAAGACAGGCAGGCCCAACAGGCAGCTGCCGGGAGGAAACAGGAGGGTGCCCGTGGCTTCATCGTCGTGCAGCCCGGCAACAACCTGTGGAACATCGCGCGCGTGATCTACGGCAAGGGGGTGCGCTATACCACCATCTACGAGGCCAATCGCGACCGCATCCGCGACCCGGATCGCATCTACCCCGGCCAGGTCTTTGCCGCGCCGGGGCTGCCGGCAAGGCAGCTCAGCATAGATCCGCGCCGCCGTCGTCCGGCAACTGCCGAAGAACTGCAACAGGCAGAGACATTGCGTTGATTTTCTGCCACTACCTGTCCACAGCCCTGCTTGACTTGCCATGGTGGCAGCGTTAACCCTTCCACTGAAGGGTTTGTATGGGCAGGGGACGCGTAATCCGCGAGTCATGGTATCAGTCTGGCGTGAAGATACGGTTTTCGTCAGGCGTGAAAGGGGTTTTCGACAGCCCGCGTGCGTGCAGGAGCTGGCATTTCGAGCAGAGTGAAGAAGCTGCGGCCGGACTCTGATGTCGTGGCAATCAGGCAACCGGGGGGATCATGACGGGGAAGAAGCGCAAGGCATGGCCGTTGGCAGTGGCGGGACTGGGCGTGCTGACAGCGGGTGCATGGTTTTTTGGCACGCCGTCCCTGGAGCAGGAACTGGGGCGGCAGGCGCAGCAGCAGCTGAAGGCGGCTGGCGTGCAGGCTGCGCAGGTGGAAGTGGCCGGGCGTGATGTGATCATTCGTGGCGAGGTTCCCTCGCAGGAGCTGCGCCGGCAAGTGCTTGAGAAGGTGCATGCCATATATGGCGTGCGGCGCGTGGATGCACAGGAGTTGAAGGTGGCCGAAGCCCCGGCTCCCAAGCCTGTGCCGGTGCCACGGGAAATGCCGAAGGAACAGGAGCCGAAGGCTGCGCCCGCGCCTGTAGCCAGGCCGGCACCGGAAGCAGCTCCGGCCCCCGAGCCGCCGCCAGCGCCGACGGTGAACAGGCTGCTCAGCAATGGGCAGACACCCCGCATTACCGGGGCCATCGTTTCGCCGGAAAAGGTGTTGCGCCTGAAGGTGGAGCTGGCCGGGCATACCTACGAGGAGGGCGATGGCCACCTGAAACGCGAAGGAGAGCTGTGGGTGCTGGTGCCGGTGGAACCACTGCCGGAAGGCGTGCATGATGTGAAGGTCATTGCCATTGGCAAGGGGGATGCCACCAGCACCGACAAGACCACCGGCGAGATCGTCATCGACCGCACTCCACCGGCCGCTCCAGTGGTGGAGGAGCTGCGGCTGGCCGGCATGCAGGCCATCATGCGCGGCACGTGGCCGGCGGAAGATGCCAGGCATCTGCGCATCGTGGTGGGGAATGACCAATACGACATCGATGAGGCGGGCAGCCCGCTCGTCAGCGACGGTGATGGGCGTTTCCGCCTCATGCTGCCTGCCGCAAGGCTGCCGGAGATGCGTACGGCCAGGCTGTTGGTCATCGACGAGGCCAGGAACATCACAGAGACACAGCCGCCTGCCGAGGTGCTGGGCAACGCCTGCCAGCAGCAGCTGGATGAGGTGCTGATCCAGGACATGATCCACTTCGAGACCGGCAAGGCCGACATCAGCGAAGACAGCCTGCTGCTGCTGGACCGCCTGGCGCAGGTGCTGAAGGGCTGTGCCGACATGGAAGTGGTCATCGTTGGCCATACGGACAACGTGGGAGACCTGGCCAGCAATCAGCAATTGTCCGAGGCGCGGGCCAATGCCGTGAAGCAGGCGCTGGTGGAGCGCGGCTTGAATCCGGATGTCATCATCGCCCGCGGCGAAGGGGAAACGCAGCCGCTCGTGGCCAATGATTCGGACCGCAATCGGCAGATCAACCGCCGCATCGAGATCTCCGTGCGGCCACGGCAGCAATGACCGGTCTGCCACAGGGAGGATGAGCGATGGAAGAGTTCTGGAACTTCAAGGACTTTCTTTCCGTGGCCGGACATTACTGGCCGTGGTTGCTGCTGGCTGGGCTGCTGGGGCTGGTGCTCGGTTTGCGTGCCTGCGGTGGCGAGGGGGACGGCATTCCGCCACAGTTCAGAAGCACGCATGATATCGAGGAATGACGCCACGGGTGGAAATGGTGGCATGGCCGCCTGACGGGGGAAGAATGATGCATCACTTGCTGGAATTGATCCTGTGGCTGCTGGCAGCCTTCATCATTGGCTGGATCATCGGCTGGTTCGTTCAGTGCGTGCTGCTGCGTGGTGGCAGGCCGCGGGATGGATATGTGGAGCAGCCACGGCAGACCGGGCAGCATGCGGTCGCCAGCGGAGCGCTGGCTGGCGGTGCCGTGGCGCTGGCTGGCGGCGCGGCCGCAACTGCAAGCACCAGCAGCCGGGATGGCATGGCCAGTGCTGCTGTTGGTGATGAGAACAAGCGCGGAGCAGAAGTAATCGGCAGCAGCGCAGAAAAAGTGGAGGCAGATGCCGAGGGCAGAGGCGAGGCAGTGGATGATACTGGCGGGGGTGCCGGTTCGGCCGAGGATGGCAAGGAAACTGCCGACGGTGCCAGAGTGGCTGCCGCGTCGGTGGCAAGTGCTTCGGCAGTCTCTGCGGAAACTTCGAA
>JALSGQ010000034.1 GCA_026982665.1 Hyphomicrobiales bacterium | reverse complement strand
AGGTGGCTCCCGGAGGGCCGCCACCCCCTCGCAACCGATAAGGGCTGGCTGGGCGAGATTATTGCTCGGGAGCCACCGGCAGCGGTGGGCGATGATGCCCCCGCAGCCAAACATCAGGCGGATCCCCATTTGCTCTTCCGCGCAAGAAACGGTCGGGGCAGACAATTGGTCAGCCAGACTTCATGGGCAATACAGCCCTGCCTTCAGGGGGATCGCCACGCATGACATGCACAGGCTACAAGCCCTGCCAAGCATGCGCAAGGCAATGTTGTCTGCATCATGCGACCCGGCAAGGAAGTATCACAGCTCCCGCACCTCGATGATGCCGGGCAGCGCCTCCAAGGCCGCCTTCAGTTGTGGAGTAACGGTGAACTGCTCGCCCAGCAGCATGTCCACCCTGCCCAGCCCCTCTTCATGCAGCACCAGCCGCACCGGCGAGCGTCCGCCATTCTGCAGCAGCCCCTGCAGCTGTTTCAGCGCCGGTTTCACCTGCGCCGCCTGCAGGTGGATCATCAGCCCCTGGCCAATCTGCGCCGCCTTTGCTTCCAGCCCCTCCACACTGCTCATCCGCAGGCGAACCCCGGCCTCCTCCAGCGTCGCCTCCACGCCGATGATCACCTTCTGCCCCGGCTCCAGCAGCTCCCGTGCGCTGGCCAGCAGCTCGGAGAAGCACACCGCCTCGAACTGCCCCGTCGGGTCGGAAAACTCCACGAAGGCAAACGGGCTGCCCTTCTTCGTGCGCCGGTCCCGCCGCGCCGTTACCGCTCCCGCCAGCCGCGCACTGCCCGAGCCGCGGCGTTCCACCAGTGCCTGGAACTCCGCCCACGGCATCACGCCAATGCGTGAAAGCGCCTGCATGTAGTCATCCAGCGGGTGGCCGGAAAGGTAGAAGCCCACCGCCGCAAACTCCTCCTCCAGCTTCTGCATGCCCGGCCACGGCGGCACCTCGGGCAACGGCAGCTCCTCTTCCACCACCCCCGGCGCATTGTCATCACCACCACCGAACAGGCTGGCCTGCCCGCTGGCGCGCTCTTCCTGCGCCCGCTGCGCCATCTGCAGGATGGCGTCGATCCCCTCCAGCACCCGCCGCCGGTTCGGCTCGAAGGCATCGAAGGCCCCGGCACGGGCCAGCGATTCCAGCGCCCGCCGGTTGACGATGTGCGGATCCACCCGCCGTGCAAAATCGGCCAGTGAGGTGAACGGTCCGCCTTCTTCTCGCACCTGCACGATGTGCTCCACCACGCCGACGCCGACGTTCTTCAGCGCCGCCAGCGAGTAGATGATGCGCTTCTCGCCCGTTCTTTCGTCTTCCGCCACCTCGAACGGCACCTGCGTGCGGTTCACGTCCGGCGGCTCTATGGCAATGCCCAGCCGCTGCGCCTCGCGCCGGAACATGTGCAGCTTGTCGGTGTTGCCCATGTCCAGCGTCATCGAGGCAGCGAGGAAGGCCACCGGATGATTGGCCTTCAGCCACGCCGTCTGGTAGGCGATGAGCGCATAGCAGGCGGCGTGCGACTTGTTGAAGCCGTAGGAGGCAAAGCGCGCCACCAGGTCGAAGATCATCTCCGCCTGCGCCTTGTCGATGCCGCGCTCCACCGCGCCGCCAACGAAGCGCTCCTTCTGCCGCGCCATCTCCTCCGGCTTCTTCTTGCCCATGGCGCGGCGCAGCAGGTCGGCTTCGCCCAGCGAATAGCCGGAGAGCACCTGCGCGATCTGCATCACCTGCTCCTGGTAGACGATGATGCCGTGCGTCTCCTTCAGGATCGGCTCCAGCTTCGGGTGCATGTAGTCGGGCTTTTCCTCGCCCTTCTTGATGGCGCAATATTTCGGGATGTTCTCCATCGGCCCCGGGCGGTAGAGCGCCACCACGGCGATGATGTCCTCGATGCAGTCCGGCTCCATGCGGCGCAGGGCATCGCGCATGCCCTCCGATTCGAGCTGGAACACGCCCACCGTCTCGCCCCGTGCCATCAGCTCATAGGCGCGCTGATCATCCAGCGGGATGCGGTTGATGTCGAAATCCGGCTGCTGGCGGCGGATGAAGTCGCAGGCGCGCTCGATGACGGTGAGCGTCTTCAGGCCGAGGAAGTCGAACTTCACCAGCCCCGCCTGCTCCACCCACGCCATGTTGAACTGGGTAACCGGCAGCTCCGAGCGCGGGTCGAAGTAGAGCGGCACCAGCTCCGTCAGCGGACGATCGCCGATCACCACGCCGGCGGCATGGGTGGAAGCATGCCGATACAGCCCCTCCAGCTTGCGCGCGATGTCAAGCAGCTGCTGCACCTGCGGCTCTTCTTCCGCCAGCTGGGCAATGCGCGGCTCTTCCGCCAGCGCCTTTTCCAGCGTCATCTTCGGATCGGGCGGAATCATCTTGCTCAGCCGATCCACCACCGGATAGGGCATGCCCAGCACCCGCCCCACGTCGCGGCACACCGCGCGCGCCTGCAGCTTTCCGAAGGTGATGATCTGCGCCACGCTGTCATGCCCGTATTTGCCCTGCACGTAGCGGATCACCTCCTCCCGCCGGTCCTGGCAGAAGTCGATGTCGAAGTCCGGCATGGACACGCGCTCAGGATTCAGGAAGCGCTCGAACAGCAGGCCGAAGCGCAACGGATCGAGGTCGGTGATGGTCAGCGCCCACGCCACCAGCGATCCGGCACCGGAGCCGCGGCCGGGACCGACGGGAATGCCCTGCGCCTTCGCCCACTTGATGAAGTCCGACACGATGAGGAAATAGCCGGGAAAGCCCATCTGGATGATCACATCCAGCTCGTAGGCCAGCCGTTCCTCGTAGTCCTTCTCGGTAAAGCCCTCCCACGGCCCGCTCTTCTCCAGCCGCTTTCGCAGGCCCTCGCGCGCCTGGCGCTTGAGCTCCTCGGCCTCGTCCGCCACCTCCTCGCCACCGCTGGAATAGTGCGGCAGGATGGGCTTGCGCGGGGTGGGGCGGAAATGGCAGCGCAACGCCACCTCCGCCGTCATCTCCATGGCCTCCGGCAGGTCGGCAAACAGCGCCCGCATCTCCGCCGCGCTCTTGAAGTAATGCTCCGGCGTCAGCCGCCGCCGGTCAGGGTTGGCCAGCACCTCGCCATCGGCAATGCACAGCAGCGCATCGTGTGCCTCGTAATCCTCCTTTCGCGGAAAATGGCAATCGTTGGTGGCCACCAGCGGAATGCCATGCTCGTAAGCCAGCGCCACCAGTTGCGGCTCCACGCGCCGCTCGCGTTCCAGCCCGTGGCGCTGCAGCTCCATGTAGAGGCGATCGCCATAAGCATCGTGCAGGAAATCAAGCCATGCCCGCGCCAGTTCCTCCTGCCCCTCGGCAAGCGCCGAATCCAGCGGCCCCTGCGGCCCGCCGGTGAGGCAGATGAGGCCTTCCGACAGCGCCGCCAGGTCTTGCTGCCGCACGTGTGGCATGCCCTCCCGCGCGCCTTCAAGCCATGCCCTGGAAGCCAGCTGCATGAGATTGGCATAGCCTTGCTCGCTCATGGCGAACAATGCCACCGGGTGCAGGAAGGCTTCCTGCAGTCTGCCCCCCATGCCCGCCGCACCACCATTGCGCGACGCACTGCCGCCTGCCCCGTTGCCGGCAGTTGACTGCGCCCCGGCCAAGGGCTGCCACGCCACCGTCAGCGTGCAGCCGGTGATGGGCTGAATGCCTGCCTGCGCCAGCGCCTGCGAAATCTCCAGCGCGCCGAACAGGTTGTTGGTGTCCGCCACTCCCAGTGCCGGCATTTCATGCTCGCGCGCCAGCCTGGCCAGCATGGGCACTGGCAACGCCCCCTCGGCCAGCGAATAGGCGCTGCGCACCCGCAGGTGGACGAACGGCACCTCGCCCCGTATGACATCGGCAACCTTCATGCCCTGCGTTATAGACTGATTCCTGCCACCCGCGCAGCCTGGGAAGAACGACTATGCACAGCCACGATCATGATGACGACCCGATCAAGCGCATGGATGCATCCGACATTGCCACCCTGCTGGAAGTGATGCGCCGCCTGCGCGATCCGGATACCGGTTGCCCATGGGACAGGGAGCAGACCTTCGCCACCATTGCTCCCTACACCATCGAGGAGGCCTATGAGGTACTCGATGCCATTCAGCGCGGCGACATGGAAGGTTTGCGCGAGGAGCTGGGCGATCTGCTGCTGCAGGTGGTGTTTCACGCGCGCATGGCGGAGGAGGAAGGGCATTTCGCCTTCCCCGACGTCGTGCGCGCCATCGTCGAGAAGCTGATCTTCCGCCACCCGCACGTCTTCGGCAGCGCCGAGGAGCGCGGCCAGGTGGCACCGGACTTCTGGGAAAAGGCCAAGGAGCGCGAGCGGGCGGCAAAAAGCGGATCAGATGCGCAAGAAGATGCCACTCCACCCTCGTTGATGGACGGCGTGGCGCTGGCCCTGCCTGCCCTGATGCGGGCGGAGAAGCTGCAGAAGCGCGCCGCCCGCGCCGGTTTCGACTGGCCCGATGCCGCTGGCGTGGCGGAGAAGATCGCCGAGGAGGCA
>JALSGQ010000033.1 GCA_026982665.1 Hyphomicrobiales bacterium | reverse complement strand
GGCACCGGAACATGCCGTTAAGCGCCTGTTAACCATGCATTCCGTTCAATACAGCCATCGGTGGTGCCGGCCGGTGCATCTTGTCCGGCAACGGGCGGCAGGCACCACGGTAACCGGGGGCACAGGGAAACGGGATCATGGGCGAGGTCGTGTGGCCGGCTGCATGGAGCAGTGCGCGGCGCGCATTGCGGCGGCGGGCAATGGAAGAGGGCAAATCGACATCTGCGGCAGCAACCGGCGGCAGCGCGCAAGTCGTGCCTTTCACCGGCATTCGCTGCGAATACCTGCCGGGTCATCCTCTCCACGAGGCATCCTTGCGCCGGCAAGATGCGGTGGATGATGCAGCATCGGCAGGTGATGCATCCGCCGAGGTGCCGGAAGCCTCCTGAGCAACGCCATGGTCATGCAACGGTGTTGCCGGGGGTGTCATGGCGACGCAGCGGCACGCCGGAAACGGCCGTGATGCCGGCGAGGATGAGCGCCAGCGCCAGCACCGCGCGCAGCGAGAAGCTCTCGCCCAGCAGCAGCACGCCCAGCAGGTAGCCTATCACCGGAATCAGGAAGTTGATGGTGGCAAAGAAGGTGGCACCGGCGCGGCGCACGATGGCGAACATGATGAGCGTCGCCACGCCGGTGTGCAGCAGCCCCAGCAGCACCGCCCAGGCCGCCACGTCCGCTGCAGGTATCACCACGCCCTCCAGCCACGGAACGAAAGGCAGCAGGACGATGGTGGAGGCCAGCATGATGGCGGCGGCCAGCGCCACGGGGCCGCTGCCCGCACGCACGGAGCCGTGCGCGCCGCCTGCCTGCCCACGATCATCGGCAGGTGCGCCGGGCGTGCGGTAATTCATGCGGTTGCTGTTTCTGTCCGGAGATGCCGTGGCCGATGATGCGCCGTGATGCAGATGCCGCAGTTGCAGGTGGCGCACCATCAGCGTGTTGACGGCATAGCAGGCGGCAGCGGCAATGATGGCCAGCTGCCGCAGCATGTCTTCGCCCAGGGCCTGCAGGCTGTTCGGGCCCATCAGCACCATGATGCCGGCAAGCCCCAGCATCATGCCCACGGCGCGGCGCGGAGTGATGCGCTCATCGCCGGTGAGGAAATGTGCCAGCAGCAGCACCATGAACGGCGTCATGGAAATGAGAATGGCGGCAAGGCCGGAATCGATATGCTCCTCCCCCCAGGAGATGAGGGTGAAGGGCAGAATGTTGCCGGTAAGCCCCGCCAGCACGATCCACCCCCAGGCGGTGGCGGAAAAGCGCAGCCGCTCCCCCAGCCACCATGCTGCCGCCAGCAGCGCCACGGTGGCCAGCGCCACCCGCCACAACGTCAGCGACAGCGGCGGCAGATGCGGCACCACCACCTTGATGAGGGTGAACGACGAGCCCCAGATGAAGGCGAGCAGCAACAGCAGGGCAAATTCTCGCGCTCCGGGGCGGGGCATGGCGACATTCTCCGGGGCAGTGGGGCAGGGGCGGGTAGCCCTCTTCGACGATGGCTTGCTTCATGGTCTGCAGGCCGCGGCAGGTCAAGGGCACGCGCACGCATCAGGCCTGCCGGCAATGAATGCTGCAGGCCAGACAGGCCGCAATGCCTTCTGCCATCCCGCCACCACCGGCTCTGCCACGCGAGCACGGCAGCCATGCACGGATGCCAGCCTCCCGTAGCCCCGTCTCCCTTTCGGTAGCCTGCCACCCCCAGGCCTGCCACATGCACGAGAGTCAAGCGTGAAGTATTTTGCAATAGACTGAATAAAAAGTGCTTTTATGAGAATTTGCTCGAACCAGAAATGATGTCCTGCTGGCGCCGGGCCGTCCCAAGCCAGCAG
>JALSGQ010000032.1 GCA_026982665.1 Hyphomicrobiales bacterium | reverse complement strand
GCCTGCCACATGCACGAGAGTCAAGCGTGAAGTATTTTGCAATAGACTGAATAAAAAGTGCTTTTATGAGAATTTGCTCGAACCAGAAATGATGTCCTGCTGGCGCCGGGCCGTCCCAAGCCAGCAGGACGCCTTGTTTTTCCTCAAGAAAAGTATTTCCAGCCTGCAAGGCAGGCTGGAAAACTTTTCTTCACGTTCGACACGAGAGCGGCAGAATTGTGGAGCAAGGGGCATGCGTGCCGCCTCGCCCGTCCTGCTTCAGTTCAGGCCGGCTGCCGGATTTGCGGCCGTATGGAGATGGAAATGCGCGATGCCGGAGCATCACCGGCACATTGCCGCAGGGCTGCGTCATGCAGGCCACCGTTGTCGTTGGCGCGATTGGCCACGATGCGCCGCACCTGCTGTTCACCTGCCGCGTGCAGGTCCGGTTTGTTGCTGGCGGCATCCTGCACGCCATCATTGGCCAGGTGATTCAGCGCGCGGCTCATGGGTACGGCAATGTCCAGCCCCAGCAGCCAGGTTTCACCGTTTTCGCCCAGCAGCGGCAGCCGCATCCAGAACACGACGACAGCGCGCTCCTCGTCCTTCAGGTGGCCGCATTCGGGCTGCGGCTGTTGCATGAGGCGCTCATGCAGGCGCCGCCAGTAGGCATCATGGATGTTCCAGTGTTCATGCGCCAGTGTCAGGCCGGTGATCTCGCGGCCATGGATGTCCCACAGGCTGCTGCCGGCAAGGCGCACGAACATGCCCTGTGGCTGCGGTCGCGGCTCGATGATCAGCAGATGCGGCAGCAACAGACGGATGTCAGGCAGGCGAATGGCGCGCCAGGATGGCCAGTCATCTGCCGTCTCGCACAGGCTGTGCCAGTACCGGAACAGCATCTGCTGCTGCGGCAGTGCCAGTTGGCGTGCAAGGCCTTGCGCCTGCACGGAAGAAGAAGATGCCCCCTGCATGGTCATTGGTGTTGCCCCCGATCATTCCGTTTCCCTCTAGGCGTGCGCTGCCGGGCTGCGCCACTTCTGCAATGTGCCTGCCCCATGTTGCGGTCCCCATGAGGCAGGCGGCATCGGCAGCGTCCGGTGCGAATCATAGTGCGGGCGAATCGGTTGCTGCAAGAGGAGGCGGAAAAGACGCGCAGTCTTGGGCGTTTCACGCCGTGCGTATCAACGATCTGGCAAGGGGTATATCATATATTTCTAGTTCGTTTATTGTGTGTTCTATATATTTTGGGGAGAGTGGTATGAAAATATTGCATTTTATAATTGCAGAAGCAGCATGTCATGAGCCGTACACATGATGATGACAGACCGCTGCGCGGCTGTTCCCTGTTTCGGCAGCCATTTCGCTACCACTTCCTGCGTCCGGGCATCGGCCAGTTTCTGCCGCGACAGCCGGCTGGCTGAAGAGCGGAAGGGATCACTTGATGCAGGTCAAGTCTCGGGCGGCCTGGTAATGCCATGAGGAATTGCTTGATGAGGGGATGTGATCGTCTCCCCTGTTGGGACAGTTGAATGAGAATGACGAGCGAAAGTGATGAGCGGAAAGCGTATCCTCGGTGTGTTGTGCGTGGTGTCGATGGTTGGCATGTCAGCAGGGGCAGTGCCGCAGCCGGGCGTGGCCCAGGGGCTGGACCTGTCGCAACTTGGCAATATCGTGCAGCAGGCCACCAATGAATTGGCGGTGCAGATCAACCTGGCTGGCCGGCAGCGCATGCTCACCCAGAAGATGAGCAAGGAGGCATTGCTGCTGGCCCTGAAGGTGCAGCCCGAGGAGAATGCGACACGGCTGCGCCGCACCATGAAGATGTTCGACCGCACCCTGAAGGGCCTGATGAAGGGTGATGACGAACTGAAGCTGGTGCCGGCGAACGATCCGGCCATCCTGCAGCGGCTGCGCAACGTGCAGGTGTTGTGGGACGGGTTCTGGCCGCTGCTGGAGGAACTGCTGGCCGGGGACGTGAGCACCGCGATGCTGGTGGGCATTGCCGAGAGCAATCCGGCACTGCTGGCGGAAATGAATGACGTGGTGAAGATGTTCGAGCGCGCTGCTGGCGCCGATACGGCCGAAGCCGCGGTGGTCATCAACCTGGCTGGCCGGCAGCGCATGCTGACGCAGAAGATGCTGAAGGAATTTCTGCTGGTGCGGCTGGCCATCGAAACGCATGAAAACCGGCAGCGGGCGCTGAAGACCATGCAGTTGTTCGGAGACACGTTGCAGGCCCTGGTGAAGGGAGATGCGAAGCAGGGCATTCCCGCCCCGCCGAACGAGCAGTTGCAGCAGCAGTTGCAGAAGGTGCAGGAGCTGTGGAGCCGCTATTCGGCCATGTTGCGCAAGGGGTTGCAGGACGCGGATGTGGACCTGGCGGCGCTGGATGCCCTGAGCCTGCAGACGTTGCAGGAAATGAACCGGGCGGTGAAGATGTATGAGGAGGCGTGGTGAGTTCGACAGGTGCATGCCGCGAAAGGGCCGGAAACGGCTGACGCTGTTTCCGGCCCCTTCGGATGTTTCGATTCGCGGTTGTTGAGGAGAACGACGCCGTTGCCTTATCCGGTGGCGTTGTCGATATCCGCCAGCACCTGCGCCTTCACGATGCGCCCCGGATTGGGCACCGGCTCGCCCTTCGGCAGCGCGTCGATCACCTCCATGCCTTCGACGACCTCGCCCCACACGGTGTATTGTCCGTCGAGGAACGGGCAGTCGGCAGTGCAGATGAAGAACTGCGAATTGGCCGAGTCGGGGTCCATGGCCCGCGCCATGCTGGCAACGCCGCGCCTGTGCGGGGCATCGGTGAATTCGGCCTTGAGGTTGGGCTTGTCCGAGCCACCCATGCCGGTGCCGGTGGGGTCGCCACCCTGCGCCATGAAGCCCTCGATGACGCGATGAAACGGCGTGCCGTCATAAAACCCCTCGCGCACCAGCTCCTTGATGCGCGCCACGTGCTCCGGCGCCAGGTCTGGCCGCAGGCGAATGACCACCTTGCCCGACGTTGCCGGATCGGTGGTATCGATGTCGAACACGATGGTGTTTTCCGGGTCGAGATTCTGCTGCTCGCTCAAGATCCTGCTCCTGTTTGTTGAATCACTGTCCCATCACTTGTCCACGTCCGCCGCCACGCGCATGCGCACGATCTTGTCGGGGTTGGCGGGTGGCTCGCCCGGCGCGATCCTGTCCACGCACTCCATGCCTTTCACCACCACGCCCCACACGGTGTACTTGCCGTCCAGGAAGCGCCCATCGGCGAACATGATGAAGAACTGCGAGTTGGCCGAGTTGGGGTCTGCCGCCCGCGCCATGCCCACCGTGCCGCGCTTGAACGGCACGCGCGAGAACTCCGCCGGCAGGTCGGGATACTTCGAGCCGCCCATGCCGGTGCCCGTCGGGTCGCCCGTCTGCGCCATGAAGCCGGGGATGACGCGGTGGAAGATGATGCCGTCATAGAACTTCTCGCGCGCCAGTTTCTTGATGCGCGCCACGTGTTTCGGCGCCACTTTCGGCAGCATCTTGATGACCACACGGCAGTTGTCCTTCAGGTCGAGGTAGATGGTATTTTGCGGGTCGAGGCCCAACTGCTTCGCCTCGCCGGCGGCCTGCGCGCCGGAAGCCATGGATGCCGCCAGCAACGCCCCCGCAACCAGTGGCAAGAGTTTCCTTGTCGTTTTCATTTCCTTCATTCCCCTGAGATCAATTGATTGGCCAGCTCAGGCATCGTTTTCGCCGCTCTTTTGGGCGAAAGCGCGGCGCAGGGCGGCGGCTGCCTCCATTGGCACGAAGCGCCCCACGTCGCCGCCCATCTCGGCAATCTGGCGGATGAGGGTGGAGGAGATCATCCGCGCCGATGCGCTGGCGGCCAGGAAGATGGTCTCTATTTCCGCATCCAGCGTGGCGTTGGTCTGTGCCATGCGCACTTCCGCATCGAAGTCCGAGCCATCACGCAGACCCCGCACGATGACATTGGCCCCGGCCCGCCGCGCCGCCTCCACCGTCAGGCAGGAATATTTCGCCAGCCGGATGTCGCAGCCCGAAATGGTGTCGCGAATGGGCCGCAGCGCTGCCTCCAGCACCTGCAGGCGCTCTTCCAGCGACAGCAGCCCCGGCTTGGCATGGTGTTGCCCCACGGCCACCACCAGCACATCGAACAGCCGCGCGGCGCGGGTGATGATGTCAAGGTGGCCGTAGGTTACCGGGTCGAACGAGCCGGGGTAGAAGCCGACGCGCTGCTCAGCCATTGCCATTTTCCTCCGGCTTCACATCCGGCGCGCTGCCTTCGACGGAATCTTCGGTGCCACTGGCAGCGTCTTCACCATCCGGCCCGCTCTCCTCGTCCTCTTCCGGCTCGGAGATGCGCTCCGCCGCCATCACCCGCTCGTCCTCCGCCGTGCGGAACACGATGACGCCCTGCGTGGCGCGCCCGGCGATGCGGATGTCCTGCACGCTGGTGCGGATGAGCTTGCCCCGGTCCGTTACCAGCATGATCTGATCGCCATCCTCGACGGGGAAGGCGGCCACCACACGGCCCACCTTGTCGTTCACCGCCATTGCCGTGATGCCCTTGCCGCCGCGCGCGGTGATGCGGAACTCGTGGCTTGAGCTGCGCTTGCCGTAGCCACGTTCGGACAGGGTGAGGATGAACTGCTCCGCCGCCTCGATCTCGGTAAAGCGCTCCGCCGAAAGCTCTGCCTGTTCGCCTCGCTTCATGCGGAAATAGGCATCGCGCTCTTCCGGCGTCAGCTCGAAGTGCTTCAGCACCGACATGGAGATGACCTCATCCCCCTCGGCCAGGCGGATGCCGCGCACGCCGGTGGAGCTGCGCCCGGCAAACACCCGCACCTCCGGCACGGGGAAGCGAATGGCCTGTCCGGCGGCGGTGGTCAGCAGGATGTCGTCTTCCTCGGTGCAGATGGCGACATCGAGGATGGCATCGCCTTCATCCAGCTTCATGGCGATCTTGCCGTTGCGCTTGATGCCGGTGAAGTCGGACAGGCGGTTGCGCCGCACGTTGCCGGACTTGGTGGCGAACATCACGTCCAGCTCGCCCCACTGCTCCTCGTCTTCGGGCAGCGGCAGCACGCTGGTTACCGTCTCGCCCTGTTCCAGCGGCAGCAGGTTGATGAGCGCATTGCCGCGCGCATTGGGCGCGGCCTGCGGCAGCCGCCACACTTTAAGCTGATAGGCCATGCCGCGCGAGGTGAAGAACACCAGCGGCGTGTGGGTATTGGCCACGAACAGGCGGGTAACGAAGTCCTCCTCCCGCGTCTTCATGCCCGAGCGCCCCTTGCCGCCGCGGCGCTGGGCGCGGTAGGTGGCCAGCGGCACGCGCTTGATGTAGCCCTTGTGCGTAACCGTAACCACCATGTCCTCACGCGCGATGAGGTCCTCGTCTTCCACCTCGCCGTAATGCTCGGCAATCTCGGTGCGGCGTTCGTCGGCATGCGCCTCGCGCACCTCGTCCAGCTCCTGCACGATGATGTCCATCACCCGCTGGCGCGAGCGCAGGATGTCGAGATAATCGGCGATCTCCGCCGCCAGCTTCTCAAGCTGTCCGCCGATTTCCTCGCGCCCCAGGGCGGTGAGCCGGTGCAGCCGCAGCTCCAGGATGGCGCGGGCCTGCACCTCCGTCAGCCGGCAGGTGGTCTCCGAGGTGAAGATCACGCGCGGATCGTCGATGAGCCGGATGTAGCCCAGCATGTCCTCCACCGGCCAGTCGCGCGCCAGCAGCTTCTGCCGCGCCTCTTCCGGGTTGGCGGCACCGCGGATGATGCGGATGACCTCGTCGATGTTGGCCACGGCAATGGCAAGGCCCACCAGCACGTGCGCCCGCTCCCGCGCCTTGTGCAGCAGGTAGCGGGTGCGCCGGGTGATGACCTCCTCGCGGAAGCGCACGAACTCTTCCAGCAGCTGCTTCAGGTTCAGCGTTTCCGGCCTGCCGCCCACCAGCGCCACGTTGTTGACGCCGAAGGTGGTCTGCAGCGGCGTGTAGCGGTAGAGCTGGTTCAGCACCACGTCCGGCACCGCATCGCGCTTCAGCTCCACCACCACGCGCATGCCGTGCCGATCCGACTCGTCGCGGATGTCGGCAATGCCCTCGATGCGCTTCTCCTTCACCAGCTCGGCGATCTTCTCCACCATCGCCGCCTTGTTCACCTGATACGGAATCTCGGTGATGACGATGGCGTTGCGATCCTTGCGGATTTCCTCCACTGTCGCCCGCCCGCGCATGACGATGGAGCCGCGGCCCGTGCGGTAGGCATCGACGATGCCCTTGCGCCCGAGGATGATGCCGCCGGTGGGAAAGTCCGGCCCCGGGATGTGCTGCATCAGCTCGTCGATGGAGATTTCCGGGTTGGCGATCAGTGCCTTCGTCGCATCGATGACCTCGCCCAGGTTGTGCGGCGCCATGTTGGTGGCCATGCCCACGGCAATGCCGCCGGCACCGTTCACCAGCAGGTTGGGAAAGCGCGCCGGCAGCACCACCGGTTCGCTCTCCGAGCCGTCGTAGTTGGGCTGGAAGTCCACCGTGTCCTTGTCGATGTCCTCCAGCATGAAGCGGGCAACCGGCGCAAGGCGCGTTTCCGTGTAGCGCATGGCCGCCGGCGGGTCGCCGTCCACCGAGCCGAAGTTGCCTTGCCCGTCCAGCAGCGGCAGGCGCATGGAGAAGTCCTGCGCCAGCCGCACCAGCGCGTCATACACCGCCTGGTCGCCATGCGGGTGATATTTACCGATGACATCACCCACCACGCGGGCCGACTTGCGGTAGGGCCGGTTCCACAGGTAGCCGTTCTCGTGCATGGAGTAGAGGATGCGCCGATGCACCGGCTTCAGCCCGTCGCGCACGTCCGGCAGCGCGCGCGCGACGATCACGCTCATGGCGTAATCGAGGTATGAGCGCTTCATCTCCTCCTCGATGGCGATGGGCCGGATTTCGCCATCGGAGGAGGGCATGTCGTGTTCCTGATCGGTCAAGGATATCGTCCCCGGTTGCAGGGAGGCGCTGGCAACCGGCTGGCCGCTGGCACCCCCTTTGCTGAGCTGTCTGAAAGGTGGGCGGAATCGCCCCCGCTTGCTGGCCGGCAGCCTAGCAGAAGCGCAGCATCAGGGCAATTCCCGCCCCGGACCGCAAGAAGACGGAAAAACAACAGTTTTTCAGGCTTCTTCCGGATCGTGCGGATGCCACCTGGAGCGCCGCTGGCGGCGCTCGCGCTCACGCCGGCGAATCTCCTGAAAGGCCGAGGCCAGCAGGCCTGAAGGCACCGCCACCAGCCCCAGCCCCAGCAGCACGATGATCATGGTGAAGATGCGCCCGCCGGTGGTTACGGGATAGACATCGCCATAACCCACGGTGGTGAGCGTAATGATGGCCCACCACAGGGCATCGAACACGGTGGCAAACTTCTCCGGCTGCACCTCGTGCTCGAATTCCCAGATGCCCAGCGCCGAAAGGTATATGAACAGCGCCACCACGCCGGCGAAGGCAATGACGTCATCCACCACCAGCTTCCACGCCAGCCGCAGGTGCTTCAGCGAGCGCGCATAGCGCCCCAGCTTGAACAGGCGCAACAGGCGCAGCAGCACCAGGCCGCGAATCTCCCGCATGTCGGCACCGAGCAGCCAGAACGGCGCGATGACGGCAAGATCGACGAGGCCGTAAAAGGAAAAGGCGTAACGCAAGGGGTGCGCCGTGCTCCACAGGCGGGCGGCATATTCCAGCGTGAAGACGATCATCACGAACCATTCGAAGCCGCCCAGCGCAGTGTGCGCCCAGTCGGGCAAGCCGGGAAGGGTTTCCACCGCAATGGCAATGAGCGAGAGGATGATCAGCGCCTGGATGAACAAGGCGAAGCGATGCCCGGCCTTCGTGTTCTGATGTTCCAGCAGCGCGCGCAATCTCAGCCGCAGCGAGTGCCTGCGGCGCTTGCCCGGCGTGTCGTCATCAGGGCGGCTGGCGGCACCACGGATGGTCTCCGGCGTCATGGCCGCGGCTCCTCGTCGGCAGATGTTGAGGTGCCGCCCGCGGGCCGGGCGATGACACCGCCGGAAACGGGCTGTGGCACGCCGGTGGTGGTGGGCCAGCTCAGCGGCAGGCCGCGCACCGCACGCATGGCCAGCCACGCCCAGCATTCGGCCTCCATGAAGTCGCCATTCAGCTCCAGCGCTTCTGCCGGGACAACGGCGGCGTCCGTTTCTTCCGCCAGCAGGCGCATCAGCGTGCGGTTGTGCCGCCCGCCGCCGCAGATGACCCACAGGGCAGGGGGGCGCGGCAGCCATTCCACCGCGTGAATGATGGTGCGTGCAGTGAAGCGGCACAGCGTGGCCAGCGCGTCTTCCGGCAAAAGATGGGCCAGCGCCTCTTCGGCTGCCGCGGCGAAGGTCTGCCGGTCGAAGGAGCGCGGTGGCGGCGTTTGCAGGGCAGGGTGTGCCAGCAGCTGGTGCAGGGCGTCCTCGTCCACCATGCCGCGGGCCGCCAGCGCGCCGTCCGCGTCGTGCGGCTGGCCGAAGTGGCGCTGCACCAGGTCATCCATCAGCGCGTTGCCGGGGCCGGTGTCGAAGGCGTGCGGCAGGTCATCCTCGTGTTCGCCGATCCAGGTGATGTTGGCCACGCCCCCGATATTGACGAAGATGACCGGGCGCATCTCCTGCGGCAGGCGGCGCGCCAGCACCATGTGCCACGCCGGGGCCAGCGGCGCGCCCTGTCCGCCGTGCGCCACGTCGTTGGCGCGCATGTCCCACACCACGGGAATGCCGAACCGATCGGCCAGCGCCTGCCCGTCGCCCAGCTGCACCGTCAGGCCGCGTTCTGGTGCGTGCAGCACCGTCTGGCCGTGAAAGCCGATGAGGTCGATGTCGAAATCCGTCTGCGCCATGATGCGCTCGATGAAGGCGGCATGGGCCTGCGTGATGGCTTCTTCCGCCTCCTGCATGGCGGGGGTGCGTTCCTCGCGGCTGCTGATGTCCCGCGCCTCCTCGATGGCGCGGCGCAGCAGTGCACGCATGGCGTCGTCATACGCTTCGTGGTAATGCAGCAGCACCTCTGCCTGCCGCTCGCCATCACCGCGCAGGATGGCGGCATCGATGCCATCCATGCTGGTGCCGCTCATCAGCCCCAGCGCGGTCAGAACCCGTGCTTCCCCCTGTTCCTTTGCCAAGTCGCCTTCCCCGTGTTATGGCCGCCAGCAACATGTGTCATCACAGTTTGCACCATTCGCGGAAAAAAAGACAGCCATGCCCTACAAGTCGGACTTCCTGCGCATTCTCGACGAACGCGGCTTCATCCACCAGGTTTCCGAGCCGGAGTTGCTGGACGAGAAGCTGGCCTCCGGCGCGCCGGTGAGCGCCTACATCGGCTTCGATGCCACCGCGCCGTCGCTGCATGCCGGCTCGCTGCTGCCCATCATGATGCTGCACTGGCTGCAGCAGACCGGGCACCGGCCCATCGTGCTGATGGGTGGCGGCACCACCAAGGTCGGTGATCCGTCCGGCAAGGATGAATCGCGCAAGCTGCTCCCGGAAGAGGAAATCGACAGGAATATAGAAGGTATCAGGAAAATCTTCGACCGTTTCCTGAAGTTCGGCGAGGGGCCGTCCGATGCCATCATGCTGAACAACGCCGAGTGGCTGGATGAACTGCAATACATCCCCTTCCTGCGCGACTACGGGCGGCACTTCACCATCAACCGCATGCTCACCTTCGAGTCGGTGAAGCGCCGGCTGGAGCGCGAGCAGCCGCTCACCTTCCTCGAGTTCAACTACATGATCCTGCAGGCCTACGACTTCCTGGAGCTGTATCGGCGCGAGCATTGCATCCTGCAGATGGGCGGCTCGGATCAGTGGGGCAACATCGTCAACGGCATCGAGCTGATCCGCCGGGTGGAGGGCGGGCAGGCCTTTGCGCTTACCGCACCGCTGCTCACCACCGCATCGGGCGCGAAGATGGGCAAGACGGCAGCCGGCGCGGTGTGGCTGGATGCGGCGCTGCTATCCCCTTACGAATACTGGCAATACTGGCGCAACGTGGAGGATGCCGACGTTGGCCGATTCTTGCGGCTGTTCACCACCCTGCCGCTGGAGGAGATCACGCGGCTGGAGAGCTTGCAGGGCGCGGAGATCAACGAGGCCAAGAAGGTGCTGGCCACCGAGGCCACGGCCATGGTGCATGGCCGCGCCGCGGCGGAAGAGGCGGCGGAGACGGCACGCAGGACCTTCGAGGAAGGGCGGCTGGGCGAGGCGCTGCCCACGGTGGAGGTGCCGCGCACGGAGCTTGAGCAGGGCCTGGGCCTGCTGCGCGCCATGGTGCTGGCGGGGCTGGCGAAGTCCAACGGCGAGGCCCGCCGGGCGGTGAAGGGCGGTGCCGTGCGGGTGAACGACGAGAAGATATCTGACGAGCGCATGACGCTGGGCACGGAGCACCTGAACGATGACGGCGTCATCAAGCTCTCCTTCGGCAGGAAGCGCCATGTGCTGCTCAGGCCCGTGTGAGCTGGAGGGCCGTCATCGGTCATTCGGCAATGCGCCGAAGGCCCTCGGGCACTTGGAAACTTCCGGCAGCTTCCCCATCTCGATACCCGGGTGATTGCTGGCAAGGCGGCACCGGGGCATGCTCCACGCATGGCAGGAGGGGGAGTGCATCATGAGCAGGAAGATGCCACGCGATTTTCCGCACCATGTTGGCCACGGGCTGGAGATTCTCGACGTTGCCGGCATGCGCCGCGCCGATGCACTGACCATCGAGCGCGGCACCGCCGGTATTGCGCTGATGGAAAAGGCCGGCGAGGCGGTGGCCGATGCCGCCGCACGCCTGCTGCAACCATCGCAGCGGGTGCTGGTGCTGTGCGGGCCGGGAAACAACGGCGGTGATGGCTGGGTGGCGGCGCGGTTGCTCCGGCAGCGCGGCTGGCCGGTAACGCTGGCATCAATGGTGGATGCCACGGCACTGAAAGGAGATGCGGCACAGGCGGCGCAGCGGCACGAGGGCAGGGTGGTTTCCCTTGCCCACCTGCTGGAGCGCGGCGACGAGGCGCTGGAGGGCTTCGACCTTGTCATCGATGCCCTGTTCGGCGCCGGGCTGGACCGGCCGCTGGGCGGCGAGGCCGCTGCCATCGCGGCGCTGGTGAACACCGCGCGGCGGCATGGGCGGCTGCGGGTGCTGGCGGTGGATGTGCCCTCCGGCCTGCATGGAGACACCGGCCGCCCGCCGCAGGGCGGCCTGGCCATCGCCGCCGATGCCACCATCACCTTCTTCCGCCGCAAGCCGGCGCACCTGCTGCTGCCGGGGCGCGACCTGTGCGGAAAGGTGGAGGTGGCCGACATCGGCATTCCCGCCACGGTGCTTGAGGAAATCGCTCCGGCGGCGTGGGAGAATGCACCGGCGCTGTGGCGCGATGCCCTGCCGTGTCCCGATGCCGCCAGCCACAAGTATGCCCGCGGCTCGCTGGTGGTGCTTTCCGGCGATGCATTGCATGGCGGCGCGGCACGGTTGGCGGCGATGGCGGCGCTGCGGACCGGGGCCGGGGTGGTGTCGCTGGCCGGCAGCCGCGAGGCGCTGCTGATGCAGGCAGCGCACCTGACGGAAGTGATGCTGGATGAGGCGGATGATGCCCCGGCATTGCTGGAGGTGCTGAAGCGCAAGCGCGCCGATGCCGTCATCATCGGCCCGGCAGCGGGAGTGAACGAGCGCACGCGCGAGATGACGCTGGCGGTGCTGCAGCGTATCCGCCGCCTGCCGGTGGTGCTGGATGCCGACGTGTTCAGCGTCTTTGCCGATGCGCCGGAGCTGCTGTTCGAGGCCATTGCCGGCCGTCGCGGGGCGGTGGTGATGACGCCGCATGAAGGCGAGTTCGCGCGCCTGTTCCCCGACCTTGCATTTGACCGCGACAGCCTCAAGAGCAAGCTGCAGCGCGCGAAGGAGGCGGCGCAACGCGCCGGTTGCCACCTGCTGCTGAAGGGAGCGGATACCATCGTTGCCGCGCCGGATGGCGAAACGGCCCTCATCGAGGCTGGCGGCCCGCCGTGGCTGGCCACTGCCGGCTCTGGCGACGTGCTGGCCGGCATCATCGGCGCGCTGCTGGCACAGGGCATGGATGCCCTGCAGGCCACCGCTGCAGCGGCATGGCTGCATGCCCGCGCGGCGCAACGCATCGGCCCGGCGCTGATTGCCTCCGATCTGCCCCCCGCAGCCGCTGCACTGTTGCATGAGGTCGCTGCCTCGGCCGGCCAGCAGGGCTGATGCCACCGGACATTGACAGCAGATGGTGGGCAGATGGTGGTGAGATGAGCAGGGGAGGGGAGTCCCTTGCACCCTGCCAGCGCCGTAAAGGCTGTCTCAGGCCTTCTGACTCCACAGCAGCACGCCGCAGGCTGCATTCTGCACCGAGCCGGTGATGAGCATGCCCCATGCCAGCGCCAGCATGGCGGCGGCCACCAGCGCATCCACCCTGTCCAGCACGCCACCATGCCCGGGCAGGATGGTGCCGGAATCCTTCACGCCGAAGCGGCGCTTCAGCGCGCTTTCGAACAGGTCGCCCATCTGTCCCGCGCCGCCCAGCACCGCCCCCAGCAGGGCCAGCGGAACAGCCGGCCAGCCGGCCGCAAGGCCGAACAGCCACGCGCCCAGCGCGCCACCGCCAATGGCCCCCAGCAGGCCGCTGATGGTCTTGTTGGGCGAGATGCGCGGTGCCAGCTTCGGCCCGCCCAGCGCACGGCCGGTGAAATAGGCCAGCGTGTCGGCGCTCCAGATGATGGCGAACAGCAGCAGGATGGCATGCAGGCCGCAATGCTCCGGCTGCCCCAGCCGCAGGGCAACGAGGGCGAAGGCGCTGCCGGCAAGGTAGAGCGGCCCCAGCACGTGATGCAGCGTGAACCCCCGCCATGTCTGCGCCCGCAACACGATGGAGGCAAGCCATGCCAGCATCACCACCAGCAGCAGCGCCAGCACCATGATGCCACCGCTGCCCGTGCCGAGAAAAGACGCCGCCAGCAGTGCGCTCACCCCGGCCACCGCGTGCAGGATGAACTGTCCGACATCGCCATCGTGCGCAATGTCCACCCATTCCCGTGCCATCAGCAGCGCCGCCACCAGCACCAGCAGCGCAAACCATGCGCCGCCCAGCCACGTCAGCCCCAGCACCACGATGGCGGCAATGGCCGCCGTGCGCACCCGTGTGCGCAGCTCCGGCGAAGGAGAGCTGCCGCGTTTCGGCAAGCCGCCACCTCCCGGCGGAGTTTCACCGCTCGTGCTGCCCTGTTGCTGTTTCGTGAGGCTGTCCGACATGACGTGTGGTCTCTCCGGCAGGAATTCGGGCCAGGTGCGGTTCAGGTGCGGTTCAGGCACTGCCGGAGGAGCTGGCAGCACCCTGCAGGGGCTTGTCTTCACATGGCTTGATGCCGCCGAAGCGGCGCTCGCGCCCGGCATATTCCTGCAATGCCTGCTGGAAGGTCAGCTCGTTGAAATCGGGCCAGTATTGCGGCAGAAACACCAGCTCGGCATAGGCGCTCTGCCACAGCAGGAAGTTGGACAGGCGCTGCTCGCCACCGGTGCGGATGAGCAGGTCAGGCTCCGGCAGGTCTGGCGCGTGCAGGTGCCGGGCAATGGCCTGCGGGGTGATGTCTTCTGGCGCAAGCCGCCCCTCGGCCACTTCCTGCGCCAGCGCCCGCGCTGCTGCCGCCACCTCCTGCCGGCCGCCATAGTTGAAGGCCACCACCAGCGTCAGGCCGTCGTTTTCCGCCGTCAGCGCCTCGCACTGCTCCAGCAGGCCGATGATTTCCTCCGGCAGCCCGTCGCGCTCGCCGATGATGCGAATGCGCACGTTGTTGCGGTGCAGCTCCGCCACGTCGCTGCGCACGAAGTGGCGCAACAGCGAAAACAGGTAGTCCACCTCCGAGCGCGGGCGCGACCAGTTCTCGGCGGAGAAGGAATAGATCGTCAGCACCTCGAGGCCGAAGTGCCGCGCCGCCTTCACCGCCCGGCGCAATGCCTGCATGCCGGCACGGTGCCCCAGCGAGCGCGGCAGCCCCCGCGCCCTGGCCCAGCGCCCGTTGCCGTCCATGATGATGCCGACATGCCGCGGCAGCGGGGCAATGGCCGCTGGCGGCAGCAGTTCCTGCTTTTCCGGTGCCGACGGCATGGAGATGCTCCGTTAGCGTTGGGAAGCCGCGGTTGAAAATGCCAGCATCATCAGGCAGCACGCCAGAAAGTGCCTACACTTGCATGATTTCCTGGTCTTTCTTCTCCAGCAGCTCGTCTATTTCCTTGATGAACTGATCCGTCAGCTTCTGCACCTCGTCGGCCAGGCGGCGGGCCTCGTCCTCGCTGATCTCGTTGTCCTTCTCCATGCGCTTGAGCGCATCCATGCCATCACGCCGCACGTTGCGCACGGCCACGCGGGCCTGCTCGGCATACTGGTGTGCCACGCGGGAGAGCTCCTTGCGGCGCTCGGCGGAAAGCTCCGGAATGGGCACGCGGATGACATTGCCCTGCGGCTGCGGGTTCAGCCCCAGGCCGGATTCGCGAATGGCCTTCTCCACGGCGGAGACCAGCGAGGCATCCCATACCTGCACCGACAGCAGCCGCGGCTCCGGCACGGTAACCGCCGCCACCTGGTTCAGCGGCATCTTGCCGCCGTAGGCATTCACCTGCACCGGCTCCAGCAGCGAGGTGGAAGCCCGCCCGGTGCGCAGCCCGGCGAACTCCTCCTTCAGCACCTTCACCGCGCCTTCCATGCGGCGCTTCAGGTCCTTCATGTCCAGTTCGTCATTGTCAGACATGGCTTCCTTCCCTCAATTCTTGCTCCTCACTGCCCGCATCATGCCGCATCATCGGCCAGAGCAGCCCGGTGCGGGCCGGTTGGCGACCTTCAGGGTGTAACCGTGGTGAACGTGCCCTTGCCGCGCAGGACCTTCGCCAGCGCCCCCTGCTCGCGAATGGAGAATACCACCAGCGGAATGCCGTTGTCGCGCGCCAGCGCCACCGCCGCGGCATCCATCACCCGCAGGTTGCGGGCCAGGATGTCGTCATAGCTTATGGTGTCGAAGCGCTGTGCCTGCGGGTTTGTCCTGGGGTCGTCATCATAGATGCCATCCACGCTGGTGCCCTTGAACATGGCCTCGCATTTCGTCTCCGCCGCCTTCAGCGCCGCGCCGGTGTCGGTGGTGAAGAAGGGGTTGCCGGTGCCGCCGGCAAACAGCACCACGCGCCCGGCATCCAGGTGCTTCCACGCGCGCTGGCGGCTGAACGGCTCGCACACCGTGGGCATGGGCACCGCAGACATCACCCGCGCTTCCACTCCCTGCTGCTTCAGGGCGTTTTCCATGGCCAGCGCGTTCATCACCGTTGCCAGCATTCCCATGTAGTCGGCGCTGGTGCGCTCCATGCCCTTTGCGGCATCGGAAACACCGCGGAAGATGTTGCCACCGCCGATCACCAGGCCGATCTGCACGCCGCTGCGCCATGCTTCGGCGATTTCCGAGGCGACGCGGGCCACCATGCCCATGTCCAGCCCGAAGGGCTTTTCGCCCATCAGCGCCTCGCCGGAAATCTTCAGCAGCACACGCTTGTATCGAGGACTTTCAGCGTCCATGAGATGAGGCCTCCCCGCATGAGGCAAATCAGGCACTGCGGCGTGCTTTAGCACATTGCGCCGCCCGGCGCCATGCACATGCGCCACGCAAGTGCTGGTGCACACCCCGCTTGCACCACGCAGATGGCATCAACGTTGCCGAAAGCCACGGGCACCGATGCCGCAGCGCCACAACCGCGTCATTCCCGTTGCCCGCTGCCATCCGCCACGCCACCGTTGTCCAGCCTCTTGGCACCAGCGGCATCGTCGCCATTCTCCAGGTGCATCTCCAGCGGCGGTTCCTCCTCCGGCTCGGCTGGGGTGAACGGATCGTCCGGGTCTTCCTCGTCCAGCAGCGACTGCGCATCGCCCCCGCCGGGGATGCGGAAGTCCGGCGGGATGTCGGCATCCAGCAACCCCGCGCCCTTCAGCTCGCGCAGGCCTGGCAGGTCCTTGATGCTGTCAAGCCCGAAATGGGCGAGAAAGGCATCGGTAACACCATAGGTAACCGGCCTGCCGGGCTGCTGGCGGCGTCCGCGCACTTTCACCCAGCCGGTTTCCATCAGCACGTCCAGCGTTCCCCTGGAAATGGCAACACCCCTGATGTCCTCGATCTCGGCGCGGGTTACCGGCTGATGGTAGGCAATGATGGCCAGCGTCTCCAGCGCCGCGCGCGAGAGCTTCTTCGGCTTTTCCGCCTCGCGCCGCAGCAGCCAGCGCAGGTCTTCCGCCGTGCGCAGCTGCCACTTGCCGGCCACGCGCACCAGGTTGACGCCGCGTTCGGCATATTCCGCCTGCAGCCCGGCCAGCAGCGCCGGCACGTCGGCGCTGGCCGGCAATGCCTCGGCCAACTGCTGCTCGGAGAGCGGCTCCGGCGCGGCAAACAGCAGCGCCTCCACGATGCGCCGCTGCTGCGCCGCATCGGGCAGGCCGTTGCCTGCTTCGCGTTGCCCGGCATTGTTTCCGCGGCTCTCGCCATCGCCCATCCGCTGCCGGGCGGCCCCGCCCTTCACCACGCGCAGTGGCGGGATGTTGCGGCTGCCCTCATGCGTGCTCATGTTTCTCTGCTCCCGGCTTCACGTGTTCCGGCCGTCAACCACGGCGCAGGCCCAGCCACTGTCTTGCCCGCAGGTGCCTGGCTTGCAGCCTTGCCCTTGTCTCGCCTGCGCTTTGTCCATGCCCCGGGTGCCGGAGCCTTGTCCACTGTTGACCTGTGCGTCAGGCGCAGTCAGGCGCGGCGGCGCGCATACAGCGGCGCGAAGGATGCCTCCTGCCGCAGTTCCAGCCGCCCCTCGCGCGCCAGCTCCAGCGATGCCGCAAAGCCCGATGCCAGTGCCGAGCGCCGCATGCCGTCATCGGGCAGGCTGTTGGCCAGGATCTCGTCCAGCGGTGCCCATTCGACGAGATCGCCAATGGTCTGCTCCAGCGCCTCGCGCACCTCGTGAATGGTCCACACCGGCTGTGGGTCGATGTGATAGCGGCGCTTTGCCACCTTGCGCCGCACGATGCCGGCATAGGCTTTCAGCAGGTCGGTCAGGTCATGGTCATAGGTGGGCGAATCCTGCACCAGCACCGGTTCCGGTGCGCCACGGGCAAACACGTCCACCCCCAGCCGCGGGCGCTGCAGCAGCGCTTTTCCGGCCTCGCGCATGGCCTGCAGCCGTGCCAGCCGGAAGGCCAGGCGTTGCGCCATTTCTTCCGCATCCGGTGCTTCTTCCTCTTCCTCCGGCGGGGCAGGCAGCAGCAGGCGGGACTTCAGCCACGCCAGCCACGCCGCCATCACCAGCCACGCGGCGGCCAGCTCCAGGTGCAGGCGTTTGGCGGCCTCGATGACGGCAATGTATTGCTCGGCCAGTTCCAGCACGGAGATCTCGGTGAGATCCACCTTCTGCTTGCGCGCCAGTTCCAGCAGCAGGTCCAGCGGCCCTTCATAGGCCTTCAGCCGCAGCAGCAGCGCCTGCTCGGCCTGCTGCGCATCGGGCAAGGCAGGAGAATGCCCGGCAGCGGCCGTTGCGCCACCGGCTGCAGCATCGGCCACGGTGCCGGCCACAGCGGCCGGTTGCTGCGCCGCGGCACCCGCCGGCTGCCGGTTCTTCCCGGTGGCCTCGTCGTCTGGCCAGGCCGGCATGTCATCTGTTGCCGGTTTTTGCCCCATGCATGTATCCCGTCATGCCACGGACCATGATCAGAGGGGCATCACCCCGCCTGATTCGCTCAACAGGGATTGTGCGGTGCCGAGCGTGCCCATGCAAGCAGCGCATGCCGCTGTGGAAAGGGGCAGGGGAAATCGCGGGGAGGGGGGAGGAAACGTCAGCTGCGGGCGGCAGCCTTCAGCCTGCCATCAATCCTGCTGGTGGCGCAGCCAGTTCTCCAGCCAGTGGATGTCATACGCCCCATCCTGTATGTCCGGTTCCTTCAGCAGCTTTTCGAACAGGCCGATGGTCGTCTTCACCCCGTCTATGACGTATTCGTCCAGCGCCCGGCGCAGGCGCATCAGGCACTCGTTGCGGTTCTTGCCATAGACAATGAGCTTGCCGATGAGGCTGTCGTAATGCGGCGGGATGACATATTCGCCATACACGTGCGAATCCACCCGCACGCCCAGCCCGCCCGGCACGTGCAGGTGCGTAACCTTGCCCGGCGAGGGAATGAAGGTGGCCGGGTCCTCGGCATTGATGCGCACCTCGATGGCATGGCCGCTCAGCTCCACGTCCTGCTGGCGCACGCTCAGCGGCGCGCCGGAGGCCACGCGAATCTGCTCCTGCACCAGGTCCAGCCCGGTGATCTGCTCGGTTACCGGGTGCTCCACCTGCAGGCGGGTGTTCATCTCTATGAAATGGAACTCGCCATTCTCGTAGAGGAACTCCACCGTGCCGGCCCCGGCATAGCCCAGCTTCGCCGCCGCCTGTGCCACCGTTTCGCCGATCTGTTGCCGCTGTTCGTCGTTGAGCGCAGGGGAGAGCGCCTCTTCCCACACCTTCTGGTGCCGTCGCTGCAGCGAGCAGTCGCGCTCTCCCAGGTGCACGGCGTTGCCCTTGCCGTCTCCGAACACCTGCACCTCGATATGGCGCGGCTTCTCAAGGTATTTCTCGATGTAGACCTCATCGTTGCCGAAGGCGGCGGCGGCTTCCGAGCGGGCGGTGAGGAAGGCTTCTTCCAGCTCCGTGGCATCGCGCGCCACCTTCATGCCGCGCCCGCCGCCACCGGCAGAGGCCTTGACGAGCACCGGATAGCCGATGTCCGAGGCCACGCGGCGCGCTTCTTCCAGCGTATCCACCGCGCCGTCGGACCCCGGCACCACGGGAATGCCCAGCTCTGCCGCCGTCTGCTTGGCCGTTACCTTGTCGCCCATCAGCCGGATATGCTCCGGCGAGGGGCCGATGAAGGTGATGCCATGCTCCGCCAGGATCTCGGCAAAGCGGGCGTTTTCGGAAAGGAAACCGTAGCCGGGGTGCACCGCTTCCGCCCCGGTGATCTCGCACGCGGCGATGATGGCCGGGATGTTGAGATAGCTTTCCGCCGCCGGTGGCGGGCCTATGCACACGCTTTCGTCCGCCAGCCGCACGTGCATGGCGGCCTCATCAGCGGTGGAATGCACCGCCACGGTGGAGATGCCCAGCTCCTTGCAGGCGCGCAGCACGCGCAGGGCGATCTCGCCACGGTTGGCTATCAGGATCTTCTCGAACATGCTCGTTTCCAGCAGCAGGGTCTTCCCGTTTGTCCGGCCCCTTTCCGGTTTGCCGGCATTGCATCAGCACGGGCTGCAGGGAAGGGAAGGCGCAGCCATCGCATGCTTCCGTGCCGGGTGGATCACTCGATGATCAGCAGCGGCTCGTCGAACTCCACCGGCTGGCCATCTTCCACCAGGATGGCCTTCACCACGCCGGAGCGCGGGGCGGGGATCTGGTTCATGGTCTTCATCGCCTCGATGATGAGCAGGGTCTGTCCCTCCTTCACCTCCTGCCCCACTTCCACGAACGGTTCCGCCCCCGGGGCCGGAGCGCGATAGGCCGTGCCCACCATCGGCGCGCGCACCACGCCGGGGTGGCTGGCGGGGTCGGCGGCAGGTGCTTCTTCCGCCTTTGTTTCCGGTGCGGGGGTGGCGGCAGGCGGCGCGCCAGC
The DNA here is from genome assembly GCA_026982665.1 of Hyphomicrobiales bacterium. Classification (GTDB taxonomy): domain Bacteria; phylum Pseudomonadota; class Alphaproteobacteria; order Rhizobiales; family Aestuariivirgaceae; genus Thermopetrobacter. Next base: position 998 of record JALSGQ010000032.1, on the reverse strand, counting down.
ACCAGCGGCAACCGGTGCGGCAGGCACCTGTGCCAGCACCTGCTGCGGCGGATGCTCGCGCGCCAGCCTCAGGTGCATGTCATCAAGATCCAGCTCGATTTCCGTCAGCTCGGTATCGCGCAGCAGCTCGGCCAGCTGGCGAATGGTATCCATGTCGATACCGGTGGAGGTCTTCTTCTTGTCCGACATGCCGTGAGGCCCGCTTGTTGGTGATTGTGTCCCGTATCTGCTCTTCTCAGGCATCCATGTGTTCGATCAGCCGCCATGCCAGCGCCTGCAGCGCCAGCTCGTATCCATCCGCTCCCAGCCCGGCGATGATGCCATCGGCCAGCGGGGCGATGAGCGAGCGGTGACGGAACGATTCGCGTGCATGGATGTTGGACAGGTGCACCTCGATGATCAATCCGTCGAATGCGCGCAGGGCGTCATGAATGGCGATGGAAGTGTGGGTATAGGCGGCGGCGTTGATGATGATGCCGCCACTGCCGGCCTCGATGGCATCGTGAATGTCGGCCACCAGCGCGCCTTCCTCGTTGCGCTGGCGAAAGTCCACCCGCAGGCCAAGCCGCGCGGCGGCCGCATGGCAGCGGCGCTCGATGTCGGCAAGCGTGGTGCGGCCGTAGGTATCCGGCTCCCGCCGCCCCAGCAGGTTCAGGTTGGGCCCGTTGAGGATGTGCACCAGCTCGCTCATGTCTGCCTGCTCATGCCCCCATGCTCACATGTCCGCCCCGCACCGGGGCAGGAAACGACGGGAATCGGCACATTGCGTTCCCGTATTGAGGTGTTGCCCGAAAAGTGCCGGCATTGCAAGCACAGGGCAAGCACAGGCGCAAGGACGGGAGCAGGTCTGAAGGGCCGCAACAGAATGAAGACCGGCCAGTTCCGGCGGGAGCAGAAAGAAGGCGGAAAGGAGCTTTCCTTTCCGCCAGGAATGACGTGCAATCGGCAATGCCGGCTCAGTAGTTGCCGTAGCCGCCGGATTTGCCGTAGCCGCCGGA
>JALSGQ010000031.1 GCA_026982665.1 Hyphomicrobiales bacterium | reverse complement strand
TTGCCGTAGCCGCCGGATTTGCCGTAGCCGCCGGACTTGCCGTAACCGCCAGCCTTCTTCATCTTGCCCACGATCTCCATGCAGCCCTTCTCGTCGCCGGCCTTCATCTTCTCCATGGCCTGCTTGCGCAGCATGGCGAACTTCTCGCCCTTCATGCCCTTCTTTTCCAGTTTCTGGATCTTTGCGGCGCAGTCCATCTTCATCTCCTTCTTGCCACCATGCCCACCGGCCAGGGCGGGGGAGGCGGCCACGGCTGCCACGGCGGCGGCAAGGGCGATTTTCTTCAGCATGATCTCTTCTCCTCTGTTGATCCCGATCATTGATGGTCTTCTTGGAATTGGAACAATTCCAGGCGAGGCGCAGCATAAGGCAGCGCGCGGCAACTTTGTGGCAGTGGCATTACGGTCGAGTCATGACGAAAATGTCATCAGGCCGCTGACAGAGCACGGGCAGGCGCACCTGAGGAATGTTTCGCTGCTGCTTGTCAGTGTGGGGAAAGTGGCTGAAAAAGGGGGCAGAGCAGTCAACGAAGGAGCAAGCCCCCGGGATGAAATTTGCGGAGATGAGAAATGCAACGGGCGCGCCCGGAAAAGGCGCGCCCGCGCTTGAGAAATGCAGGATGGGAGAAGATTACATCTTCTTCTGCATTTCCTTGCCCATCTTGCCGTCTTCCATCATGCCGCCCTTCAGGGCCTCCACGCAGCCCTTCTCGTCGCCGGCTTCCATCTTCTTCTTGGCAGCCTCCAGCATGGCGGCGGTCTTCTCGTCCTTCATGCCTTCCATCTTCTTCATCATGGCGGCACAGTCCATCTTCATGCCGTCCATCTTCTCGGCCTTGTCCATCGCGCCACCGTGGCTGCCGGCAACAGCGGCACCGGAGGCAATGGCGATGGCGGCAGCGGCAAGAGTGATCTTCTTCAGCATGTCTGTGCTCCTGTCTGTTGTTGTTGTTGTCCTGCAGGGAGCAGGCCGGCTGATGCGTCCAGTGGCACCATGCCCGGCTCTGCCTCCCGCTCGTCCCCGAAGCCTGAAAGGCTCATGTTCAAGGAACGGGGCGAAGACTGCCGCAGCCATGTGGCACAACAATGACGGTATTTTGGCACCGCCATGATGCATCGCGAAAAGGTGGGGAAGGCGAGTGGCAGCTGGTGAAGGCATGCGGTTCAAGGCATGGCGCTGCCAGTCAGCCGCCATAGACCTTTTGCGGGTCGAACAGCCGTTCGGAATCGTCGGCAAACCGCAGGCGCAGGCTGCCGTTGTCTTCGGCCACGATGCGGTAGAAGCAGCTCCTGCGCCCGGTGTGGCAGGCTGCACCCCGGCCCAGCGGCTGCACCTTCAGCCAGATGACATCCTGATCACAGTCGGTGCGTGCCTCCACCACCTGCAGGGTTTCGCCGGAGGTTTCTCCCTTGCGCCACAGCTTGCCGCGGGAGCGCGAATAGAAGGTGGCCACGCCGTCGTTCAGGGTGGCAGCAAGCGCCTCGGCATTCATCCAGGCGAACATCAGCACATCGCCCGTCTCCACGTGGGTGCAGATGGCGGGGATGAGGCCGTCGGCATCGAACTTCGGGGCGAATGCCGCACCTTCCTCGATATCGGCAACGTGTTCGCGATCTGTGAAGGGGGTGTTCATGCTCACAGCGCAAAGGGCTCGGAGGGAGTGCGCACCATTTCCATGAAGCGGTTCTGCAGCGTCGCATCCTCGCGGAAGGCACCGAGGAACTCCGTGGTAACGGTGGCGACGTTGCGCTTCTCCACCCCGCGCAGCGACATGCACATGTGCACCGCCTCGATATAGACGGCGACACCCAGCGGCTGCAGCTGCTGGTTGATGGCGTGCGCGATCTGCGCCGTCATCGTCTCCTGCGTCTGCAGGCGGCGGGCGAAGATGTCCACCACGCGCGCCAGCTTGGAGATGCCCACCACCTCCTCGTTGGGCAGGTAGGCGACGTGGCAGCGGCCGATGAACGGCACCATGTGATGCTCGCAGTGCGAGGCAAACTCGATGTCGCGCAGCATGACGATGTCGTCATAGCCGCCCACGTCCTTGAAGGTGCGGGAAAGGGCCTGCTTGGGGTCTTCCTCGTAGCCGGCGAAGAACTCGCGGAAGGCCTTGATGACGCGCTTCGGCGTGTCCTTCAGCCCTTCGCGGTCCGGGTCGTCGCCGGCCCAGGCGATGAGCGTGCGCACCGCGGCCTTGGCTTCTTCCTCGCTGGGGCGTTCGATGGCAGGGCCCCTGCCGATGTCCGGCAGCTCCTTCTTCCTGCGGGTGATGGTGGACATGTCGTGTCAATTCCCCGAAAATGAAAGCGCCACGCCACCCGGCAGCGCGGGCAACATGTGGTTTGCGCGTGTCGTTGCTGGCCATTGTCTAGTCAGGCATGCCCGTCATGGTCAAGGGCGGGCATGGCATTTCAGCTTGCCGGAAGAAACCGCATGACGAAAACTCCCCCTACATCAACACCGCGGCTGGAAGACCTCTACACGCCGGAGATCCTGGCGCTGGCCACCGCCATGCCGCACGTGGGGCAGCTGGAGCAGGCCGATGGTGAGGCGCTGGCGCATTCGCGCCTGTGCGGCTCGCGCGTGCGGGCGCAATTGCGGCTGGACGCACAAGGCAGGGTGGCGGCATTTGCCCAGGACGTGCATGCCTGCGCGCTGGGGCAGGCGGCGGCGGCCATTCTCGGCGGCAATGTCATCGGTGCCGATCTGGCGTTGCTGCAAGAGGGCAGGGCGGCGCTGGAAGCGATGCTGCGGGAAGGGGCGCAGCCGCCGATCACGGGGGCATGGCAGGCATTGCGCGCATTGCAGCCGGTGCGGGATTATCCGCCGCGCCATGCAGCCGTGCTGCTGCCCTTCGATGCCGCCATTGTGGCCATGCGCAAGGCGCTGGAGCAGCGGGAACGCATGAACGGAAAGGCGGAGGAAGGGCAAGGGGCATGAACGCCACGCGGCACGAGCAGCAGCGCCGCCCCGGCCCCGTGGCCTGGCTGCTGATGAAGCTCATCCGGTTTTATCAGCTCACGCTTTCCGCCTTCATCGGCCGCCAGTGCCGGCACCTGCCCACGTGCTCGGAGTATGCGAGGCAGGCCATTGCCCGGCATGGCGCATGGGCCGGCTTCTGGCTGGGGTTCTTCCGCGTGCTGCGCTGCCACCCGTGGGGCACGCACGGGCTGGACCCGGTGCCGGAGAAGCAGGTGCCGCGGCATGATCCGCTGTTCTGGCGCTATCGACAGCATGGCAGGTGCGGCGGCTGCAATGATGCCGCTGGCGACGAGGCCGGTGGCAGGAGCGAGGAGCGCTGAAACGGCGCGCAGGCATTGGGCCTGGCACGCGCAGGAAAAAAAGCCCCGCGCCACAGAGGGCGCGAGGCAGCCTTTCAGTGTGCAAGGCAAGGTAGTGAGTGAGGGGGTATCACCACTGGGAGATGGGGAAGTTCCACGTTACACCCATGCGGAAGGTGTGCA
>JALSGQ010000030.1 GCA_026982665.1 Hyphomicrobiales bacterium | reverse complement strand
AGGTCTTCGATGAGGTCGCGCACGCGTTCTGCCTGGCCGCTTTCCTCCAGCTGTTGCAGCACCTCGCGTGCGCGGCTGATGACAGCGGGTGGCAGGCCGGCAAGGCGCGCCACCTGGATGCCGTAGGAGCGATCTGCCGCGCCGGGGCCGACCTCGTGCAGGAACACCACCTCCCCGGCATGTTCGCGCACTTTCATGGTTACGTTGGCCAGTGCGTCCAGCCGCCCGGCCAGCGCGGTGAGCTCGTGGTAGTGGGTGGCGAACAGCACGCGGGAGCGGTTGACATCGTGCAGGTGCTCCAGCACCGCCCAGGCAATGGCCAGCCCGTCATAGGTGGCGGTGCCGCGGCCTATCTCGTCGAGGATCACCAGCGAGCGTTCGGTGGCCTGCCGCAGGATGGCGGCGGTTTCCACCATCTCCACCATGAAGGTGGAGCGGCCGCGGGCAAGGTCATCCGATGCGCCGACGCGGGAGAACAGCCTGTCCACCACGCCGATGCGGGCTGCCTCCGCCGGCACGAAGGAACCGGCCTGGGCCATGATGCAGATGAGCGCGTTCTGGCGCAGGAAGGTGGACTTGCCGGCCATGTTGGGGCCGGTGAGCAGCCAGATGGCGGCCTCCGGCATGGGGCTGAGGAGAGCGGCGCGCTCCTCTGCCGTGGCAGCGCGGGCAGTGCCGCTGCTGGCGGCTTCCTGCATGCCGTCATCATGATGGCCGGCAGGGGTATTGGCGCGCAGGAAACAGTCATTGGGCACGAAGTCGCCGCCTTCGCTGCGCAGCGCTGCCTCCACCACCGGATGGCGGCCGCCGCGAATGTGAAAGACCGGACCATCTTCCACCTGCGGACGCCGCCAGTGGTGGCGGATGGCAGCCTCGGCCAGCGCTGCCTGCACGTCCAGCTCGGCGAGGGCGGCGGCCCTGGCGTTGATGACATCGGCGGCGGCCAGCACCTGCTGGCGCAGGTTGTCGAAGATCTCCATCTCCAGCGCCTGCGCGCGCTGGGCGGCGTCGTTGAGCTTCTGCTCCAGCTCGGCCAGCTCGGACGTGGTGAAGCGCATGGCGCTGGCCAGCGTCTGGCGGTGGATGAAGAGGTCGCGATGCTCTCCGTCGGTGATCTTGCCGGCGTTGGCGGCGGTAACCTCCACGAAGTAGCCCAGCACGTTGTTGTGGCGCACCTTGAGGCTGCGGATGCCGGTCAGCTCCGCGTATTTCTGCTGCAATGCCGCGATCATCCGCCGGCCATCGTCGCGCAGGGTGCGCAGCTCGTCCAGCGCCGGGCGGTAGCCGTGGCGCACGAAGCCGCCATCGCGCGCCAGCAGCGGCAGGTCGTCATCCGCCAGCGCGGCCTGCAGCTCGCGGCCAAGGCCGCCATCGTCGCGCTGCAGGGCGTCGATGGCACTGGCCAGCAGCGCCGGGGGCAGGTCGATGCCATCGGCGCTGTGCTGGCGCAATCGGGCGGCAAGGGTGGCGGCCGTGGCCAGTCCGTCGCGGATGGCGGCCAGGTCGCGCGGGCCGCCTCGGTTCAGCGACAGGCGTGAGAGGGCGCGCTCCATGTCTGGCGCGCGCCTGAGGGCGTCGCGCACGTCGGTGCGCAAGGCCTCGCGCTCGTGAAACCACTGCACGGCATCGAGCCGGGCATTGATGGCGTCGGCCTCGGCCAGCGGCGAGGCAATGCGCTCGGCCAACAGGCGGGCTCCGGCAGGAGTGCGGGTGAGGTCCAGCACCGCCAGCAGCGAGCCCTTGCGGCTGCCGGACTGGTTGCGCACCAGCTCCAGCGAGCGGCGGGCGGCGGCATCGACGAGCATCCAGCGCCCCGGCTCCTGCCGGCGGGGTGGCTTCAGTGCCGGCAGGGTGCCGATCTGGGTGAGTGCAATGTAGTCCAGCAGCGCGCCGGCAGCGGCGATCTCGGCGCGGCTGAAGCTGCCGAAGGCATCCAGCGCCGCCACCTGGTAATGCTCGCACAGGCGGCGCTCGGCAGCGAGGCTGTCGAAGCGGCTGGCGGGCAGGGGTGTGCTCATGGCACCGCCGTGGCGCAGGGCCGTGGCGATGGTCTCGTCCTGCTGCAGTGGTTCGGGCAGCAGGATCTCGCCGGGGGCCAGGCGCTCCAGTTCGTTGCCCAGGTTTTCCGGCGTTGTCTGCATCACGTGGAAGTCGCCGGTGGAGATGTCGGCCCAGGCCAGCCCCAGCGCCGGCTCCGAGCGCAGGCGGGCAATGGCCAGCAGGTAGTTGTGGCTGGCGGGCGAGAGCAGGGTCTCTTCGGTGAGCGTGCCGGGGGTTACGAGGCGCACCACCTCGCGCCGCACCACCGCCTTGCTGCCGCGCTTCTTCGCCTCTGCCGGGTCTTCCATCTGCTCGCAGATGGCAACGCGGTGTCCGGCACGGATGAGCTTGTGCAGATACTCCTCTGCCGCGTGCACCGGCACGCCGCACATGGGGATGTCCTGCCCGGCGTGCTTGCCACGTTTGGTGAGGGCGATGCCCAGCGCCTGCGATGCCACCCTGGCGTCATCGAAGAACAGCTCGTAGAAGTCGCCCATGCGGTAGAACAGCAGGTAGTCGGGGTGGGCGGCCTTCAGTTCCAGATACTGGGCCATGGCCGGGGTGGCGCTGGTCTTGCTGCCGGCAG
>JALSGQ010000029.1 GCA_026982665.1 Hyphomicrobiales bacterium | reverse complement strand
GCCCTGCTGCTGGCGGTGGTGCCGGGAGACGGGCTGTCCTGTGGAGTGGGGCGGGTGCTCATGGCTGCTCCTGCCATTGTGCGGGCGCATCGTCATCTGCCGGGGTGGCGAGAGGATAGGTGCGCTCCACGATGTAGGGGCCGCCACCGCGCGAGGGGCGGGCGGAAAACAGGGCGAAGCTGTTCACCGCAAACGGCCCGGCGCTGAACAGGCCATGGCGGGTGATGTATTCGCGCACCGCCGCCAGCGGTGCGCCGCGGCAGCGGGCAAGGGTTACGTGCGGGGTGAAGCGGCGGGTTTCCGGCTTCAGCCCAGCCAGCTGGCAGATGCGCTCATGGGCCTGTTGCAGGCTGTTCAGGGCCGGCTCGGGTTGCACGCGGGCATGCACCGAGTGGGGCCTGGCACCACCGAAGAAGTCCAGCCCCTGCAGGCGCAGGCTGAAGGCAGGGTGCACGATGTCCTCGAGCAGGCGGTCGATCTCCGCCGCCGTGGCATCGTCGATGTCGCCGATGAAGCGCAGGGTGATGTGATAATCCTCCGGCTCCACCCAGCGCGCACCGGGAATGCCGCCGCGCAGCAGCATCAGCGATTGCGCCACCTCCGGCGGCACCTGCAAGCCGGTGAACAACCGTGGCATGAAAACCTCCTGCTCCTGCAGCTTGCGCTCTTGCAATCCGTTCCTGCTTAAGAGAAAAATCCCGGCATGGTCAAACTCACCCGAATCTATACCCGCAGCGGCGATGCCGGCGAAACGGGGCTGGCCGATGGCATGCGGCGGCCAAAGCATGATGCGCGCATCGAGGCCATCGGTGCGGTGGATGAAGCCAATGCCGCCATTGGCGTGGCGCGGCTGGCGGTGGCCGACTGGCGCCAGGACATGGATGCCACGTTGCAGCGGGTGCAGAACGACCTGTTCGACATTGGTGCGGACCTTGCCTTTCCGCAGCCGGAGGCGGCGGCCGGCATGCGCCTTGCGGCGGAGCGCGTGCAATGGCTGGAGCAGGGCATCGATGCGATGAATGCCGGGCTTGCGCCACTTGCCTCCTTCGTGCTGCCGGGAGGGTGTGCGGCGGCGGCGCATCTGCATGTGGCGCGTGCAGCCGTGCGGCGGGCGGAGCGGGCGCTGGTGGCGCTGGCGGCGATGCCGGGTGAATGGGTGAATGCGCAGGTGCTGGCCTACGTGAACCGGTTGTCCGATCATCTGTTCGTGATGGCGCGGCTGGCCAACGCCGAAGTGGGGAATGGTGATGTGCCGTGGCAGCCGCTGGCGGGCGGACGGCAGCAGGGGGATGAGGACACGGGCGAGGACGGGGGCTGATGTTCTTTCCGCTGCATGACCAGAACCCGTTGCGGGTGATTCGCTTCCAGACGGTAACGATGCTGCTCATCGTTGCCAACGTGCTGCTGTATCTCTACTCCGACTGGCTGCTGGGCGAGGTGGCACGGCAGCGTTTCTACCTCTCCTTCGGCATGGTGCCGGCGGTCATCAGCGGTTCGGCACGGCTGGCACCGGAGCTTGAGATGGTGCCGGCGCTGCTGACCCCCTTCACCTCGCTGTTCCTGCATGGCGGGTGGTTGCACCTTGTGGGCAACATGTTGTTCCTGTGGGTGTTCGCCGACAACGTGGAAGATGGCTTCGGGCACCTTGGCTTCCTGGGGTTCTATCTTTTGTGCGGGCTTGTGGCGGGGCTGACGCACTTGTTGCTGGCACCGGCCTCCCGGATACCGCTGATTGGTGCTTCGGGGGCGATTTCCGGCGTGGTGGCGGCTTATCTGGTGCTGTTTCCGCGCTTTCGCGTGCTGTCGCTGTTCGGCGTGGTGCCGGTGCGGATGCCGGCATGGATCATGCTGGGGGCGTGGCTGGCGTTCAACCTCGTGTTCTTCCTGCTCGATCCGGTGGATGGTGGAGTGGCGTGGAGCGCACACATGGGCGGCTTTGTTGCGGGGCTGCTGCTCACCTTCCTGTTGCGCCGGCGCATCATGCTGCGGCTGGCGCGCGGACGGACAGGGCAGGTGCGGAACATGACGGCGGGCAATGGCGGACTGCGGCGGGAGGTGTGAGGCATGGTGCGGATACTCGTGCCGCTGCGGCAGACGGTGGATGCCAATGTCGTGGTGCGGGCGCTGCCGGATGGCTCTGGCGTGGATGCGCAAGGCGCGGCGCTGGTGATCAATCCGTTTGACGAGATTGCGCTGGAAGCAGCCCTGCAGCAGAAGGAACAGGGGCGGGCTGTGGAAGTGGTGGTGGCGTCCATTGGCCCGGCAGAGGTGGAGCGCGCATTGCGCACGGCGCTGGCCATGGGGGCGGACAGGGCCTTGCTGGTGCGGACACAGGCGCAGGCGCTGCCGGCAGCGCCGGTGGCCGCAGCACTGCTGGCAGCGCTGGCGCGGCGGGAAGATGCCGGGCTGGTGCTGATGGGCAAGCAGGCGATTGACGATGACCTTGGCATGACGGCGCAGATGCTGGCGGCACGGCTGGGCTGGCCGCAGGCCATGTTTGCCGCCAGCCTGCAGCTGGAGGATGATTCGGCAGTGGTGGTGTGCGAGCATGATGTCGGCACGCGCACGCTGCGGCTGCCGTTGCCCTGCGTGGTGGCGGCGGATCTGCGGCTGGCCGAACCACGCTTCGTTTCGCTGGCCAATGTGATGAAGGCCAGGCGCAAGCCTCTCGAGGTGCTGGATGTGGCCCAGGTGGCCGAACTGGCGGGGGAAGCGCTGCCTGCGGTGGCAGAACCTTTGCGCCTGTTGCGGGTGGCGGAGGTGCGGCAGCGACGGCAGCAGCAGATGCTGCCGGATGCGGATGCGCTGGTGCGTCAGTTGCATCAGCAGGGCCTGTGGCCGCAGGAGGAATCCTGATGGGGGTGGAGATGGCGCAGGCTGGGGCGACGCTGCTGGTGGCACCGGCGGATTTGGTTGCATCGGTGCGGGAACCTGCGGTGCTGCGCCGCGAAGTGGCGCAGATGCTGGCAGCGGCACACCGTTTCGGGCAGCCGGTGGACATTGCGCTGCTGGCGGGTGATGTGGCGGATGCCCGGGACCGGGCGGAGGTGCTGGCGCGGCTGCCGGGTGTGCGGCGCATCTGGCTGCTGGTGGATGCCCGGCTGGGGCAGTGGCTGGCAGAGCCGTGTGCGGCAGCCCTGCAGGCGCTGGTGGTGGCAGAAGGGCATGTGCGCATCATCGGCCATGACAGCATGGCGCATCGCGATGTGCTGGGGCGGCTGGCGGGACTGTTGCAGGCACCGGCGCTGAGCGATGTCGTGGCCGTGGAGGCACCGGAGGTGGTGCGCCGGCCAATGCATGCGGGGGCGATTGTTGCCGATGTGCGCATCGAGGCGTTGCCGGTGGTGTTGCTGGTGCGTGGCGCGGCCTTTGCCGGAGCGGCAGCGGCGTTGCTGGCCGAGGCAGATGATGCCGGACATGAAGGGCATGATGCCGCCGGTGCCGAGATTGTGGTGCTTGACCCCATGCCCGACTTGCCCGTGCCGGTGAAGCTGGAAGATGTGATGGCTTCAGGCCGGGATGACGCCATGCCGGACCTTGCCCGGGCGCGCATCGTGCTGGGCATGGGGCGCGGGGCGGCAACGGAGCCGGCCCGCTCGCTGCTGATGCAGCTGGCGCGGCGGTTGGGGGCGGCGGTGGCCGCCACCCGTGCGGTGGTGGATGAAGGGCTCGCCCCCGGTGATTGGCAGGTGGGGCAGACGGGCAAGCGCATTGCCCCGCAGCTTTATGTGGCTTTCGGCATCTCCGGCGCGCATCAGCACGTGGCCGGCATTGCCGATGCCAGGGTCATCGTGGCCGTCAACAGGGATGCGGATGCCCCCATCTTCAAGGTGGCAGATTTCGGCATTGTCGCCGATGTGGAAACCGTGTTGCGCGACATGCTGATGCAATTGCCGTCTCGGGCGGAAGACAAGCCGGAATGAGCTGATCATAAGAAGGTGTGCCACCTCACAGTTTGGGCACCGGCAGCTCCTGCAACAGCTGGCGGGTGATGCGCTTGGAGAACTCCACTGCCGGCTGGTCGAACGGATTGATCTCCAGTGCAAAGCCGGTGAGGATGGTTTCCAGCATGAAGTGCATGAACAAGGCACCCAGCACGTCCTCGTTCAGGGTTTCGATGCGGAAGGTGCGCACCGGCCGGCCCTTGCGCATCAGGCTCTCCACCGTGGCGCGCTGTTCGCAGTCGGTGAGATCGCCAATGGTATGCCCGCCGAGGCAGCGCAGCCGCTCATCATCGTCATGCGCCAGGGAAATGGGGGCGCGATAGCCCCGGCCCGCGGTTTGCGGCATGATGATGGTGAACAGCTTGTCGTTGGGACCATCGAGGAACAGTTGCAATTGCGAATGCTGATCCAGCGGGCCGGTGGCGGAGACCGGCAGCGGCCCCTTGCCGTCCTTGCCGAGGCTTTCCGCCCACAGTTGCCGCCACCAGGCGCTGAACAGCGTCAGCTGGCTGGTGTAGGGCATCATGACGACGGCGTGCAATTGTGCCGCGCGCAGGAAGCCCAGGTGCAGCGCTGCGCCCAGCAATGGCGGGTTGTCTTGCGGGGGTGTGTCTTCTGCCAGTGCATGGTCCAGCACCCTGGCACCGGCCTTGCGCAGGCGTGCGGCATCAAGGCCCAGCAGGAAGGCCGGCAGCATGCCGACGATGGAAAAGGCCGAATAGCGCCCGCCGATGTCTGCAGGGTGATCCAGCACCGGTATGCCGTGCAATGCCGCGATGCGGCGCAAGGGATTGTCCTGTGGCGAGGATGGTTCGGTGATGATGAGCATGCGTTCGCTCAGGGAAGAACCGAGGCCATGCACTTGCAGGTAATCGATGGCCCACAGGCACTGGATCAGGGTTTCCGCCGTGGAGCCGGACTTGGAAATGACGAGAAAGCGCA
>JALSGQ010000028.1 GCA_026982665.1 Hyphomicrobiales bacterium | reverse complement strand
GCGTGCGCGAGGTCGCGGGCGGTGGCGCGCTGGTGCATCAGCACCGCCACCTCGTGAATCAGCTCGCCGGCCATTGGCCCCAGGATGTGCGCGCCCAGCAGCCGTCCCGTCTCGGCGTGGGCGAGGATCTTCACGAAACCGGTGGTGGCATGCATTGCCCGCGCCCGGCCATTGGCCATGAAGTGGAACATGCCCTTGCAGAACGGCACGTCCGCCTCCTTCAGTTCCTCCTCGGTGAAGCCTACGCTGGCGGCTTCGGGCAGGGTGTAGAGCACCGAGGGGATGACGGCATAGTTCACCGTTGCCGGTTGTCCCGCCAGCAGCTCGGCCAGAGCCATGCCTTCCTCTTCCGCCTTGTGCGCCAGCATCGGCTGGCCGATGACATCGCCAATGGCGTAGATGCCCTTGCAGGCGGTCTCGAAGGCATCGTTGACGGGAATGAAACCCTGTGCATCGGTTTCGATGCCGACGTTGTCCAGCCCCAGCCCGGCAGTGTGGGGCTTGCGGCCGGTGGCCAGCAGCACGCGCTCGGCGCGCAGCGTCTGCGCCTTTTCGGTCTTGCGCGCCTTCATTTCGATGAGCGCCGTGCCGTTGTCGGCGCGGGCGGCCAGCACCTGCTGGCCGGTGAGGAACTTCATGCCGCGCTTCTTCAGCTCGCGCGTGAGCGTCCTGGCAATGTCGGCATCGAAGCCGGGCAGGATGCGGTCGGCATATTCGATGATGGTAACTTCCGCCCCCAGCCGCCGCCACACCGAGCCAAGCTCCAGCCCGATGACGCCACCGCCGATGACGGCAAGCGAGGCCGGCACCTGTGGCAGGGAAAGTGCTTCGGTGGAGGTGATGACGCGCTCGCCATCCACCTCCACGCCCTTCAGCATGGCCGGTTCGGAGCCGGTGGCAATGACGATGGCAGAGGCCTGCACCACTTGCGGCTCGTTGTTGTCGTGATTGCGGATTTCCACGGTATCCGGGGCGGTGATGACGGCCGTGCCGGCAATGTGTTCGATGCCGTTCTTCCGGAACAGCGAGGCCAGCCCGCGCACGTTGGCCTGCACCACCTGCTCCTTGTAGGCCATCATCTGCGCCACGTCGATGCGTGGCGTGCAGCCGACGATGCCCATCTCGGCGAAGTGCTCCTGTGCCTCGAACAGGCGTTCGGAGACGTGCAGCAGTGCCTTGGACGGAATGCAGCCGATGTTCAGGCAGGTGCCGCCCAGGGTCTGGCGGCGCTCTGCCACCGCCACCTTCAGCCCCAGCTGAGCGCAGCGGATGGCGCACACGTAGCCGCCCGGCCCGGCACCGATGACGAGAACATCAAACCGCTTGCTCATGTGGTCTCACTCCCTGATTTCACTCGTGCGCGGTCATCTCCGTCCGGCATTCGCCGGTTCACAGGTCGAGAATCAGCCGTTCCGGGTCTTCCAGGAACTCCTTCACCCGCACCAGGAAGGTAACGGCCTCGCGCCCGTCCACCAGCCGGTGATCATAGCTCAGCGCCAGATACATCATGGGCCGGGCCTTGATGCTGCCGTCTTCCATCACCACCGGGCGCTGCATGATCTTGTGCATGCCGAGGATACCCGTCTGCGGCATGTTGAGGATGGGGGTGGACATGAGCGAGCCATACACCCCGCCATTGGTGATGGTGAAGGTGCCGCCGCTCATCTCTTCCAGCTTCAGGGTGCCGGCCCGTGCACGGGCGGCGAAGTCGGCAATGGTCTTCTCGATCTCGGCCAGCGGCAGCGCATCGGCCTCGCGCACCACCGGCACCACCAGCCCGCGCTCCGTGCCCACCGCCACGCCGATGTGATAGTAGTTCTTGTAGATGATCTCATCACCGTCGATCTCGGCATTGAGCTGCGGGATCTCCTTCAGCGCACCGGTAACCGCCCGCACGAAGAAGCTCATGAAGCCCAGCTTCACCCCGTGCTTGCGCTGGAACAGCTCGCGATAGCGCTGGCGCAGGGCAATGACCGCGCTCATGTCCACCTCGTTGAAGGTGGTGAGCATGGCGGCGGTGTTCTGTGCCTCCTTCAGCCGCCGGGCAATGGTCATGCGCAGGCGCGACATCTTCACCCGCTCCTCGCGCGCCGCATCCTGGGGCGGCACCTTGCGCGGCGGGCGTGCCACCTGCTCCGGCAGGGGCTGGGCAGCGGGGGTGGTGGAGGCCATGCCTGCTGCCACGGGACCGGTAGCGGTTGTTGCCGGCGTGGAGGGTGGAGAAACGAGCTCCTGCAGGGCCTGCTGGCGGCTGATGCGCGCGGCAGGCGCGGGCTGTGCAACCGGCGCGGCCTGCGTGGCAGGCTGCGGGGTGCCCGGCTCTCCGGAGGCGGAAGCCGGCGCTTCTGCGTGCTGTTCCTGCTCCCGTGCGCGTGGCGGTTCGCCTGCCGTGGCAGGGGCCTCGTGTCCGGCCTGCTTCGCCTTCCCGGCTGGCGGTGGTGCGGCAGTGCTTGTCTTGGCGCCTTCCTCGAGGCGGGCGATGAGTGCGCCCACCTCCACTTCCGCCCCCTCTTCGGCCAGCACTTCCGCCAGCACGCCGGCGGTGGGGGCAGGCACCTCCACCGTAACCTTGTCGGTTTCCAGCTCCACCAGCGGCTCGTCCTGGGCCACCGCCTCGCCCGGTTGCTTCAGCCAGCGCGCGACGGTGGCCTGGGTGATGGATTCGCCTAGCGTTGGCACCTTCACGTCCACATTCATGTGTCCTGCTCCCTCACACGATGCTGGATCCCCAGGCGCGGCCCACGATGGGGTCTTCGCCCAGCGCCAGATCAAGGATGCGTTGCTGTTCCTGCAGATGCTTGTGATAGTAGCCGGTGGCAGGGGAGGCGGAGGCAGGCCGGCCCACGTATGCCGGGCGCTTCTGCCGGGCGCCGATGGTGGTGAGCACCCATTCGAGGTGATGCTCGACGAATGTCCATGCCCCCATGTTCCACGGCTCTTCCTGGCACCAGACGAACTCCGCGCGTTCGGCGAAGCGCTCCAGCTCCTGCACCAGCAGCCGGTGCGGGAAGGGGTAGAGCTGCTCGATGCGCATGAGATAGACATCGTCGATGCCGCGTTTCTCGCGTTCGGCGAAGAGGTCGTAATAGACCTTGCCGGTGCACAGGATGACGCGGCGGATGTGCTCATCGGGCTGCAGGCGGATGGAGGTGGTGCCGGGCTTGCGCTCGGCATCATCGGTGAGCGTGCGGCAGAAGTGGCTGTCCGGTCCCATTTCGGCGAGATCGGAGACGACCAGCGGATGGCGCAGCAGCGACTTCGGTGTCATCAGGATCAGCGGCTTTCTGAAGTCGCGCTTCATCTGCCGGCGCAGGATGTGGAAATAGTTGGCCGGCGTGGTGCAGTTGGCCACCTGCATGTTGTCCTGCGCGCACAGTTGCAGGTAGCGCTCCAGCCGGGCGGAGGAATGTTCCGGCCCCTGCCCCTCGTAGCCGTGCGGCAGCAGGCAGACGAGGCCGGACATGCGCTGCCACTTGCGTTCGGCGGCGGCGATGAACTGGTCGAACACCACCTGCGCACCGTTGGCGAAGTCGCCGAACTGCGCCTCCCATGCCACCAGCACGCCGGGGTCGGCCACCGAGTAGCCGTATTCGAAGCCCAGCACCGCCTCTTCCGACAGGATGGAGTCGATGAACTGCGCCTGCTGCGGCTGGTCATCGCTGATGTGGTTGAGCGGCACGTAGGGTTCGTCCGTTTCCTGGTCTATCCACACCGCGTGGCGCTGCGAGAAGGTGCCGCGGCGCACGTCCTGCCCCGACAGGCGCACGCGGAAGCCCTCCAGCAGCAGGGTGCCGAAGGCCAGCTGCTCTGCCGTTGCCCAGTCGATGTTGCGGCCCTCGTCGATGGCCTTGCGGCGGGCGTCGATGATGCGTTTCAGGGTGGGGTGGATGTGAAAGTTTTCGGGGATGCGGGTGATGGCCTCGCCTACCTGCTTCAGCCGCTCCTCTTCCACGCCGGTCTGCCCCAGCCGCGGCTCGTCGATGGTGGCGATGCGCGGAGCGCGGTAGCCGCGCCACAGTCCGCCCAGGGTGTGGGCCTGCGGGCGGAAGGTGTCGGCGGCCTCGTATTCGCGTTCCAGCATGGCGCGGAAGCGGCGGCGGATGGCCTGCACTTCGTGTTCGTCCAGCAGCCCCTCGCGCACCAGCCGCTGTGCGTAGATCTCCGCCACCGTCGGGTGCTGGCGGATGCGGCGATACATCAGCGGCTGGGTGAAGGATGGTTCGTCGGCCTCGTTGTGGCCGTGGCGGCGGTAGCAGAACATGTCCACCACCACCGGCTTGCGGAAGCGCTGGCGGAACTCGGTGGCGACGCGGGCGGCAAACACCACTGCTTCCGGATCATCGCCGTTGACGTGGATGATGGGCGCGCCCACCATCTTTGCCACGTCGGACGGGTAAGGCGAGGAACGCCCCCAGATGGGCGAGGTGGTAAAGCCGATCTGGTTGTTGATGATGAAATGCACCGAGCCGCCGAAGCGGTGGCCGGAGACATCGGACAGGGCGAAGCATTCCGCCACCACGCCCTGCCCGGCAAAGGCGGCATCGCCATGCAGCAGCAGCGGCATGATGTGGGTGCGCTCGGTGTCGCCGCACAGGTCCTGCAGGGCGCGGGCCTTGCCCAGCACCACCGGATCGACGATCTCCAGGTGCGAGGGGTTGGAAGCCAGCGATATGTGCACCTCGTTGCCGTCGAATTCGCGGTCGGCGGAAGCGCCGAGGTGGTATTTCACGTCGCCCGTGCCTTCCACCTCCTCCGGCGCCGATACCTGCCCGGCGAATTCGCTGAAGATGGCGCGATAGGGCTTGCCCAGCACATTCGCCAGCACGTTGAGCCGGCCACGATGCGCCATGCCCATGGAGATGGTGCGCACGCCAAGCTGCCCACCACGCTTGATGACCTGCTCCAGCGCCGGGATGATGGATTCCGCCCCCTCCAGCGAGAAGCGCTTGGTGCCCACGTAGCGCCGGTGCAGGAAACGCTCGAATTCCTCGGCCTCGATGATGCGCTCCAGGATGGTGCGCTTGCCGATGCTGGTGAAGGAGACCTCCTTGTCCGGGCCCTCGATGCGCTCCTGGATCCAGCCTTTCTGCTCCGGATCGGCTATGTGCATGAATTCCCAGCCGATGGAGCCGCAATAGGTGCGCTTGAGGATGGCGAGCACATCATCGATGCTGCCCCACTCCAGCCCCAGCACGCCGTCCAGGTAGATGAGCCGCTTGCGGTCTTCCGGCGTCCTGAAGCCGTAGGTTTCCGGCCTCAGCTCCGGGTGGGGCTGGACCTCCTTCAGGCGCAGGGGGTCGAGGTCGGCAATCAGGTGGCCGCGCACGCGATAGGCGCGGATGAGCATGAGCGCGCGGATGGAGTCCTTGGCCCGCGCCTTCAGCTCCTTCGGCGGCAGGGGAGCATCGGCGGCCTGTTCCGCTGGCGGCTGTTTGCCCTTCAGGCGTTGCGCCAGCTCCTCTTCCAGCCGTGCGTAGTCATAGTCCAGCGCGGCGGTGAGGTCATCGGCCGGCAACGGTGGCCAGTCGGAGCGCGCCCACGAGGGGCCGGAGACATCCGCGGCCACTGCCTGCTCATCATCCTGCACGGCGGCAAACAGCGCCTGCCACTCCGGGTCGACGGCCTGCGGATTCTTCAGCCAGCGCAGGTAGAGCGATTCGACGTATTCCGGCTCCATGCCGGAAGCTTGCGCCAGGCGGGTAACGAGATCGGGATTGGTGGTTGCCGTCTGCATGGTGCCTGCCCTTGCTGAAGTGGCAACTTGCGGGGGTGGAAAGTGCTGTCAGGATACGACAGCCACGGAACGGAGGGGATGACAAACTGCACACACTCAAAAACGCCACATGATGCACCAACAGCTGCGCAAGAATGCTTCACATCACGGATGACGCTTCGGATGGTCTTCCTTTCCACATTTCCGTTTTCTGCCGTTTCCTTGCTGCCGGGCGGTTCTGCTCCTGATTGCACGGGGCTGCCCTGCCGGCGTGGCAGGTTCAGCCCCCGGCTGCGGCCAGCTCCGCCACCGTTGCACCGATCCTTGCCGGGGAGCGCACCACGGTTACGCCAGCGTCCTGTAGCGCCTCCATCTTCGCCTGCGCCGTGCCCTTGCCGCCGGCGATGATGGCACCGGCATGGCCCATGCGCCGCCCCGGCGGGGCAGTGGTGCCGGCGATATAGGCGACCACCGGTTTCTCGCCATTGCGGGCACGGATGTATTCCGCTGCCTGCTCCTCCGAGGTGCCGCCGATCTCGCCGATGAGCACGATCTGCTGTGTTTCCTCGTCGGCGTAGAACAGCTCCAGGCAGTCGATGAAGTCCATGCCCTTCACCGGGTCGCCGCCGATGCCGATGCAGGTGCTCTGGCCCAGGCCGACGTCGGTGGTCTGCTTCACGGCCTCGTAGGTGAGCGTGCCGGAGCGCGAGACGATGCCCACCGAACCGCGCTTGTGGATGTGGCCGGGCATGATGCCGATCTTGCAGGCATCAGGCGTGATGATGCCGGGGCAGTTGGGGCCGATGAGGCGGCTGCTCGAACCTTGCAGGGCGCGCTTCACCCTTACCATGTCGAGCACCGGAATGCCCTCGGTGATGCAGACGATGAGCGGCATCTCCGCATCGATGGCCTCCAGGATGGCATCGGCGGCAAAGGCCGGGGGCACGTAGATGACCGTGGCATCCGCACCCGTTGCGGCCTTCGCCTCGCGCACGGTGTCGAACACGGGAAGGTCAAGGTGCGTCATGCCGCCCTTGCCCGGCGTTACGCCGCCCACCACGTGCGTGCCGTATTGCAGCGCCTGCTCGGTGTGGAACGTGCCTTGCGCGCCGGTCAGCCCCTGCACGATGACACGGGTGTTTTCGTCGATGAGCACGGCCATGGTTCAGGCTCCTGTTGCGGCATCCGTATTGCTGGCGCTGGCGGCGGCCACCGCCTTTTCGGCGGCCTCGTCCAGGTCGTCGGCGGCGATGATATCCAGGCCCGATTGGTCGAGGATGGCCTTGCCCTTGTCCACGTTGGTGCCCTCCAGCCGCACCACCAGCGGCACCTTCAGGCCCGTTTCGCGCACCGCTGCCACCACGCCCTCGGCAATGATGTCGCAGCGCATGATGCCGCCGAAGATGTTCACCAGGATGGCCTGCACGTTGGCATCGGAGGTGATGATCTTGAAGGCGGCGGCCACCTTCTCGGTGGTGGCGCCACCGCCGACATCGAGGAAGTTGGCAGGCTCGCCGCCGTGCAGCTTGATGATGTCCATGGTGGCCATGGCAAGGCCGGCACCGTTCACCATGCAGCCGATGTTGCCCTCCAGCGCGATGTAGGAAAGCCCGTAACGGGCAGCTTCGCGCTCGCGCGGGTCTTCCTCCTCCGGGTCGCGCAGCTCCACCACCTCGGGGTGGCGGATGAGGCCGTTGTCGTCGAAGTTCACCTTGGCATCGAGGCAGACGAGCTGCTCTTCGGCCGTTACCACCAGCGGGTTGATCTCCAGGAGACTCATGTCCTTCTCGGTGAAGGCGCGGTAGAGCGACCCCACCAGCCGCGTGCATTGCTTCGCGAGATCGCCCTTCAGCCCCAGCGCAGCGGCAATGGCGCGGCCGACGTAGGGGCTGTAGCCGGCTGCCGGATCGATGCCGATGGTGAAGATGGCCTCCGGATCCCTGGCCGCGACCTCCTCGATGTCCATGCCGCCGGAAGCGGAGGCGATGAAGGCGATGCGGGAGTGCTCGCGATCCACCAGGCAGGAGAGATACAGCTCGCGGGTGATGTCCAGTCCCTCCTCGACGAGCAGCTTGCGCACCTGCCTGCCCTGCGGACCGGTCTGCGGCGTTACCAGCGTCTTGCCCAGCAGTTCGGCGGCGGTGGTGCGCACCTCGTCGATGGAGCGGCAGACCTTCACGCCGCCGGCCTTGCCGCGGCCACCGGCATGGATCTGCGCCTTCACCACCCACACGGGGCCACCCAGCCCTTCCGCCGCGGCCACGGCTTCTTCCACCGAGAAGGCGGGTCTGCCGCGCGGCACCGGTGCACCGAAGGTGGAGAGGATCTCCTTGGCCTGATATTCATGGATGTTCATGGGCCAGCTCCGTGGCGGCTTGGGTTGCGAAGGGTGGCAAGGCTCAGGCCAGATCGGGGGCGATGGACTTTGCTGCCTCGATGAGCGTCTTCACGTGATCCACCGATTTGGCGAAGGCCTTCTTCTCCTCGTCGTTCAGCGCGATCTCCACCACCTGCTCCACGCCGTTCGCGCCGATGATGACCGGCACACCCACATACAATCCCTTCACGCCATAGGCGCCATCCACATATGCGGCGCAGGGCAGGATGCGGCGATAATCCTTCAGGTAGCTTTCGGCCATGGCGATGGCGGAAGAGGCGGGGGCGTAGTAGGCCGAACCGGTCTTCAGCAGGCCGACGATCTCCGCACCGCCATCACGCACGCGCTGCACGATTTCCTCGATGCGCTCCTCCGTGATCCAGCCCATCTTCGCCAGGTCCGGCAGCGGAATGCCGGCGACGGTGGAATAGCGCGGCAGCGGCACCATGGTGTCGCCATGCCCGCCGAGGACGAAGGCGTTCACGTCCTTCACCGAGACGTTCAGCTCCTCGGCGATGAAATACTGAAACCGTGCGGAATCGAGCACGCCAGCCATGCCCACCACGCGCTCCGTCGGCAGGCCGGAATAGCGCTGCAGCGCCCATACCATCACGTCCAGCGGATTGGTAACGCAGATGACGAAGGCCTGCGGCGCATACTTGGCAATGCCGGCACCCACCTGCGCCATCACCTTGAGGTTGATCTCCAGGAGGTCATCGCGGCTCATGCCCGGCTTGCGCGGCACGCCGGCGGTAACGATGACCACGTCCGCGCCCTCGATGCCGGCATATTCGTTGGTGCCCTTCAGGCGAATGTCGAAGCCCTCCACCGGGCTGCTCTCGGCAATGTCCAGCGCCTTGCCCTGCGGCATGCCCTCGACGATGTCGAAGATGACGACATCGCCCAGCTCCTTCAGGCCGATGAGATGGGCCAGTGTGCCGCCGATCATGCCGGCGCCGATGAGTGCGATCTTCCTGCGGGCCATTGTTCCGTGTCTTTCCGTTCTGTTGGCTTGTCAAAGGTTGCGATGTCATCGCGAACGGGGGTGGGAGGCAGGGCTGTCTTCAGGGCCTGCGACATTCCGCCGCCTGCCGCCCTTTCAGCTATACTCCCGCCGCCGGGCGCTGACAACAGGGAAAAACACGAAGTTTACCTTTACGTATGCGTAAGGTCTTTGGTGAAGAGTGAACGTGAGGCGATCTGCGGCAAGGCGCAAGGGACAAGGCGCAAGGAGGGGAGTGTCATTCGGGCAGCAGGGTTTTCAGGGCGGAGGCGATGTCGGCCATGCGGGTGGCATAGTTGGCCATCACCGTTCGCCCCACTTCGGGAAACTCCTCGCACACGCGCTGAAACAGCTCGCGAGAGAAGCGCAGCAGCTCCATGTCATCGGTGGCGCGCACGTGCATGCGGTGATGCAGGCCGGCGATCATGGCACCTTCACCGATGAGCGCGCCACGGCCGATGGAAAGCTTCAGCGCCGGCTCCTCGTCCAGCCAGCCTTCGGCCTCTCCCTTCAGCACCAGCCAGGCCGCCGGTTCGCTGCTTCCCTGCCGGACAATGAACTTTCCGGCACTGATGGATACGGGGTCGGCGGCATAGATGAGCACGCGCAGGCGCGCGGCGTCGATGCCGGCAAACAGTGGCGATGCGGCCAGCAGCGCCACGCCTTCATCAATGGAAAATGCGTGCGTCATCGGTTTGTTGCCCCCCTGTCGCCAGCACTGCGCCAGCAACGCCTCGCATAGCGTAACTGCAAGCAGGCAGCTTGCCAAGCATCCGGGCATGAGGTGCCGTGCCGTTGGTCATGGGGGCAGGCCGGTTGCCGGGGCTTGTGAAAGGCATGGGCAGTCATGGCGCATCGATGCGGATGCGTTGTCCGCCCTGCAGTCGCGTGGCAGCACCGGTGGTGGCGCTGGCACTGGTGATGAAGGCGGCATCGCCCAGCAGCCAGGTGTTGGCCGGCAGGGTGTCAGGCAGTGCCTGCAGCGCGCTGCTGCGCTCCGCTGGCGGCAGCCAGAACACGGGCGTGTTGCCGGCGTGCAGCAAGGCGGCGAGGATGGCGGCCAGATATCGGGGATTCTGCCAGAAAGGCATGGAGAGCAGCAATGCAGGGGCGTGTGCCAGGGCATGGGTCCGGGCAAGGTTTTCTGCCTGTTGCAGCGCTTCGGCAAGGCTGTGGGACGTGCCGTCGGGAAAGGTGATGTGTCCGCCGGCGGTATCCGCCGTCTTGCCGCCGCTACCGGAGGGGATGGGTGGCATGGCGTTTTCCTCCACCTGCTGCACCATCTGCAGCATGAAGAAGGACCCCTGCCAGTGCCCGCCCAGGGTGGCCAGCCTGATGCCGGCCTCGGCGGCAACGGAGCGGTAATGATCGCGCCATGCAGGCGGGCAGATGAGCAAGGTGCTTCCCTTGGGCAGCGGAGTGGTGGAAGGGGGGCAGGTGGTGGCCTGTTGCGCCGCATTTCGCTGCTCCTCCACGCCTTGTGGCGTGGGCAGCAGGTGCAGCGCGTGGCCATGCAGCAGGGCGGCGAGGATGAGCATCAGGTGCTCCAGCGAATCGGTTGGATGCAGCGCCAGTGCATCGCCGGGCGCAAGTCCCAGGCGGCGCAATGCCCGGCCCATGCGCAGCGTCATGCGTGCCAGATCCTCGCCGCCGAAGCTGTGGCGTTCGGCCATGTCGGTTTCGTCATCCACAGGCGGGGGGAACGGCAGCCGCCACAGCGGTGTGTTGCGCTGGCGCAACAGCGCAAGTACCTGCCGTGCTGCTGGCGTGGTGGTGGGCGTGGAAGTGTTCATGGAAGTATTCATGGAACCTGCCGCTTTTCTGCCTTTCGGAAGACGCTGTTTCTGCCTGTCGGGCACATTGTGGCCCCGTTCCCCGCCTACCTTGCAGAAAATTGACTGGGTAGAGAAGCCCCACATGCCTTACAGTGGAGGCCATGACATTGCGCGCGTTCATATCCCGCACGCCCGAGGGCAGGCTGCAGCGCAAGCTGCTGGCGGCGCGGCTGGTGCTGCTGGCGGAGCGGTTGTGGCATGCGCTGTTCTGGCCGTTGCTGGTGGCCGGGCTGTGGTTGCTGCTGGCCGTCAGCGGGGTGCTGGCGGCGCTGCCGGCATGGCCGCGCTGGCTGCTGACGGCAGCGTTGCTGATCGCCGCCATCTGGCTGGGGCGGGATGCATGGCGTGTGCGCTGGCCGTCGCGTGCGGAAGGGCTGGCGCGGCTGGAGGAGCAGTCGCAGCTGGCGCACCAGCCTTTGCGCACGCTGGCCGATGAGGTGGCCGTTCCGGCGGATGATGCGGCGGCGCGCGCCCTGTGGCAGGCGCACAGGAAGCGCATCAGCGCCAGCTTGCGGCAGTTGCGCGTGGGGTGGCCGCGTTCCGATGCGCCGCGGCGCGATCCGTGGGCATTGCGGCATGCGCTGGTGATGATGCTGATCGTCGCCTTCATTGCGCAAGGGGGCAATGACCGCTGGTGGAACAACCTGCGCCAGGGCCTGCAATGGCCGGTGCTGGCAGGTGCTGCGGCCCGGCCCGTGCGCATCGATGCCTGGATCGATCCGCCGTCCTTCCTGCGCACACCACCACTGATGCTGGCACGCAATGGCGAACTGCTGCATGCCGGCGAGGTGCTCTCCACTCTTGCCGGAGCGCGATTGATGCTGCGGCTGCAGGGGGTGGCCGATGCGCCGGTGGTGGAGCTTTGGGCGCTTGATCCGCAACGCGGGCAGGTGAAAGGCGTGTTGCGGCGCGAGGCTCTGCAGAAGGTGGAAACCGGTGCCTGGCAGGCGAGAGTGCTGCTGAACAGGCCGGTGGAGGTGCGCCTTTCCGGTGCTGGCGTGCAGGCGCGCTGGCGTATCGATGTGGCGGCGGACATGCCGCCGCTGGTGTCGGTGGAGGGACAGCCCCTGGCACTGGCCTCCGGTGCGCTGCAGCTGCAATGGAAGGCCACCGATGATCATGGCGTGCGGACGGTGCGGGCGGAAGTGGCGCTGCGCCGGCCGCAGCCGGGCATGTTGCACTATGAGCCACCGAAGGTGCAGCTGAAGATGTCGAAGCCGGGACGCGAGGTGCGCGGGCGCGACATGCTGAAGCTGATGGCGCATCCGTGGGCCGGGCTGGCGGTGCGGCTGACGCTGGTGGCCACCGACGTGGCGGGGCAGGAGGGGCGCTCGCAAGGCCTTGAGATGGTGTTGCCGCAACGGCGCTTCACCCAGCCATTGGCGCGTGCGCTGATCGAGCAGCGCCGTGCGCTGGTGCTGCGGCCGGCGCAGGCGCGGCAGGTGGCGGAGATGCTGGCGGCCTTCCTGGCGTGGCCGGAAGGGTTGTTGCCGCAAGGCCGGGAGGCGGCTGTCTACCTGGGCTTGCGGCAGGCCATGCAGGCCTTGCTGCAGGCCGATGGCGAGGAAGAGCTGAAACAGGTGGTGGCGCTGCTGTGGGAGATTGCCGAGGACATCGAGGATGGCGATGTGGCGGCGGCGCGGCGGCAGCTGGAAGCGGCGCGCAGGGCGCTGCGCGAGGCGTTGCGCAATGGTGCGTCGGAAGAGGAGATTGCGCGGCGCGTGGAGGAACTGCGCGAGGCGATGAACCGCTTCATGCAGTCGCTGGCGCAGCGCCAGGCGCAGCAGGGGCAACGACAACAGCCGATGACACATCCGCAGGGGCAGGTGCGCATGGTGCGCCCGGAGGACCTGCAGCGGATGATGGAGCAGATCGAGCGCATGGCGCGTTCCGGTGCGCGCGATGCGGCAGAGCGCCTGCTTTCGCAGCTGGATGACATTCTGAACAATCTGCAGATGGTGCCGCCCGCGGCCATGCGGCCATCACCGCAGGAACAGGCGCTGGGGCAACTGCAGCGGCTGATGCGCGAGCAGCAGAAGCTGCTGGACGAGACATGGCGGCAGGCACAGCGCCAGCAGCGCCAGCGGCAACTGGACCCGCAGGGGGATGCCACGCAGCCCGATGAGCAGTTGCAGGCCCTGCAGCGCCAGCAGCAGGCACTGGCCGAGGCCCTGCGCGAACTGATGCGGCAGATGCAGCAACAGGGGCAACAGCAAGGCGATCGGCAAGGCGCACAACAGCCCGGCGAGCAACAGGGGCGGCGTGGCGAGAACGGCATGCCGGGCGCGCAGGGGATGCCAGGCGGCGGGCTGGTGGAGGGGCAGCAGCGGCGCGAAGGGGCGCAAGGTGAGGCGGGCGGTGGCAATGATCCGCTGGGACGCGCGCGGCAGGCCATGCGCGGCGCGGCTGGCGAGCTGGGGCGCGGGCGCGCCGGCAGCGCGCTGGCCGAGCAGATGCGTGCCCTGCAGGCCTTGCGGCAGGGAGCGCGACAATTGCAACGGCGCATGGCGCGGCAGCGCGGGCAGGGTGGCGGAGCGCAGGCCGGCTTCATGCGGCCGCGGCATGATCCGCTGGGGCGGCCATTGCGCGGGCAGTTCATGGACCCGGGGCCGGATCGGCAGATGCTGCCGCCGGAGAGCGCCATGGAACGGGCGCGGCGGATCCTGGAGCAGTTGCGCCGCCGTGCCGAGGACGCCACCCGTCCGGCACTGGAGCGCCATTACATAGAGCGGCTGCTGCGGGATCTCTACTGATGCGATGTGCTGTTCCCGGCAGCCGACGGCCGACGGCAAAAGGGGCAGCATGTTGCCATGCGGGGGGCAGGACAGTTTCAGGCGCGGCGCTCGATGATGAAGCGGGCCGCCTGCTTCAATACTTCGGCCTCATCACCAAAGGGTGCAAGCGCGGCGATGGCTTCCTGCACCAGCTCGCGTGCGCGCTGGCGGGCACCGTCAAGCCCCAGCAGGTCAACGAAGGTGGCCTTGCCGGCGGCGATGTCCTTGCCCGGCGTCTTGCCCAGCTCCTCGGCGCTGGCCTCCACGTCCAGGATGTCATCGGCCAGCTGGAAGGCGAGGCCGATGGCATCGGCATACATGCGCAGCGCCTTGCGGCGCTCGTCCCGCTCGTCGATGCCGCCCAGCACCGCGCCGGCTTCCAGCGCGAAGCGAAACAGCGCACCGGTCTTCAGCCGCTGGATGGTGATGATCTGCTCCGCACTGTCGATGCGTTGCTGCTCGGCCTCCAGGTCCAGCATCTGCCCGCCCACCATGCCGGCCTCGCCGGCAGCACGGGCCAGCAGGGCGCAGAGGTTGCTGCGCACGGCGGCGTCGGGGTGGGTGTGGGGGGAGTTGAGAATCTCGAAGGCAAGGGTGAGCAGGGCATCACCGGCAAGAATGGCGGTGGCTTCATCGAACGCCACGTGCACCGTGGGGCGGCCACGGCGCAGGTCGTCGTCATCCATGGCCGGCAGGTCGTCATGCACCAGCGAATAGCAGTGCAGGCATTCCAGCGCTGCACCCACATGCAGCGCGTGCTGCTCCTGGGCGCCGCACAGGCGGGCGCTTTCGCACACGAAGAAGGGGCGAATGCGCTTGCCACCCCCCAGCACCGCATGACGCATGGCCCGCGCCAGCCGTGGTGCGGCGGCCTTTCCGGGGTGGGGCAGCAGCGTGTCCAGAAGCTCCTCGGTGGCGCTGGCCACGGCCTTGAGGCGCTGGCGGAAATCGCGTGTCGTCATGCCCGGCTCATACCTTCTGCATTTCAGGCGTGCTGGCGGCGCTGGCATCGGTGAACTGCAGCTGGGCCAGCCGCGCATAGAGGCCGCCGCGTTGCAGCAGTTCCTCGTGGCTGCCGCTTTCGACGATGCGGCCCTGCTGCATGACAATGATGCGATCAGCCCCGCGCACGGTGGCAAGGCGATGGGCAATGGCCAGCGTGGTGCGTCCTTCCATGAGCGTCTCCAGCGCTGCCTGCACGTGGCGTTCGCTTTCCGCATCCAGCGCGCTGGTGGCTTCATCCAGCAGCAGGATGGGGGCATCGGCGAGGATGGCACGGGCTATGGCGATGCGCTGGCGCTGGCCACCGGAGAGGTTGACGCCACGCTCGCCCAGCGGCGTGTCCAGCCCCTGCGGCAGCTGGGAGGCGAATTCATCCACCCGCGCGGCGCGGGCGGCGGCCTCCACTTCCGCATCGCCGGCCTGCGGATTGCCGAAGCGGATGTTTTCGCGAATGGTGGTGGAGAAGATCACCGTTTCCTGGGGCACCAGCGCCATGCGTGCGCGCACCTCCTGCGGGTCGGCCTCGCGGATGTTCACGCCATCAAGCAGGATGCGGCCCGACTGCGGGTCATAGAACCGCAGCAACAGGTTGAAGATGGTGCTCTTGCCGGCACCGGAGGGGCCGACGATGGCCACCCGCTCGCCCGGCTGCACGCTGAACGAAACCTCTTCCAGCGCCGGAGCATCAGGGCGCGAGGGATAGTGGAAGGTAACGGTATCGAAGGCGACCTCGCCGTGCGGCGGGGTGGGCAGCGGGCGTGGCTGGCTGACGGGGCGCACGTCCGGCTCGGTATCGAGGATCTCGGCCAGCCGCTCGGCCGCGCCGGCGGTGAGCTGCACCTCGCCCCAGACTTCCGACAACGACCCCAGCGCGCCGGCGGCAAAGGCGGCATAGAGCACGAACTGGCCAAGCTCGCCGGCGGTCATGGTGCCGGCCAGCACGTCGCGCGCGCCCATCCACAGCACGGCGACGATGGCACCGAAGGCGATGAAGATGATCATGGCAGTGAGCACGGCGCGGGCGCTGGTGCGCCTTGCCGCCGCCTCGAAGGCCTTGCGGGTGGCCTCGGCAAAGCGGCGGGAGAGTCGCTGCTCCTGCCGGTAGGCCTGGATGACGGGCACGGCGGAAAGCGATTCCTGCGCCAGCGCGGCGGTTTCGGCCAGCGTGTCCTGGGCACTGCGCGAGAGCTTGCGCACGCGGCGGCCATAGATGATGAGCGGCAGCACGATGGCCGGAATGGCCAACAGGGTAATGCCGGAGAGCTTGGCAGAGGTGAACAGCATCATCACCACCGCACCGATGAGCAGCACCAGGTTGCGCAGGGCGACGGAGGCGGTGGCACCAAACGCGGTCTTGATCTGGGTGGTGTCGGCCATCAGGCGCGAGAGCACCTCGCCGGAATGGTTGCTTTCGTAGAAGGCGGGGGAGAGTTTCAGCAGGTGGGTGAAGACATCGGCGCGCAGGTCGGCCACCACCTTCTCGCCCAGCCATGTAACGAAATAGTAGCGGGCGGCGGAAGCCACCGCCAGCAGCGCGGCAACAGCCAGCATCATGGCGAAATACTGATCGACGAACTGCGCGTTCTCGGCGGAAAAGCCGTTGTCGATGACGCGGCGCACGGCCAGCGGAACCGCCAGTGTTGCCGCCGCCGCCGCCAGCAGGGCAATGAGTGCCGCCAGCACCCGCGCGCGATGGCGCAGCAGGTAGGGCAGCAGGCGCTTCAGCGGCTTCAGGTTGCGGCTCCTGGGCCGCCGCTTGGGGTCGGCTGGCAGGATGTCGGTTTCGGCGCTTGCGCCTCTGGCCACGGCAATGTCTCCTGCTTGTGTCCCGGCGCACCCGTTGCTGCATCAGATGTCGTGCAGGTGGTGCCACGGATGAAGTTGCTGTTCGGCATCGTCATCGGTTTGACTGGCTTGGGCAAACCACAGGCGGCGAACAAGTGCAAGGGGCTAGTGCGGAAGACGGGGAGCGGGGGATGCATGCGATGCCGTGTGTTGCCGCACTGCTCAGTCGGCTTGCCGCTCCTGCCGGGATTTGGTGGATGCAGGCTCTGCTGCCGAAGGTTCCTGCCGTGCCGGCGGCAGGTGGGCGGTGTTGACGGCATGGCGGGCGGCATGTTGGTGCACGCCGGTGAGGCGTGCGTTGATGCGGCGCAGCAGCAGGCGCGGGACAAACCGGGTGGAGATGGCGGTGAAGGCGGCAAACAGCCCCGGCATGATGACGACGCGCCCCTCCTTGAACCCCTGCCAGCCGGCGCGCGCCACCCTTGCCGGACGGCTGGCGGGCAGCAGCCGCACCAGCAGGCTGGAGCGCATGCCGGCGCGCTCCTGAAAGCGCGTTTTCACCGGCCCCGGGCACAGGGCGGAAACCTGCACGCCGTGCGGGCGCATTTCCTCGGCCAGGGCCTCGCTGAAGGAGATGAGCGCTGCCTTGCTGGCATGGTAGGCAGCCATGCCGGGGCCGGGCATCAGCCCGGCCAGCGAGGCCACGTTGAGCACGCCGCCGGCCTGCTGCCGCTGCATGTGGGGCAGCAGGCGCAGGGTGAGGTCGATCACGGCGCGGACGTTGACATCGATGATGCGCAACTGCTCTTCCCGCGGCAGCACCGTGGCCGCGCCCATGAGGCCGAAGCCGGCGTTGTTGATGAGCACGTCGGGCATGAGGTTTCGTTGCTGCAGGCGGCTGGCGAGCGCCGCGATGGATTCGGGCCGCGAGAGGTCTGCCGGCAGCACGTGTGCCGTGGCCTGATGCTGGGCATGCACCACACCAGCCACGCGGTGCAGTTCTTCCTCGTTGCGTGCCACCAGCACCAGGTCCCAGCCTTCCTCTGCCAGCAGCCGGGCAAAGGCCTCGCCAATGCCGCTGCTGGCACCGGTGATGAGTGCCCGCCTTGGCCCTTCGCGCTGCCAGATTGCGTTCATGCCCATGTCTGCCCCCGCGTGTCTTGCACCCATGACGTGCTGTTTTGTCTCCGGTGCCTGCTGCTGGCTGCCGCGGTTAACGGCTCGCCAACCATGCCTGCATGTTGTGCCCTGCTGGCGTGGTGGGCGCAAGGGGCTGTTAAGGCGTGGCGGCGGAAAATGCCGGGCATGTTGGTCAATGGCCCGTTCGGGCGGACAAGTGGGGAAAGGAGTGTGCGACAATGCACATGACGGCACATGATGCGCCGAACGGCATGGTGAATGTGTTGGCTGACGCCGGCGCGGCTGCCGGGGAGATGTCCGGGCAGGAGATGGAATATTGCGCCGAGGTGGATGGGCAGCTGGCGTGGGTGCGGGTGGATGGTGCGGCCACGGCGGAGCTGGAGGTGCTGGACGCGCCCAACCTGCTGCGAGTGCAGTATCAGCTGACGGCGGCAGACGAGGATGGCCTGCCAACGGCGCGCGAGGAGGCACTGCTTGCACAGCTGCGGGAGGAACTTGCCGAGTGGGTATCGGCGCTGGGTGGCCAGCATGTGGGCGAGGCCTGTTGTGCCGGGCACTGCACGTGGTTCTTCTACGTGCCCTGTGGCTGGCTGGAGGCGGCCAACCTGGTGCATCGCATCGGCCTGCGGCGCAACGTGGTGCTGGGCGTGGAGATGATGCCGGATGCCACGCACCGCTGCTATCATGAGGGCCTGCTGCCGTCATGGGAAGAATTGCGGCGCATGCAGACAGCGCGGCAGCTGGCAGAGCTGGCGCAACAAGGCGATGATGGCGAACAGCCGCGACCGGTGGTGCATGAGCTGCGTTTCGACAACCGCGTGCAGGCGCTTGCCTGCGCCGAATGGGCACGCCGCAGCGGGCTGGTGGTGGATGGCCTGCTGCCACCGGCGGATGGGCAGCCTCATTATCGGCTGCTGGTGCACCGGCACATGGCGCTGGAGCCTGTGGCGCTGGACGAGGACATTCGGCGCGTGGCGGAAGCGGCGCAGCGGCTGGGCGGAGACTACATCGGCTGGCGGGCCGAG
>JALSGQ010000027.1 GCA_026982665.1 Hyphomicrobiales bacterium | reverse complement strand
CCCGCCTACTCCCTTAGCAGGGGAGCGCCTTCGACCACTCGGCCACCTCTCCGCCGGTGGTTATGCCCATTTGAGCCATGCATTTCAAGAGTCGCCTGCCTGCGCAAGATGCGGGGTTAAGATTTTTTTGACGCTGCCGGTCGCATATTGGGGCTGGTTGTGATAGCAAAAGGCCAACAGGGGGCGAGGGCTGATTTGCGCGTACCCCGCGCAGACGGAGGAGATGGGCATGAATTGCATCAGGATGCTGACGATTGCTGCAATGGCGGCAGGCATGGCGGTGGGCGCAGCGCAGGCTGACGAGCGCTATGTGCCGAAGGGGTATTCCTACACGCCGGAAAACACCACTCTGCCCCCCGTGAATTCGCCTGCCTACAAGATCATCATGGAGGCAGACCGGCGCGAGGCCGAGATCTACACCTCGAAGAAGCTGCGCGCCGATCATGACGACTGGCGCATCTACAACATGGAGCGCGACCAGCAGCCGCCACGTTACGGCTGGCGCCGCTATTGACACAGCAGTGGCAATTGCCGATTGCCGTGCAAGAATGCGACACGGCCCACTCGAGAACGCAGTGCTACACCCTTGGAGCGTATGATGATGCTCCGCGTTGTCAGGCCTCAACAAGGGCTGTTGCCATGCAGCCTGCAAGCATCTGAGTCTCGAGGAAAGAGCAGCGACACCCTGCCTGCATTCGGGCTGGACACGCGCATGCCATCCCCACTACACGACGGAAATTTCGCTGAACTCCGGGGCCCAGCCCCGGCCTCATTGAAGCCATTGGCGGAGGTAGCCGCTGTTATCGCCGCCGCATTCACGCCGCTTTCACGAAGCGGTTGGAGGGCCATTGCGGGGTGGAGATCGGCTCGCCCAGGTTCTCGGCGATCAGCCGCTCGCGCGCATCCAGCAGGCGGTTCACCAGCGCCTCCTCCACTTCGGCATAGGCTTCCGGGTTCTTTTCGCGCTTCACCACGATGCCCAGCAGCTCGGTGATGGCATTGCCCACCGAGTTCTGCGAAATGGTAACGATCAGCCGCCCGGCATCGTCCCGATACAGAAGTTGCTTGTAGGCCGGCTGCCAGCGGATCTCGTTGGCGAACTGTGGGTCCTGGATCACCCGCTCGCGCAGGTCGCGCGCCACGCGGATGAACTTGTGGTTGCCCAGCAGGATGTCGCGCACCGCGTTGGGGAAATTGGCCTGTTCCGGCACCTGTTCCTCGCCAGTGGAGACGAGGCGGAAGAAGGTGCGGTAAAAGTCCAGGAAGCGCAGCAGGATAAGCTGGTATTCATGCCAGAAGTACTTGTCGTGCAACCTCTCTCGCCCGTCCTTCAGGTGCCAGCTCGGCAACCCCTGCGGATAGCCCGTTACGGAAAGGGCAATGTCATCACCGGCAATCGGCTCCAGGATCTGCAGGTCAAGCCCCTCGAAGAACTCCATGTAAACGTCCGCCAGGTGCCGCAGGAACAGCGTGTTGTGCCCCGAATCGGTGAGGTTCACGTCGTTCGGGTCGGCATCCTCGGCCTGTTGCAGCGTCTGCACCGGAAACACGATGAAGTGGTTGTGGATCATGCGAATGGACGGCACGCCGGGCTTGTTCAGCGGCCAGGTGGCATCCAGCGAGGCCTCGCCACACATCACCACGTGCTTGGCCGGGTCGGGATATTTCTCCAGCATGTAGTCGATGAGAATGGCCGTCATCTTCTCCCACACCTTGCGTGCCTGGTCCGGCATCTGGTCGCGCCGCACGGGCCTGCCCAGCGGGTCGAGGATCTTGCGCGAGGTGTCGTGGATGATGGAGGTGTCGAACTCCACCGAATGGCCGATGAGCTTGCGATACATCAGCAGGTCTTCGGGCGTGCGAAACAGCCCGTTGCCCTCCGCCAGGTTCTTCAGGTTGGCCGGCGAGTTGAAGAACTCCACCGGCGTCATGCCCTCCGGCACATGAATGGGAATTTCCGGGTGCGGCGTAACGATGCGCTTGGGCGTGGCCTTCATCGACATGCGAAACCTCATCGGAAGTTGAGCGCCGGGCCAAAGAACCACCCGGCAAAGCCATCGTCATCAGCCCGCTTATACACGTCTCATTCAGAGATTTGAATATTTACATGAGAGCTGTCCAAAAAACAGCAACAGCGTGGCGATCTGTCATCGCCACGCTGCCGCAGCGGGGAGGATTTGCACCAAGGGGGAATGGCCCTTGCGCCTGTTACGCTGTTCACCGGGCCTCTTCAGCCACCCGTGGCCTGCACGGTGATGATGCGTGCATCCAGCATCCCCGCGCGTGCCGCTGCTGCCCGCGCATCCCCCGCCAGCACGGGGTTGGCAAACGGCCCCATGCGCACGCGCCAGTAACGCATGCCATTCACCTCCACCGGCATCACGTGCGCCGGGCCGTAGCCTGCCAGTTGCTGGCGCACGGCCTCGGCCCGCTGCGGATCGGAAAACGAGGCCACCTGCACGATGTAGGCGGCATCACCCGGCACATTGGCGCTGTGCGCACGGGTGCGCACCGCCGGCTCCGCCCGCGCCACCATCACCGGCGCGGCAGCACGGCCACCAGCACCAGACCGCACTGCTGCCACCAGCCGCGCCTTCGATGCCGTCTTCATGCGGTTGAGCCGCGCCAGCAATGCGCGGTCATCCCCCAGCGGTGCAGGCCCCAGATATTCCACCCGCACCCGCGCCTTGCCCTTGTGGCGAAAGCCCAGCACCTCGGCTGCCGCCTTCGACATGTCGATGATGCGCGTGCCCACGAAGGGGCCACGATCATTCACCCGCACCACCACGGTGCGGCCGTTTTCCAGGTTCACCACCCGCACATAGGATGGCAGCGGCATGGTCTTGTGGGCGGCAGAGAGATAGTTCATGTCGAACCACTCGCCATTGGCCGTCTTGCGCCGATGAAACTTCGGCCCGTACCAGGAGGCCATGCCCACTTCCACCGCCTTCGGCTTCGCCGTGGGATAATAGGTCTTGCCGGCAATGGTGTATGGCTTGCCTACATGCCGCCGGCCACCGCCCTTGGGCAACGGTCCGTCGCTGGTGTATTTGGGGCTGCCCTTGCCGGCGAAGGGATCCAGCTTCTCGTCCGAGGAGCAGCCCGCCAGCAGCAGCGCACCACCCAGCAGCACCGCCAGCAACGCGCGTCCGCGCCAGCGAACGGCGGCTGATGCAGGCAGGCCTGCCTGCATGGCCTCTTCCCCTCTTGCCGCGGCGCACCTGTCCATGCCCGAACCCGTCATTTGCATCGTCATGTTCCTGCAACCCCCGTCGTTGCGACGCCACGCCACCCGGCTTGGGAAAAGCAGGGCATGCGCCGCCTCAAGGCCCGGCACACCGGATGCCGGCCATCATTGCCGGGCATTATTGCGCCGCGCGGTAAACGCTCGCTTGGAAAACATGGTTAACGGAAACGGAAGGGAAAGAAGCGCCCTGGGCAAAACCGCCAGATGCTCATGAGAAGAAGGAATCAGAATCAATGGAGCAGGAAGGCAGCCAGCAAGCTCATCAACGCCTGGCGCTGCTTGAGGCATCTGCAGGGCTGCAACGCCATCCCTGCCCTTCGCTCCGGATGCGGCTATTCGGCAGCAGCAGCGCTGCCGGCTTCTCCCGGCGCGGAAGCCGAGGCCGCTGTGCCTGCCTCCGCGCCGCCACCTTCAGCCGCCTTCAGTGCTCCCAGCCGCACCAGGTTGCGCGTGCCCGCCGGGTTGCCGGCCTCGCGCGCCAGCTCATAGTAGATGATGGCCTTCTCGCGGTCCTTCAGCACGCCCCAGCCCATTTCATACATCGCGCCAAGGTTGTTCAGCGCCCAGCCATCGCGCTGCTCCGCCGCCCTGGCAAACCAGTCGCGCGCCTGTGGCAGATCACGCTCCACCCCGCGCCCGGTCAGCGCCATCAGGCCCAACGCCACCTGCGCCGGTGCATGCTTCTTCTCCGCCGCCTTCAGGAACCAGCGCCGTGCCTCGCGCACATCGCGCGACACGCCAATGCCGCGCTCCAGCAAGTGCCCCAGCGCATACATGGAAGGCACATGCCCCTGCCGCGCAGCTGCCAGAAACAGCGCCGCTGCCACCTTCGGCGCACGCCGCACGCCATCTCCACCGTTCAGCAGCAGCCGCCCCAGCGCATGCTGCGCTGCCGCATCCCCGGCTTGCGCTGCCCGGCGATACCAGTGTGCGGCGCGTGCCAGCGACTTGCGCAACCCCAGCCGCCCCTGTGCATGCGCCTGCGCCAGCCGCCGCATGGCAGCCACATCGCCAGCCTCTGCCCGCCGCCGAAGCTCCCGACGCCGCGCAATGTCCTGCTGCGTTGCCACCGGCGCACGTGTTGCCGGCACCTGTTGTTGAAGAGTTCGTGATGCCGCACCCGGCTGCTGCTCCTGCGCAGCCGGACTGCCGGGCAATGCCACGGGCTGTGCCAGCGCTGGCACCAGCATGGCAACACAAGACCAAGACAAGGCCACGGCAGACACCCCCGCAGCCACCCATCCACATGCCGCAATGCGCCGCCTGCCGGCAGTGAGAAGTGCCGACTTCCGCCCGGCACCGGATGCCTGGCCAACCTCAGCCGTCATGCCTCTTCTTCTGCGACAGCTCGAACGCCTCCTGAAAACTCATCTCCAGCAGGTAGGCCAGGAACTCCAGCTGCTTGTCCTTGGCCATGTTGCGCAGGCCCAGCAGCATGTCGGCAATGTAGGAAGCCGCCTCTTCCGGCGACCGTGTCGCCATCTCCTCGGCCGTGGCCCCTTCCCCGGATTGTGCCGACACCTCCGGCATCATGCTTTCCTTCTCTCGGGCACTCAACTGCGCACCTCCTTCAATGAAACCTGTCAGGACACACAAAAGCCTTCCACACCAATGCCGTGCTGCAACAACATATAGCAGGCAGGAAGACCCGGAACAAAGAACCCCCGGTGGCATCGCGCGCAACAGTTGACTGGTGGTTGCGATCTTGCGCACATCAATACTTATAGTAGCATGAAGAAAAAATAACGACCAAAAAGAGAAGAATCACTTCCGGCACACGCCCGCCAATGCACGCAACACCCTGTTTATCCCCCGAATACGCTGTTGCGTATCGGCCCAGTTACCCTTCACCACCAGCCGCATGTCGGGCCGCAGCTTCACTGCCCCGCGCAAGCCGCCAATCCACTGCATGAGCTTTTCGGGGCACGGAAAGGCATCCCGGAAAAACCGCAGCACCGCGCCCTTGGCGCCTGCATCCACGCTCATCACGTGTGCCTGCCGGGCCAGCATCTTCATCCCCACCACCGAGACGAGATGCCGCACCTCTTCCGGCAACGGGCCGAAGCGGTCCACCAGCTCCGCGGCAAAGGCATCCAGCGCCTGCTCGTCTTCCAGCGCCGCCAACCGCCGATACAGCCCCATGCGCAGGTCAAGGTCGCGCACGTAATGTTCCGGGATCAGCACCGCCACGCCAATGTTTATGGTGGGCGAAAACGAAGCGTCGCCCTCCGCTTCCTGTTCCACGCCGCGCTGCTGCGCCACCGCCTCTTCCAGCATCTGCTGATACAGCTCGAAGCCCACCTCGCGGATGTGGCCGGACTGCTCCTCGCCCAGCAGGTTTCCCGCCCCGCGAATGTCCAGGTCATGGCTGGCCAGTTGAAAACCCGCCCCCAGGCTATCCAGCGACTGCAACACCTCCAGCCGTTTCTTCGCCGAATCGGTCAGCGGCAGCTTCGGGTCGGTGGTCAGCAGGCACCAGCCGCGCACCTTCGAGCGCCCGACGCGCCCGCGCAACTGGTAGAGCTGCGCCAGCCCGAACATGTCGGCGCGATGCACGATCATCGTATTGGCATTCGGAATGTCGAGGCCCGACTCGATGATGGTGGTGGCCAGCAGCACGTCGAACTGCTTCTCCTGAAACGCCGTCATCACCTCATCCAGCGCCGTGGCCGGCATCTGCCCGTGCGCGATGGCGAACTTGACCTCCGGCACCTGCTCGCGCAGGAAATCGGCCACGTGCTCGATGTCCGCCACCCGCGGCACCACGTAATAGCTCTGCCCGCCGCGATAATGCTCGCGCAGCAGGTATTCGCGAATGGCCACCGGGTCGAACGGCGAAAGAAAGGTGCGCACCGCCAGCCGATCCACCGGCGGCGTGGCGATCACCGACAGCGAACGCACGCCGGACAGTGCCAGTTGCAGCGTGCGCGGAATCGGCGTGGCGGTAAGCGTGAGCACATGCACGCCGGTCTTCAGCTTCTTCAGCTGCTCCTTGTGCTTCACGCCGAAGTGCTGCTCCTCGTCGATCACCAGCAGGCCGAGATCCTTGAACGCCACCTCCCGCCCCAGCAGCGCATGGGTGCCGATGACAATATCCACCGTGCCATCCCTCAGCCCCTGCCTGATGGCGTTCACCTCCTTGCGCGGCGTCAGCCGCGAGATGTGCGCAATGTTGACGGGATAACCGGCAAAGCGCTCCATGAAGGTCTGCGCGTGCTGGCGCGCCAGCAGCGTGGTCGGCACCACCACCGCCACCTGGTGCCCGCTCATCACCGTGGCGAAGGCGGCGCGCAACGCCACCTCCGTCTTGCCGAAGCCGACATCACCGCAGATCAGCCGATCCATGGGCTGGCCCTTGGCCAGGTCCATGAACACGTCCTCGATGGCGCGCAGCTGATCCTCCGTCTCCTCGTGCGGAAAGCGCGCGCAGAACTCTTCATACAGCCCATCCGGCGGCGCGATGAGCGGCGCGCTCAGCAACTGCCGCGCCGCGGCGATGCGGATCAGCTCCTCTGCCATGTCCTTCAGGCGCTGCTTCAGCTTCGCCTTCTTCGCCTGCCAGGCACCGGAGCCGAGCCGGTCGAGCTGCGCGCTGGCCTCCTCGCCGCCGTAGCGCGTCAACAGGTCGATATTCTCCACCGGCAGGAACAGCCTGTCGCCCCCGGCATAGGTCAGGTGCAGGCAGTCATGCGGCGCGCCGCCCACCTCGATGGTGCGCAAGCCCTCGAAGCGGCCGATGCCATGCTCCACGTGCACCACCAGGTCGCCCGGCGAGATGGCCGACAGCTCGCTGATGAAGTCCGACGCCCGCTTGCGCTTGCGCGCCCGCCGCCGCAGCCGCTCGCCGAGGATG
The DNA here is from genome assembly GCA_026982665.1 of Hyphomicrobiales bacterium. GTDB lineage: Bacteria > Pseudomonadota > Alphaproteobacteria > Rhizobiales > Aestuariivirgaceae > Thermopetrobacter. The sequence goes on along the minus strand of JALSGQ010000027.1, from coordinate 20,506 downwards.
TCGGTTTCCGTAACCACGGCGAAGGCATCGGTCTCGAAGCCCTCCTCCAGCGGCAGCACCACGGCGGAAACCGTTTGCGCCCCGGCGGCCAGTGCCTGCGCCCAGCCCTCCGCCGCGGCAACGGGCGCCAGCCCGTGATCCTGCAGGATCTGCATGAGCCTGTCGCGCGCCCCCGCACTGCCCGCCGCCAGCAGCACCTTGCGTCCATTCGCTTTGGAATCGTCGCTCCCTGTGCCGCTCTTGCGCAGTGCCGCGATGTGCGCCACCACGGCGTCATACAGCCCGCCCTCGCGGCTGGCCCGCTCCGCGGCGAAGTTGCGCCCCTTGCGCCCACCGGCGGAAATGGCAGCGCGCTGCGGCGTACTCACCTCGGCAAAGGGAGAAAAAGCCGCCCGCGGCAGCCGTGCGATGCGCTGCTCCCACTGCTCTTGCGTCAGCCACAGCCGTTCCGGCGGCAGCGGGCGGTAGGGATCGGCCCCGAAGGTCTTCTGCTCCAGCGCCTGCCGCCGCGCCTCGTAATGTTCCCTGACCTCCGCAAGCCGCGCCTCGATCACCGCATCCACCTCGTGATCCAGCGTCAGCCAGCAATCACCGGCATGCTCCACCAGTGTCTCCAGCCGCTCGTGAAACAGCGGCAGCCAGAACTCCATGCCGGGATAGCGCCGCCCCGCCTTCACCGCCTCCACCAGCGGATCACGCAACGCCTCGCCACCGAAGGCCTCGGCATAGCCGGCGCGAAAGCGCGCGATCGCCTGCTCCGTCAGCCGCACCTCGCTGGAAGGGTCGAGCACCACCTCCTTGAGCTGACGGATGGTGCGCTGCGATTCGACGCTGAACGAGCGAATGCTCTCCAGCTCGTCGCCAAAGAAATCCAGCCGCACCGGGTGCTCCATGCCGGCGGCAAACAGGTCGATGATCGAGCCGCGCTGGGCGAACTCGCCCGGCTCCATCACCGTGCCAGTGCGCGAAAACCCCTGCGCCGCCAGCCACGCCGCCAGTTTCTCCGGCGCAAATACCGCGCCCGGCTTCAGGTGCAGCGCCGCGCCCTCCACCTCCGCCCGCGGCACCGTGCGCTGGATGACGGCATTGGCCGTGGTCAGCACCAGCAACGGCGGCTGCGTCGCCCCCGGCGCGCACTCCTTCCGCGCCGCCTGCCTGCGTGCCAGCGCCGCCAGAGTGCCCATGCGCTGCGAGATCACCTCCGCGTTGGGCGAGACGCGGTCATAGGGCAGGCAGTCCCAGGCCGGAAAGGTCAGCACCTCAAGCTCCGGGGCAAAGAAGCCGATCTGCCGGCGCAGATCCTCCATGCGTGCATCCATGCGCGCCACGTGCACCAGCACGCGGCCCTCGCGCCCTGCCAGCCGCGCCATGTCGGCCAGCACCAGCGCATCCAGCCCCTCCGGGCACTGGCCGATGACAAGGGGGCGCCCTGCCTTCATCCCCTGCCGCAGAATGTCTGCATCGATACTCATGCGCGTGATGAAAACTCACAGGTTCTCGCCATAGCTTCCCGGCTGGAAGCGATATTTGCGCAGCCGCTCCAGCAACGCCCGGCTCTCTTCATCCTCCAGCAGCGCCGCATCCAGCACCGCGTCATTGCCGGAAACCCACGCCAGCAGGTCGGCATCCGCCACATCCAGCAGCCGCTCGAAGGCCGCCACGCCCTGCGCATCCAGCCCTTCCAGCACCTCTGCCGCCAGCGCTCCCAGCAGCAGGTCCATCTCCTTCATGCCGCGGTGCACGGCACGAAACCGGATGCGGCGCTTGCGCAAGGCAATTCCGTCGTTGACCTCGCCGGACATGCATTATCTCCCTGTTGCGCTCCCGCACAGAAAAACCAATCCTGCCCGCCGGGCAAGCGGAATCCGCTGTTGTCCCCAGCAGGAAACAATTGAAGCATCATGCAAGGAGGGCGGAATCAGGCTTGCAGGATATGCGCACAACCTTCTGTCATGGTTGCTGAATCGTTACTCGAAGCAGGTAATGCAGCTTGTGAATATTACTGCAGCCAATATATCAGCTTTTACTTGTATCGCGCGCCAGTGCATCCGCCCGCTGCTCGAAGGCGTCGAAAATCTTCCTTGCTGCATGGTCGAAGGCCATGTCCATGGCCTTTTCCAGGAACCGCGAGGCCATCTGAAAGCGCAAGGAAAACAGCACGTCCGTACCTCCCTGCCGGGGCCGGAACAGCCAGCGGTTTTCCAGCGCCTTCACCGCCCCTTCGGTGGAACGCGCAATCACCATCAGCCGCTCCGCATCGGCCTCCACGTCGGAAGTGAAATATTCGCGCAAGCCCAGTTTCGGGTAGGCAATCTCCAGCTTCGCCCGGAAACGCCTCACGGCACCATCCTGCCGCACGTCCCACACTTCCACACCCGTGCACAATGGCACGAAGCGGCCATATTCATGCACATCCGAAACCACCGAGAACAGATGCTCCGGCGCGTGCGGCAGCCAACGGGTGAAACGATAGGTCTTCATGCCTCCGACATGTAGAAAAGCCGGCCCGTCCGCACAAGTACCCCCTGTGCCGCACGCCCCTGCCGGGCTATGCTGAAAGCGGCAGAACACTGGTGATCACGCGCCAGGCAAGGGAGAACACACCCCATGACCACCAAGTGGGAAGAACGCGACGGCGTGCTGCAGCGCACCTTTCACTTCGAGAGCTTTACCGACGCCATGACCTTCATGCTGCGCTGCGCCTTCCATGCCGAGGCCATGAACCATCACCCCGAATGGACGAATGTCTACAACCGCGTCCACGTGCGCCTCACCACCCATGACGCCGGCAACATCGTAACGGAAAGGGACCGCGAGCTGGCCCGCCGCATGGACGCCGTCTATGCCGCCTGCCGCCATCCGGAGAACTGACGGGCTGCCGGCAACACAGGCTTTCCTTCCGGCCTCCGAGCCCGCCTGCACCACCATGCCGGCCACTCAGGTGGCCGCCCGGTTGCACACGGCTCCTCGCGCATGCACTCAAGGCACCAGACCTTGCAACGTGCAGACGACTCGTATCACATCCTTGCAACAATCTGCCGTCATCATGCATGCTGCTCTTCATGAACACCAACGCAGCCATGCACGAGGCACCAGATGCTGCACAAGCAACCGCCACAACACTCCGCCTGCACCGTGAATGACGCTGCCCGCCCCTGCCGCGATGCAGCCACCGTTCAGCTTGCTGCATTGCTGGAGGCACTGCCACAGCCGGCCCTGTTGCTGGATACCGATGCCACCGTGCTCACGGCCAATGCCCGCGCACTTGGCGACTTTCCGGGGCTGGAGGAGGGCCGCGCACTGCACATCGCCCTGCGCGATCGCGCCCTGCAGGCGGCACTGGACCGTCTGGCGCAAGGCACAAGCCAGAGCGAATCGCTGGAGCTCATGCTCACCAGGCCCCTGCCGCGCCGCCTGCATGCCCGCCTCACCACCCTGCCCTGCACCGACGGCAGCAGCCGCATCGCCGCCATCCTGCTGCTGTTGCATGATGTCAGCGAGGCGGAAAAGCTGGCCCGCAGCCGCATGGCCTTCATCGCCTCCGCCTCGCATGAGCTGCGCACGCCCCTGGCCTCCATCCTCGGCATTGCCGAAACGCTGCTCGGCCCCGCCCGCGATGACGCGGCTGCCCGCGAGGAGTTCCTGCAACACATGCTGCGGCAGGCACGCCGCATGCAGCAGCTGGTGGATGACATGCTCTCGCTAGCCTGCATCGAGCAGCAGGAGCACCAGCCGCCGGAAGAGGTCATCGACATCAACCCCATCGCCCGCCGCGCGCTGGAAACCCTTCGCCCACGCGCCGAGGAAACCGGCGTGCAGCTGCAGCTGGAGCTGATGGAACCCCGCGCCCTGGTGCGTGGCGATGCCGGGCAGATCGAGCAGATCATCGTCAACCTGCTGGAAAACGCCATCACCTATGGTGCCTCCGGTGGCCGCGTGCGCCTGCGCGTGCGCCGCCGCGTGAACAAGCGCGGCGTGCCCTACATTGCCGTTACCGTGCGCGACTGGGGCCCCGGCATAGATGCCCGCCACATCCCCCACCTCACCGAGCGTTTCTACCGGGTGGACAAGCAGCTCTCCCGCAACCACGGCGGCACCGGGCTGGGACTGGCCATCGTCAAGCACCTGGTGCAGCGCCACCGCGGGCGGCTGAAGATCAGCTCGCGCCCCGGCAAGGGCGCCAAGTTCACCGTGCGCCTGCCCGCCATCAACGGCAATGGCGTCATGCCCGTCAATCAAGACATGAGTGGCGATTGAACTCTTTTCCGATTTGTAACATTGGTGAAACATGGCCATGTCATCCCGCCCCCAGGAGCTGAAGGGCGCACTGCTCGGCGGCTCCGTGGGATCAACATCTGACGGGAGACACATGGCCATGAAACGCATTGCAACGGCCACCCTGATTGTCGCCACCGGCGCAGCAATTGCCACCGCAACCCCGGCGCTGGCACGTGATCACCTGAAGATCGTCGGTTCCTCCACCGTCTATCCCTTTGCCCAGGCGGTGGCGGAAGAGTTCGCCCAGAAGACCGGCAAGAAGCCGCCGGTGCTGGAATCCACCGGTTCGGGCGGTGGCATGAAGCTGTTCTGCGCCGGCATCGGCGAGAAGCACCCGGACATCACCAACGCCTCCCGTGCCATGAAGAAGTCGGAGTGGGAGCGCTGCCAGAAGAACGGCGTGAAGAACATCACCGAGGTGAAGGTGGGCTATGATGGCCTCTCCGTCGCCCATTCCCGCAAGGCGGTGGAGCTGGACCTGACCAAGCAGCAGCTCTACCTGGCGCTGGCCAAGGAAGTGCCGGTGAACGGCAAGCTGGTGCCCAACCCCTACAAGACGTGGAAGCAGATCGACCCGAAGCTGCCGGATCAGCCCATCCGCGTCTATGGCCCGCCGCCCACTTCCGGCACTCGCGATGCCTTCGTCGAGCTGGTGTTCCACAAGGTGTGCAAGAAGGGCATGCTGCCGTTCTGGAAGGCGAAGAAGGAAGAGGTGAAAGACAAGAAGGCCTTCAAGAAGCTCTACAAGGAGCGCTGCTCCGCCATGCGCACCGATGGTCCGTTCATCGAGGCTGGCGAGAACGACAACGTCATCGTCCAGAAGCTGACGGCAGACGAGCAGGCGCTGGGCATCTTCGGCTATTCCTTCCTCTACGAGAACGAGGACAAGCTCAAGCCCGTGCTCATCTCCGGTGTTGCGCCGTCGCTTGAGACCATCGCCAGTGGCAAGTATGGCATCTCGCGCCCGCTGTTCTTCTACGTGAAGAACGCGCACCGCAAGTTCGTGCCGGGCATGAACGAGTATATCGCCGAGTTCGTCTCCGAGGATGCCTTCGGCCCGGACGGCTACCTGGCCGAGCGCGGCCTGGTGGTGCTGCCCGATGCCGAGCGCGAGAAGGTGCGCAAGGCCGCCATCAATGCTGAGCCGATGAAGCGCTTCACCAACTGATGCCCCCTGACGCTTCACGGCAAGGCGCACAGGCTCGGATGCAGCATGTCCCTCTCTCCGAGCCACAGGGGAAACTCCCTTGAGACCGTAGCGGCCGGCATCCTTGCAAGGGTGCCGGCCGTGTTGCAAATGAATCAGTCAAATGGACAATGGCACGGCAGATGGAGCACCGCCACATGCCCCCATCCCCTGCATTGCGCATCCTGCTGGTGGAAGACGAGGAGAGCCTCGCCCTCATGCTGCGCTACAACTTCGAGGCCGAGGGTTATCAGGTGGACGTGGCGGCAGACGGCGAGGAGGCCGCCCTGCTGGCCGAGGAGCACGGCTATGACATCATCGTGCTGGACTGGATGCTGCCCGGCATCTCCGGCATCGAGCTGTGCCGCCGCTTCCGCCACCAGGAGCAGACGCAATCAACGCCCATCATCATGCTCACCGCCCGCGGCGAGGAGGCAGACCGCATCCGCGGCCTCACCACCGGTGCCGACGATTACGTGGTGAAGCCCTTCTCCGTGCCGGAACTGCTGGCCCGCATGCAGGCGGTGCTGCGCCGCAGCGCCCCGCACAAGCTGGCCGAAGAGCTGCAAGCCGGTCCGCTGACGCTGGATCGCAAGCGCTGGCGCGCCACCTGCAACGGCACGCCGCTGAACCTCAGCCGCAAGGAGCTGCAACTGCTGGAATGCTTCATGCAGCATCCCGGCCAGGTATTCTCGCGCACCCAGCTGCTGGACGCCATCTGGGGCGACGAGGCGGAGGTGGAGCCACGCACCGTGGATGTTGCCATCTCCCGCCTGCGCAAGACCCTCGCCACGGCAGGTGTGCAGAAGAACATCATTCGTACCCTGCGCGGCCTTGGCTATGCGCTGGATATCACTCCACCTGCCACGCAGGCAGATACACGCCGGTGAAGCATGGCACACATGATGCCCACCACACCCATCCACCCCACAGCATGAAATTCCGCTCATCTCTTGACATTCGTCAAGCGGTGCATGCGCCCGTGGACCTATCAGGTAGCTGTAGCGGTAGCTGCCGAAACCTTGTCTCGCACCACTTTCACGGAAGTATGACATCATGCAACCACGCCTGTGGCACAAGCTGCTGATCATCCCGCCCGTTGCCGTGGGGCTGGCAGTAGTTGCCCTGGTGGTGAGCAACAAGCCCGCCCCGGCACGCAAGCCACCGCAGGAAGCCGTGCAGGGTGTGCGCGTGCTCACCGTGCGCCCTCTCACTTTCACACCGCGCATCACCGGCTATGGCACGGTGCGCCCGGCGCGCATCTGGCAAGCGGTGGCGCAGGTGGGCGGCAAGGTGGCACGCATCCACCCGCAGCTGAAGAAGGGCACCATCCTCAAGGCCGGCACCGAGATCATCACAATAGCCGATGATGACTACAGGCTGGCCGTGGCCCAGGCAGAATCGGGCATCCGCGCGCTGGAAGCAAAGTTGAACGAGCTTGCGGCAAGCGAGGAAAACACCCGCACCCTGCTAAGACTGGAGCGCGAGGCACTGGCCATCGCCGAGCGCGACCACGCCCGCAAGCAGGAGCTGCTGCGCCGCGGCACCATTCCGCAAACCACCTTCGAGCAAAGCCTGAAAACGCTCATCAACCAGCGCAAGCTGGTGGCCACGCTGGAAAACACCCTGCGTCTGATTCCCGTTCAGCGCCGCGAGTTGCAGGCACAACTGGACAGCGCCCGCAACCAGCTGGCCAGCGCCCGGCTCAACCTCGAACGCACCCGCATCATCCTGCCGTTTGATGCCCGCATCGCCAAGGTGGATGTGGAGGTCAACCAGTTCGTGCCGGCGGGGCGTCTGCTGGCCCAGGCCGACGGCATTGCCGAGGCCGAGGTGGAAGCCCGCGTTCCATTGCAGCGCATGCAGTCGGTCATGGCGCTGCTTGCCGGGCGCACCATGCGGGATGTCCGCCTGACGAACGAGGAAATGCAGCGGCTTGCCCGCCAGTTCGGCCTTCACGTGGAAGTGCGCCTTCCCGGCAACGGAAACGGATCGCCAGTGTGGAAAGGGCGCTTCGCCCGCATGTCGGACACGCTGGATGCCCAGACCCGCACGCTTGGCGTCATCGGCGTGGTGAACGACCCCTACGGCCATGTCCGCCCCGGCACGCGTCCTCCGCTCACCAAGGGCATGTTCGTGCGCATGGATGTGCTCACCCGCCCGCTGCAGGATACGCTGCTGCTGCCGCGCGTGGCCTTGCGCGACAACAGCCGGGTATTCGTTGCCGATGCCGAAAACCGCCTGCGCATCCGCCCCGTCAAGGTGCGCGCCAGGCTGGGTGCGCTTGTCGTCATCGGCGCAGGCCTCAAGCCGGGTGAGCGCGTGGTGCTTTCCGACCTTGCTCCCGCCATGCGCGGACAGTTGCTCAAGCCCGTGGAAGACGATGCCATGTGGCAGCGCCTGAAGATGCTGGCCAACGCCGGCACGGGTGAATAGGGGCAGGAGCCACGGCCATGCAATCCGTCATGCGCATCTTTCTCGCCCACCCCACGCTGGCCAACCTGCTGATGCTGGCCATCATTGCCGTTGGCGTGCTGGCCATGCCGAACCTGGTGCGGGAAACCTTCCCCCGCATCGAGCCGCGCTACGTCGAAATCTCCGCCACCTGGCCCGGTGCCCGTGCCGAGGACGTGGAGCAGGCCATCTGCCAGCGCCTTGAAGATGCCGTGCACAACGTGGACAACGTGCGCGAGATCGTGTGCGTGGCTCGGGAAAACATCGCCCGTGCCACCGTGGAAATGGTGGAAGGAGCCAACTTCCAGACCTTCACCTCCGACATCAAGACGGAAGTGGAGGCCATCGACGACTTTCCCGACCTCGTGGAAAAGCCCATCATCCGCCAGCTGGGGCGGCGCGACTTCGTAACCTCCGTTGCCATTTCCGCACCCGTGGCATCGGACATCGACCTGCGGCTGCTGGCCGAGGACATCAGGCAGCGCATGGAGCGCACCGGCCGCATTCCCAAGGTTGCCGTGCGCGGTTTTTCCCAGCAGCAGATCCGCATCGCCCTCGACATGCAGAAGCTGCGGGCCGTGGGGCTGTCGGTGGCAGACGTGGCGCTGGCCGTGCAGCGGCTGAGCCTCGACATGCCTGCCGGCACGCTGCAAACCGGCGAGCGCGACATTCTCGTGCGCTACGCTGCGGAAGGACGGCGTGCGCGGGAATACGAGGATCTCGTCATCAAGGCCTCGGCCGATGGCGGCTCCGTGCGGCTGGGCGACATCGCCACCATCACGGAGCGCTTCGAGCGGGACGAGGAACGCTACGTCTTCGACAACCGCCGCGCCGCCATCCTCGATATCACCAAGACACCGCAAGACGACATCCTCGACGTCTTCGATGCCGTCAAGGCATTCATCGCCGAAGAAACCGGCCGCCTGCCCCCCGGCGTCGTCATGGCCATCACCAACGACCAGGCTTCGCTGGTGCGTGGCCGCCTGCAGCTCATCGTCATCAACGCCGCCCAGGGGCTGCTGCTGGTCTTCCTCGTGCTGTGGGCCTTCTTCAGCATCCGCTATGCCTTCTGGGTGGCGCTGGGCCTGCCCGTATCGTTCCTCGGCGCGGCAGCGCTCATGGTCTGGGCCGGGCTGTCCATCAACATGATGACGCTCATCGGCCTGCTCATCGTCATCGGCCTGCTGATGGACGACGCCATCGTCATCTCGGAAAACATCGCCGTTCACCGCAGCCGCGGCAAGCCACCGCTGAAAGCAGCGGTGGATGGCACCCTGCAGGTCATGCCCTCGGTATTTGCCTCGTTCATCACCACGGCGGTCATCTTCGGTTCGCTGGCCTTCCTGAAGGGAGACCTGGGGCAGATATTGCGCGTCATCCCCATCGTCATGCTGTTCGTGCTGGCGGTTTCCCTCATCGAGGCCTTCCTCATCCTGCCACACCACCTGGTGCACACCATGAGCAGGCACCCCACCGAGCGCCTGGGTGGCCGCATCCAGCAGCGGGTGAATGCGGCCGTTGAGCATTTCGCCACGACGGTGGTGGAACGCATTGCCCGGCTCGCCGTGCGCTGGCGCTACCTTACCTTCGGCATTTCCATCATGCTGTTCCTGCTGTCGGTGGCCATCATGGCCGGCGGCAAGGTGAAGTTCGAGGCCTTTCCGCAGCTGGACGGCAACACGGTGGCCGCCCGCATCCTGCTGCCGGCCGGCTCGCCGTTGTCGCTCACCGAGCGCACGGTGAACCGCGTCATCAGCGCACTGGAGGAAATAAACCGCGAGGCAACACCCGAACAGCCCGGAAGGCAGCCCCTGGTGCGCCATGTGGCGGTGGAATTCGCACGCAACGACACCGCCGGGGAAACCGGTCCCCACGTGGCCACCGTAACCGCCGACCTGCTGGATGCCGAGATCCGCACCCTGCGGGTGGATGACATCCTCGCCCTGTGGCGGCAGAAGACGGCGCATCTGCCCGATGTGCAGTGGATACGATTCTCGCAGACGAAGATCGGCCCGCAGGGGCTGGACATCGAGATGCGCCTCTCCGGCAATGACCTGGCAGAGCTGAAAGCTGCATCACGCACGCTGATGCAATGGCTGGCCGGTTATGAAGGCGCGGTGGACATTTCCGACGACCTGCGCCCCGGCAAGCCGGAGTTCCGCATTCGCCTGAAGCCGGAAGCCCGCATGCTGGGCATCGATGGCCGCATGGTGGCAGACCAGCTGCGCGCCGCCTTCCATTTCCGCACCGTGAACACCGTGCAGCGCGATGGCCAGTCCATCGACATAGACGTGCAGCTCGATGATGCCAGCCGCAATTCGGTGGGCGACCTTGAGCAATTCGACCTCGCCCTGCCCGATGGCCGCCTGATACCACTGAAGGTGGTGGCCACCATCACGCCGGAGCGCGGCTATTCCCGCATCAGCCGCATAAACGGCCAGCGCGCCGTAACCATCACCGGAGATGTCGATACCCGCATTGCCAACGCCAACGAGATCGTAACCCACGCCATGCAGCACTTCGTGCCGCAGCTTCAACAGCAGTTTCCCGGCGTTACGGTGTCGCTGGAAGGAGCCGACCGCAAGGCGCGCCGTACCCAGGCCTCCATTCTCTCCGGCTTCATCGTCGGCATCATCGGCATCTACATCCTGCTGGCCCTGCAGTTCCGCAGCTACGTGGAGCCGGTAGTGGTGATGTCCATCATCCCCTTCGCCTTTGTCGGTGCCGTGCTCGGCCATGCGATAATGGGGCTGAACTTCTCCATGCCCTCGCTGCTGGGGCTGGTGGCGCTGGCTGGCGTGGTGGTGAACAACTCCATCCTGCTGGTGAACTTCATCAAGCATTATCATGGCGAAACGGCATCCGTGGCCGAGGCTGCGCCACTGGCCGCCCGTGCCCGCTTCCGCGCCATTCTGCTCACTTCCACCACCACCTTCGCCGGGCTGCTGCCGATGCTGTTCGAGCGCAGCCTGCAGGCACAGGTCCTCACCCCGCTGGTAACCTCGCTGGCCTTCGGCCTGCTGGCCGCCACGCTGTTGGTGCTGCTTGTGGTGCCCTCCATCTACGGCATCCTGGATGATTTCAACCTCGCCCGCCTGGATGCACCCGGGCACGAGGATTCGCGATCATCCGGCACTTCCGCCGCCACTGCGCCATGACCCCCGCCCCATCAGCGGAAAGGACACATCAGCCGGGGAAATGATAATGCTTGCGGATGGGCTTGCGGATGTCCCACGTGCAGGACATGCCGGCGGGAAAGGTAACGAGATCACCGGCGCGGATTTCCACCGGCGCGCCGCCGTCGGGCGTAACCACCACCTCGCCCTCGAGGATGTAGCAGATCTCGTCGCCATCATACGTCCACGGAAAGGTGGCCACGTCATGCTCCCAGATGGGCCAGTCGAACACGCCCATCTCCTCAAGCTTCGCCTTGTCCGGATTGCGCTCCAGGCTGATCTCGCTCATGCCATGCCTCCTTTCGTCGAGATTCCTTCCTGCTGTTCGTCCTGAAAACCCCGAAAAAGCGAGTCATGGAGCCAGCCGGTTCCAGTTGGTCAGCGGCTGCACCATCTTGCGCTGCCCTGCCCGCGCGTCTTTCTCCACGGCCCGTTGCCGCACCACGGCCCGGCTTGCCGAAGATGATGACCGGGCCGCGCGCACCCGCACCGCGGCAGCATTCCTGCGCGCCACGGCTGCGCCAGCGGGGCGCTGGCGAACCGGCGCAGACCGCGACTCTGCCGAAGCCGGCGCTGCCGATTGCCGAGGTGGCATCTTCCGGGCAGGCCGCGCCCGCGGCTGCGGCGGAGTTCCGGCAAACGGCTGCGGCCGTGCTTGCGCCTCCGGCGGCAATGGTGCTGATGGCAATGCCACGCCCTGCCCACTTGATTTGCCTTGCCTTCCTTGCCCACCCTGCTCGCCTTGCCCACGCCCAGCATGTGCTTCCGGCACGTCCACGCCACCGTTTTCCTTCACCCCGCCCGATGCCGCCTGCCCCGCTGGTGATGCCACCGCCGCGCCATCGCCTTCGTCATCTTCCAGTGCCTGCCGTATCAGCGCCTCTATGCCAGACGGCTTCTGCGCGGAAGAAGGCTGCCGCCGCTCCTCTTGCCCTGTTGCCAGTCCGCCTTTCCCGTCCTGCCGGTCCGCATCCCCATTGCGGGCACCACCACCCGGCGATCCATCAGCCGCCGTTTCATCCTCCTGCCCCGCCGACGGTTGCGGCGGCCGCGGCTTCATGTGCTCGTGCGCCTTGACCAGCACTTCCTGCAACTGCCGGTGCAGCCGCGCCGCCTCTTCCTGCAAGACCTTGCCGCGCCGTCGCTCCTCTTCCTGCCGCTTGCGTTGTTCCTCCGCCTGGCGCCGGCGCTCGGCCTCCTGCCGCGCCTTTTCCTCCAGCGCGCGCATCTGCTGCTCGCGCCGCAGGCGTTCCTCCTCCAGCCGGCGGATCTCCTCCTCCTTGCGGCGGATCACCTGCTGCTGCGCCCATTCGCGCACATCATCCAGCCGCCACGCCGCCGCCAATGCCCCCGGCGGCCCCGTCAACACCAGGGAGAACGCCGGTGGCAGCACTTGCCCATCGCGCGCATCATCCGGCAGCAGCGGCACGAAACGCACCTGCACGTCCATCCGCATGTCGGCAAGCCGCACCAGCCCCTCCATCTCGCTGCGCACCCCTGCCCGCACGAACGACACCCGCGCCACCTCCAGCAGCCCGTTCTCCAGCACCACGCCCGCCACCACCTCCTCCGGCAGCGACCATGCACCATCACGCAGCACCACCCGCGCCCGTGCATCGAAGTCCTTCAGCGCCTCGTCCGTGGCAATGCCCCGCACCATCTGCACGAAGCGCCGCGGCGCAACATTGCCAAGCCGCGCCTCCACCAGCCTGAGCCGTCCCACGCCCTTCAGCCCCGCCACCATGCCCGGCAGCGTCGCCGCCTGCCCCTGCAGGCTCAGCGTCAGCACGCCCCTGCCGGACATCACGGGGCCGTTGTCGTCCACCACCCGCAACAGCCGCTGCAACGGCAGCTCCAGGTGCACCGTCGCCTCCGTCTGCACGCCACCGGAAACAGCGCGCTGCCACTGCGCCTCCGCCCGCAGCGCCGGCGCCTCGTCTCCGTCATGATTTCCGGCATGCAGCGTTGCCCGCAACACGCCATCCTGCTGTTGCAGCACCACGCGCGCATCGGCCAGTTGCGCCGCCGGCCGGGGCAGCCGCAGCGCATCGGCCCTGATCCGCACATCCACCTGCCAGCCGCCTGCCAACACGCGCCGCAGCCGCCGTCCATCACGCGCATCGGCCAGCAGCATCGCCAGCAACGCCTGCGGCTGCAATTCGCTCATCACCAGCTCGGCACTGATGCGCCCACGCCGCTGCTTCGCACTGGTATTCAGCGCTCCTTCCTCCGCCCCGCGAGCCTCTCTCCTCTGCCCATCCGCAGGTGCCCGGGCAGGCAGCACCGAAATCCCTTCCACCACCAGTTCACCCGCCAGCTCGCCGCCATCAGGCCCACGCAGCCTGATGTCGGAAAACACCCACCGGCGTGGTGAAAACGCCAGCTTGCCCTGCCCCTTCACCGCCAGTTCGGGCAAGGCCACGCCCACCACCTCACGCCAGCGCGCTGCATCATCCATCGCCAGCGACCACCGCACCTGCCCCTGCACTGGCAGCAGCCACTGCGCAGCCTGCCGCACACCCCCTTCCACCTCCGCCACCAGCCGCAAGGCATCGCCATGCACCTGCACCTCCAGCCCCGGCAGTTGCAGCATCAGCTCTCCCTGCATCCCGCGCTCCGGCACCCCATCCAGCCGCAGGCGCACCGTGCCCTGCCCTTCCAGTGCATCCGGTGCCATCGCCGCCTGCAACCCGGCCAGCGCCAGCAGCGCCTGCGCCTGCTGTCCCTGCACTTCTGCCCGCAAGCGCCACTGCCCTCGCCGCCAGAATCCCGCTCCCCACTGCGCACCACCGGCTGCGCCTGCCCGCTCTCCTTGCACGCCTCCTTCATCCACGCGCAGGGCCACCGAGCCGTTCAGCCCGCCAACATGCCCCGACAACGATACATCCACCCACTGCCCAGCCTGTTCTGCCCGTGCGGTTCCTTGCCTGCCATCCTGCCCTGCCGCCACCCCCACACCGGCACGCACCAGCAGGTTCACATCCACCTCTTCCGCCGCTGCCATCCACGCCGGCGCATCTGCCCGCCACGCCTCGCCCGGCAACACCTCCACCGCCATGCGTTGCAGCACCTGCCATGCCGCCGCTGCACCACCGCCATGCAGCCGCGCCTTCATCTCGCCCTGCCAGCCGCCGCCATTCCCCCGGACACGCCGAAACACTCCCGATGCATCCAGCGAAACCCCGGCCACGCCCCTTGCCTGCAACTGCCGCAATGCCAGCACGCCCGCCTGCCGCTGCGCCGCCAGCACCACATCGCGCCACACCTGGCCACCCAGCCGCAGCTTCGCCACCTTCAGCTCCAGCTGCAGTGCGCTCCCTCTGCCGTCGGCATCGCCTGCATCATCACCAAGCCATTCCCACAACACCGCCGCCAGCCGCCGCAACCGCTCCTCGCCACCGGGCCGCATGTGCCCATCCACGTCCAGCCGCTGCAGGGCAATGCGCACATCGTGCATCCGCCCGCCATTGCCCTGCCTGCCCCTCTCGTGCTTGCTGTCCTTGCCACTCCGTTCCGGCTCGAATACCCGCCAGTCCAGCCGCGCCTCGCCACCATCCACCAGCAACCGCCGACTCACCAGCCGCGCGGCATGGTCGGTCAGGTCTATTGTCGCCAGCAGGTCCAGCCGCCCGCCACGCCCGCGCCACAGCGGCCGCAACACTGCTTCCGCCCCCGGCAGCATGGAGAACAGCAGGGCACGCACATCATCCGCCCGCACTGCCAGCTCGCCGGTCAGCTGCAGCAGATCCCCCGCCAGCAGGTTGCCCCGAAACGACACATCCCCTTGCCCCGGAACATCCGCCCGCAGATGGCGCACGGAAAACAGCTCCGATGACGCCTCCGCCGAAAGCGCCACGCCGCTGAACGAGCGGCCATCCACCATCAGCCGCGCTGCCTGCAAATCCAGCTCCAGCAGCACCTCCGGCGGCAATGCCGGCAGCCGCTGCGCCAACGCCAGCAGATACTGTCGCAACAGGCCCAGCCCGTCGGTTGCGCCTGCAGGCTGTTCCGGCAGTGCCTCGCCAGACATCAGCAGGCGTGCCAGCGCCGGCGTCAGCTGCAGGCGCGTGGTGCCCAGCGCCACGCTCACATCCAGCACCGGGCCGAACTCCAGCCGCAATCGCCCGCGCACCTCGTCAAACGGGCTGGCGGCGGCAAACCTTGGGGTCAGCTTCAGCTTCTTCAGCTCCAGCAATGCCGGGGTCAGCACCACGTCGCCGCCGATCTCCACCTGCCGTGCGGGATCAAGCGGATTGCCCCGCCCCTCCGGCAGCACCGGTTTCACCACCAGCCGCCCCTCCAGCCGCGGCAAGGAAGCATCTTCGGACCCATTGGCGGCATCAGCGGCTTCGGCATCGGAACCGGCGGCATTCGCCACCCGCACCAGCCTGCCATCGAGCTGCACCACGTGCCCCCCGCCCTGCCGCGGTGCCATGTGCAATGACAGATTCACCGGTTGCCTGGCCTGCATGCGGCCGGTGGAGGCCCGCACCCGCCAATCCTGCCCCATCAGCCGCCACGTCCCGGACACCCGCCACGGGCCGCTCAGCCGGGCAGCATGGATGCGCAACCGCACGTTCTCGATGCGCAGGCTCCGGCGCAGGCGATGATCGGCCAGCAAGATGACACCATCTTCCACCTCCACCGCATCGATGCGCACCCGCTCTGCCGAAAACGGCAGCCGCAGCGCCGCACGCGGCCGCAACAGCCAGTTGCCACGCCCCTGCCCCAGGTGCTCCAGCATCAGCCGCGGCTTCTTCAGCGTTACATGCTCCACTTCCAGCCGCCCGCCCAGCAGCGCTGCCAGGGAAAAGCGCGCCCGCACCTCCTCCACCTCCAGAAGCTGTGCAAAACGTCCCCCCTCCATGCCCGCCACGGATACCCTGCCCAGCCGTGCCGAAGGCCACGGAAACAGCTCGAACGCCACCGCACCGGCAATGCGCACATCGCGCCCGGTGGCCTCGGCGGCCCAGCGCTCGAGCTGCGGCTTGTAGCGGTTGAAGTCGATGAACCACGGCGCGGCCAAGGCTCCCGCCGCCAGCAGGATGATCAGGATGCCCGCAATGAGCAATGGCGCGCGCCAGATGGACATGCAACGATTCCAGTGCTTGTTGCTCCGCTCCCGATATAGCAGATTGCGCATATGGCAGAAACGCACTCTGACAACGATTCGATGAAATCGGCAAAAAGAGCCGCGCGCGCCCGCCCCTGGACAGGGGCGGAAACGCCACTTGTCTGGCTTCTGGCGGTCGTCATCGGCCTGCTCACGGGCTATGCCGTGCTGACCTTCCGCCATGCCATCGGGCTGGTGCAATGGCTGTGGCTGGGCGCAAGGGAAGAAAACATCGTCGCCACCAAGGCCGCGTTCAGTCATCCGCTGGTGGTGTTCGCCGCGCCTGTCATCGGCGGGCTGGTGGTGGGGTTGCTGCTCGTCTGGTTCGCCCCGCGCCGCCGCGCTTCCGGCGTGGCCGACATCATGGAGGCAGCACACCTGCGCCACGGTGTCATCCGCTGGCGAGACGGGCTGGCCAGCGCCGTCATCACCATCATTTCACTGGGCTCCGGCGCATCTGCCGGACGCGAGGGGCCGGCCGTGCACATGGGTGCTTCCATTGCCAGCGTGCTGTTCCGCCCGCTGAAGCAGCTATCCGTCGCCTCCCGCCGCGTGCTCATTGCTGCTGGCGCGGCTGCCGCTGTCTCCGCCTCGTTCAACGCCCCCATTGCCGGCGTCATCTTCGCGCATGAAGTGATTCTCGGTCATTACGCGCTGTCGGCCTTCGTGCCCACGGTGCTTGCCTCCGTCATTGGCGTCATCATCACCCGCCTGCACCTGGGCGACTTTCCCGCCTTCATCCTGCCGCCGCTGGATATTCGCAGCTACCTGGAGTTTCCCTCCTTCATCCTGCTGGGCGCGCTCTCGGGGCTGATTGCCGTTGCCTTCCTGCGCACCACCGCGGTGTTCGATGTCCGTGCCCGCGCCATTCCCATGCCGCTGTGGCTGCGCCCGGCGGCAGGTGGCGTCATCATCGGGCTGCTGGGCGTGTTCGTGCCGGAGATCCTCGGTGTCGGCTATGAGGCCACCAGCCGCGCCCTGCGCGGACATTACGAGCTGTGGTTTCTGCTGCTGCTGCTCGTTGCCAAGCTGCTGGCCACCGCCATCACCCTTGCCTCGCGCTTCGGTGGCGGGGTATTTTCGCCCTCGCTGTTCCTCGGGGCCATGACTGGCGGCATCTTCGGCCACGTGGTCAACACCCTGATTCCGGGGCTGGCTTCGGATATCTCCACCTATGCCGTCGTCGGCACCGCCGCGGTGGCAGGCGCGGTGCTGGGTGCCCCCCTTTCCACCGCGCTCATCGTCTTCGAGATGACGGGCAATTATCGCCTTGCCATAGCGCTGCTCATTGCCACCGCGGTGGCGGCGGTGGTGATGCAGATGCTGGCAGCCCGCAGCTTCTTTCACTGGCAACTGCACCAGCGCGGGCTGGACCTCACGGCCGGCCCGCACAAGCGCATCATGCATACCATGAAGGTGGCAGATTTCATGACCCCGCGTGAGAAAGGTGCAAGCCGCAAGCTGGAGCCTCCCTTCAGCGAACGCCCCACCCTGCAGCGCAACGATTCTCTGGAAAAGGCCCTGCGCACCTTCAGCCGGGGCAACTATTCACGCCTGGCGGTAGTCGATTCCCGTGGTCTTCTGGTGGGCTGGGCCGACTACGCCAAGGCACTGGAGGCCTTCAACGCCGCCATGATAGAGGCCGAACACGAGGAACACCGCTGAACGCCGCCTGTGAACTCCTGTCCCGATCCTCTCGCCAGCCCCCACATCACCATGCTAAGAAGGCCAAAAGCGGAACATGGGCGATTCCCCACCTTTCACGAGAACGGAATCGACTCACATTTTTCTCAACGAATACAGGCAGCAATGGCCGACCCTTTCGACATCGACGAGGCCCTTCAACCGGCGCATGAGCCGCCCACCGCCCCCGCACCGCCAGTAGCGGAAGGCGATGAACCGCCGTATCTTGCCAGCCTCAACCCGGAGCAGCGCGAGGCCGTGCTCACCACCGAAGGCCCGCTGCTGGTGCTGGCCGGTGCGGGCACCGGCAAGACGCGCGTGCTCACCACCCGCCTGGCCCACATCCTCGCCGCCCGCCTCGCCTGGCCGGGGCAGATCCTCGCCGTTACCTTCACCAACAAGGCGGCGCAGGAGATGCGCCAGCGCATCCGCGCGCTCATCGGCGACATGGTGGAGGGCCTCGGCTGGCTCGGCACCTTTCACTCCATCGGCCTGAAGTTCCTGCAGCGCCATGCCGAGGCCGCGGGCCTCTCCAGCGGCTTCTCGGTGCTTGACGATGACGACCAGCTCCGCCTGCTGAAGCAGGTGATGGCCGCCGCCAACGTTGACGAGAAGCGCTTCCCCGCCCGCCAGCTCGCCGCCCTCATCGACAGTTGGAAGAACCGCGGATTGATACCGGAACAGGTGCCCGACGCCGACGCCATCACCGCCGATGGCATCAACGCGCAAAAGCTCTACGCCGCCTATCAGCAGCGGCTGCAACAGCTCAACGCCGTGGACTTCGGCGACCTGCTGGTGAAGCCCCTGCAACTGCTGCGGGGTGATGCCTTCCTGCTGAACGAATATCGCCGCCGCTTCCGCTACATCATGGTGGACGAGTATCAGGACACCAACGTCGCCCAATACCTGCTGCTGCGCCTGCTGGCCGGCGAGGATGGCAACATCTGCTGCGTCGGCGATGACGACCAGTCCATCTACGGCTGGCGCGGCGCGCAGGTGGAAAACATCCTGCGCTTTCCCAAGGAGTTTGCCGGCGCGAAGATCATCCGGCTGGTGCGCAACTACCGCTCCACCGCCCACATCCTCGGCGCCGCCAACGGCCTGATCGCCCACAACCGCGCCCGGCTGGGCAAGGAGCTGATCTCCGGCCTCGGCGATGGCGAACCGGTACTCATCCGCCCCTGCCGCGACGATCTGGAGGAGGCCCGCACCATCACCGACGACATCGAGGCCCTGCTGCGCGCCGGCGAGCGACTGAACGAGGTGGCGGTGCTGGTGCGCGCCTCCTTCCAGATGCGCAGCATCGAGGAGCGGCTGATCGCCACCGGCCTGCCCTATCGCGTCATCGGCGGCCCGCGCTTCTACGAGCGGCAGGAGATCCGCGACGCGCTGGCCTACCTGAAGGTGGTGCATTCACCCGACCATGACCTCGCCTTCGAGCGCATCATCAACGTGCCGAAGCGCGGCATCGGCAAGGCCTCGCTGGCGAAGCTGCACGAGTTTGCCCGCAACCGCGGCGTCTCCCTCTACCGCGCCGCCGAGCTGCTGACAGAGAGCGAGAATGCCCTGAAGCCGAAGCTGCGCAACACCCTGCGCGTGCTCATCAACGCCTTCGAGCGCTGGCGGCGCGAGATGCAGCAGCTCTCGCCGGCGGAGCTGGCCGGGCTGGTGCTGGACGAGTCGGGCTACATCGAGATGTGGCAGGCCGAGCGCAGCGTGCAGGCGCAGGGGCGGCTGGAAAACCTGAAGGAGCTGATCCGCTCGCTGGAGGAGTTCGAGACGCTCGGCGGCTTCCTGGAGCACGTGGCGCTGGTGATGGATGCCGACGCCCTGGCCGAGGACGACAAGATCACGCTGATGACCATGCACGCCGCCAAGGGCCTGGAGTTCGGCCACGTGTTCCTGCCCGGCTGGGAGGAGGGCCTGTTCCCGCACCAGCGGGCGCTGGACGATGCCGGCGAGGCCGGGCTGGAGGAGGAGCGCCGCCTGGCCTACGTGGCGCTGACCCGTGCCAAGCGCCGCGCCGTCATTTCCTTCGCCGCCAGCCGCATGGTGCATGGCCTGTGGCAGAACAACCTGCCCAGCCGCTTCCTGGAGGAGCTTCCCAAGGCGCACGTGCGGGTGGATGACACCGGCCATGCCTTCTTCGGCTGGGCCATGAAGGACGGGGGCCTGCGCGACACCGGCGGCGACGTGCCCGGCTTCGACACAGCGGAAGACGTGGAGCCGGTCATCATCGACCCGGCGCGCGAGCAGGCACCGGCGCCGCAACCTCCTGCCCCGGAGCGCAAGGGCTTCGCCACCCCCACCAGCCCCGCGCCCACTTCGCGGCCAGCGCAACCGGCATCATCCCGCGCAACCTCCGCACCCGCCCCGCCCACGGCGACGGAAGACCCGCGCATTGCCTCTGCCCGCCGCCTGCTGGCCGCCAGCCGCGCCACCCCACCCCGCGCCGCCACTGCCGGCGCCGCACCCGTCTTCCGCAAGGGCGAGCGCGTCCGTCACCGCCAGTTCGGCGAGGGCACCGTGCTGGAAGCCGACGGCAACAAGCTCACCATCGCCTTTGATGCCATCGGCGAAAAACGCATCATGGCCAGCTTCGTCGAACGGGCGTGA
>JALSGQ010000026.1 GCA_026982665.1 Hyphomicrobiales bacterium | reverse complement strand
GTGCAATGTGCAATGCGGCCTTTTGCTCACACTGCCTGCACCTGCCGCCCGAACTTCTGCACGATGTCATCGGCCAGCCGCCCGGAGACTTCCTGCAGGTGGTCAAAGCTCCAGGTGAAGCTGCCCACACCACCGGTGGCGGAGCGCAGCTCGTTGATGAGATTGCCCATTTCCATCTCCGGCATCAGCGCCTGCACCCTGTCCCAGCCGGGCCAGCCCTCGCGCGGCTCGAAGCCGAGGATCTGCCCGCGATGACCGGTGATGATGTGCACGATGCGCGAGGTGGCTTCCTGTGGCGTGCATACCTCCACCTTCACGATCGGCTCCAGCAGCACCGGCTCGGCATCCTTCATCGCCTCCGCCATCGCCAGCCGGGCAGCGAGCTTGAAGGCAAGCTCGGAGGAATCCACCGAGTGATAGCTGCCATCGGCCAGGTTGACGGCAATGTCCACCACCGGAAAACCCAGGGGGCCTGAGCGGTTGTATTCGATGACGCCGGCCTCGACGGCAGGGATGTATTGCTTCGGCACCACGCCGCCGTGAATGGTATCGCTGAAGCGGAAGCCCTCGCCCCGCGCCAGAGGCCTGATCTCCAGGATGACATCGCCATACTGGCCATGCCCGCCGGTCTGCTTCTTGTGGCGTCCGCGCGCCCTGGCCGGCTTGCGGATGGTTTCCCTGAAGGCGATGGAACGCGGACGCGCCTGCACCTTCACGCCGAACTTGCGTTGCAGCTTTTCCAGCGCCACGCGCAGGTGCATCTCTCCCTGCCCCCACAGCACCAGCTCGCCGGTGTCCTGATCATGCTCCACCGACAGCGAGGGATCCTCCTCCAGCAGCCGGCTCAGCGCATCGGAGAGTTTTACCTCGTCCCTGCTGTCCGGCACGGCAAGGGCCAGCCCATAGACGGGCTGTGGCGGCTGCGGCGTGGCGATATCCGGAATGGCACCGGCACTGCCGGCGAAAGTGGTGCCGGGCTTCAGCCCCTCCACGCGCGCCAGGGCGGCCACATCGCCCGCCGCCAGGCCGCCCGCGAGCTTGCCGGCCTCCTGTCCCATGAGTCGGAACAGCCCGCCGATGCGCACTTCCGCACCATCCGCGGTGTGGATGATCTGCCCTTCCTTCAGCGTGCCGGTGAACAGCCGCACCAATGACATGCGCCCCTGCTGCAGGAAGGTGGCAAGCATCACGCAACCGCTTGCCGTATCCTGCCGCGGGTCGATGCCCAGCCGCTCGCAGGTGGCGTGCACGCCGGCCACGTCATGACGCAGCGCCTTCATCAGCCGCAGGATGCCGTTGCCGTTGCGGGCGCTGCCCAGCAGCACCGGGGTGATCAGCCCCTGCTGCATCTCCGAGCGCAGATCCTCGAACACCTTTTCGGTGGGCGGCTCCATGTCCGAGAGCAGGGTCTCCAGCAGCTCGTCGTCATAATCGGCGAGCTTCTCCATCATGCCAAAGCGCGCTTCCTTCTCGCGCTCGGCTTCCTCCGGCGGGATGTCCACCACCTCGGCCTCGGCGTGCTCGCGATAGATGTAGGCGCGTTCCAGCGCCAGGTCGATGGTGCCGATGGCAATGCCATCCTTCCACAGCGGGATCTGACGCAGCACCAGCGGCTGGGTGGAAACCGGCTGGAAGAACTCCAGAAGCTCGCGGATGCTGCCCTGTGCGGTGTCGATCTTGTTGATGAACAGCAGGCGCGGAATGTTCAGCGCATCGAGCTGCCTGAGAATGGCCTGCAGGGCGGGAGCACGCTCCGCATCCGGCTCCACCACCACCACGGCGGCATCAACGCCGGGCAGCACGGTGGCGCATTGCCCGGCGAACTCGGCAGAGCCGGGGCAGTCGATGAAGGTGTAGGTGTCCCCAAGAAATTCGCAAGAGGCGACGTTCGGCTCCACGCCGCCGGAATATTCGCGGGCAACGGCAGAAGCATCCCCCACCGCCGAGCCTTCCTGTGCATCGCCCATGCGGGCAATGGCTCCGGTGCGGTGCAGAATGGCCTCCAGCAGCGTGGTCTTGCCGCTGCCCTGCGGCCCCAGCAATGCGATGCAGCGCGGCCCGCCCGTTCTGTCGCCTGCCCTTTCTGCCATGGTGCCATCCTCCCTTTCTGCAGCTGTTTTGAAACATTAAACCGCAGAGCGGGATGACACTCAAGCCAGCAACGCCATGAATGGCTGCCACGGGACAGGCAGAGCGGCCCGGCAACAGCGCGCGGGCGTGGCAATCGCGTGGTTACAGCGAAAACCCGGGCGGCAGCGGCAGGCCGCCGGTGGCCTCGCGCATCTTCTCTGCCACCATTTCCTCCATGCGCTCCTTGGCCTTGCCCAGCGCCGCCACCAGCAGGTCCTCGACGATCTCCTTCTCCTCCGGCTTCAGCAGCGATGCATCGATGCTGACGTTGCGCACCTCGCCCTTGCCGTTCATCACCACGCGCACCAGCCCGCCGCCGGCCTCGCCTTCCACTTCCGCCGTCTCCAGCTCCTGCTGCATGCGCTGCATGCGCTGCTGCACTTCCTGCATCTGCTGCATCAGCTCACCGAGATCCTTCATCGCCTTCAATGCTCCTTGCCGGGGACGTCGTCATCAGGGTTGTCGGGACCGGAGTTGCCAGAATGCATCATGCCGGCCGATGCATCGGCATCGGGCGCGCGCACGCCAAGGATGCGCGCCTGCGGAAAGTGCTTCAGCACCTCGCGCACCGCCGCGCTGTCCTGCGCCTGCTGCATCAGTGCATCACGCTGGCGGCGTTCCTGCTCCGCCAGCGTGGGGGTGGAGACATCATCCTCGCGCAGCACCACCCAGCGCTGTCCCGTCCACGCCTGCAGGCGTGCCGCCAGGGTGCGCGGCAGGTCGGCCGGGGCATCGTCGGCAAGACCGATGCGCAACCGCCCCGGCTCCAGCGACAGCGGCCGCACATGGTGGCGAATCTGCTCGGCCAGCGCCAGCTCCCGCCGCTGACGCGCCCACTGCACCAGCTCGGCAATGCTGGCCGGGGCCGCGACTACAGGCGCGGTTGCAGGATCTGGCTGCACGGAAGCAACCTCCCGCGCCACCTGCGATGTCGCGGCGGCCGATGCAGACATCCCCGCCCCGCTGCCAGCGGCAGAGGCCGAACTGCCAGCGGCAGAAGCCAAACCGCCAGCGGCAGAAACCCTGCCACCAACAGCAGAGGCATCTCCGCTGCCCATCCTGCCGGTACCCGCAGCAGCGCTGCCGGCAGCCTGCCCGGGGCTGGCGGCATCATCGCCGCCTTCCTGCAACCGGCGAATGATCTCCGCCGGCGGGGGCACATCGGCCACATGCGCCAGCCGCACCAGCACCATCTCCGCCGCCATCTGCGGCTGTGCCGCTGCCTGCACCTCTTCCATGCCCTTCAGCAGCATCTGCCACGCCCGTGCCAGCACCGGCAGCGGCACCTGGCCGGCCATGGCCAGCGCCTTTTCGCGCTCCTCCTCGCTGGCGGTGGCATCCACCCCTGCCTCGCCCAGCACCGCGGCCCTGGTCGCAAGGTGGGTGAAGGCGGCCAGATCTGCCAGCATCTGGTAAGGCGCGGCACCGATGGCAAACAGCTCCTCCGCCGCGCGCCAGGCAGCGGGCATGTCGCCGCGCATCAGCAGCTCGAACAACGCCACGATGCGCCCCTGATCAGCCAGCCCCAGCATCTCGCGCACGGCCTCGGCCCGCACCTCGCCGTTGCCGTAGGCAATGGCCTGATCCAGCAGCGACAAGGCATCGCGCACCGAACCTTCCGCCACCCGGGCAATGGCGCGCAGGGCGGCATCTTCCGCCTGCACCTGCTCGCGCGCGCAGATGTCGGCCAGGTGCTGCATCAGCCGCTCGGCCGGCACGCGCCTCAGGTCGAAGCGCTGGCAGCGCGAGAGGATGGTAACCGGCACCTTGCGGATCTCGGTGGTGGCAAAGATGAACTTCACATGCTCCGGCGGCTCTTCCAGCGTCTTCAACAGGGCGTTGAAGGCGCTCTTCGAGAGCATGTGCACCTCGTCGATGATATAGACCTTGTAGCGGGCAATGGCCGGGCGATAAGGCACCTGCTCGATGATCTCGCGGATGTTCTCCACCGAGGTGTGGGAGGCGGCGTCCATCTCCAGCACGTCGATGTGGCGGGAGGCGAGAATGTCCGCGCAGTGCTCGCCGAAGCGCGGCATGTGCACCGTGGGGCGGTCGCTGAGCGAATAGTTCAGGGCGCGGGCAATGAGGCGGGCGGTGGTGGTCTTGCCGATGCCACGCACGCCGGTGAGCATCCATGCCTGCGCGATGCGCCCCGATTCGAAGGCGTTGGAAAGGGTGCGCACCATCGCCTCCTGGCCGATGAGCGCATCGAACGTCTGGGGGCGATACTTGCGCGCCAGCACCCGGTAGCCACCGGCTGCATCGCTTTTCGTTGCATCGCCTTCCGACCCGCCGGCATCTGCCGCCGTGGCAGGAGAAGCAGCGTCAGCTGCCGGGGCGGAGCTCCCGGCAGTGGCGCTCGAGGCGGTGTCGGTGGCAGCGGCATCGATGTCCGCGCCAGCATCGGCACCACTGGCAGCTGCCGCCTGCGTGGCCTGTTCCTGCGCACGCAAGGAGGCTTCGGAGTCTTCCGCTCCGTTGGCAGGATTGCTGCTGTCCGATTGATCGGTCAATGCGCATCAGCCCCCGTCAGCGGGCGTTTGCCGCGCCAGCGCCACCCGGCACCACCTGTGGCCGCGCCACGAAACAGGTGGAAGACCGGACAGCGACCCGCAATGCGGCCTCGCCTGGGCTGCTTCCTTCCGGACCTGACCCGCTGGGCGGACCTTGCGTCCGCGCCGGCCTTCCGCCCTCCTATATCGGCGCAAATGCCCGCAGATGCAAGCGACCTTGCCGACCAGCCGCCACTTATCCACATGTTCCACTCCCGTTCTTGCGCTGCGCAGGGCATGGACTATCATGCAATTCGCGAGGGTGATGTGGAGGCAGGTGCGCGAGGGGTTCACACGGGCTGGCTTGCGGCAAGCGCACCGCAACCAGCGCATTGCGGGGGAGGAACACGGCATGGTGGCACGTGCCCTGACGGTGGCCTTCAACGGCGTGCAGGCGGAAATGGTGGAAGTGCAGGTGCTGATAGCACCCGGCATGGCCGCCTTCACCATCGTCGGCCTGCCGGACAAGGCGGTGGCGGAAAGCCGCGAGCGCATTCGCGCTGCGCTGCATGCCGCCGGGCTGGCATTGCCGCCAAAGCGCATCACCGTCAATCTCTCGCCGGCCGACCTGCCAAAGGAAGGATCGCATTACGACCTGCCCATTGCCGTGGCACTGCTGGCGGCCATGGGCGTGCTGCCGTCCGACTTTGCCCCGCGCTTCATCTGCATGGGAGAGCTGGCGCTGGATGGCGGCATCCGCCCGGTGCATGGCGTGTTGCCGGCGGCGATGACAGCGCTGGCAGACGAGCGCGGCATCATCTGCCCCGCCGCCAATGGTGGCGAGGCAGCCTGGGCAGGGGAAGGCCTGGACATCGTTGCCGCCGACACGCTGGTGCAGCTGGTCAATCATGCCAAGGGCACGCTGCGGCTGCCGCGCCCGCCATGCCGGGCAGATGACGGAGAACAGGCAGCCATGCCCGATCTGCGCGACGTGCGCGGGCAGGAGAGTGCCAAGCGCGCCCTGGAGGTGGCGGCAGCAGGCGGGCATCACATGCTGATGATGGGGCCGCCGGGGGCGGGCAAGTCCATGCTGGCGGCACGGCTGCCTTCCATTCTGCCGCCGATGACAGCGCGGGAAATGCTGGAGACTTCCGTCATCGCCTCGCTGGCCGGCATGCTGCCCAACGGCGTCATCTCGCGCCAGCGCCCGTTTCGTGCGCCACATCACACCGCCTCGCCGGTGGCGCTGGCAGGGGGCGGGCACGGGCGTGCGCGCCCCGGCGAAATGTCGCTGGCGCACAACGGCGTGCTGTTCCTGGACGAGCTGCCGGAGTTCGCCCCGCGCGTGCTGGAGGTATTGCGCCAGCCGCTGGAAAATGGCGAAGTGCTCATTGCGCGGGCCAACTACCGGGTCGTCTACCCGGCGCGATTCCAGCTATTGGCGGCGATGAACCCGTGCAAGTGCGGGCTGGCCTTCGAGCCGGGGCATTCCTGCCGCCGGGGCGAGCATTGCGCGCGCGACTACATGGGCCGCATCTCCGGCCCGTTGCTGGACCGGTTCGACCTGCGCATCCAGGTGCCGGCGGTGGACATTCGCGACCTGTCGTTGCCACCGGCAAGGGAAGGCTCTGCCGAAGTGGCCGAGCGCGTGGCGGCGGCGCGCACCCTGCAGCAGCAGCGCTATGCGGCGTTGGGGCTGGCGCACGTGCGCACCAATGCACAAGCACCGGCGGCGGTGCTGGAGGAGGTGGCGGCCATGCCGGCACAGGCACGCACGCTGCTGCAACAGGCGGCGGAGAAACTGCGGCTGTCGGCGCGTGGATACCACCGTGTTCTGCGGCTGGCCCGCACCATCGCCGACCTTGCCGGGGCGCAGTCCGTGCAGCGGGCGCACGTGGCCGAGGCCCTTGCCTATCGCGGCCATGTGCCCGGCATGGCTGCTGCGGCCTGAACTGTCTGAATCGTAAGGACGCACCGCCTGCTTGCCGCCTCCCCTTTGCGCTTCGCACATTCATGCAAGGCAGGCAAGGCGCGTGAAGATGGCAACACGAACTGCCCGGAAGGAGGTGCGCCATGAGCTTCGCCCTGCCCCAGCGCTCCGTGCTCGCCACGCCACTGGCAGCGCTGGAGCTGGTGGTGCTGGACACCGAAACCACCGGGCTGGACGTGGCGCGCGATGCCGTCATCGAGCTGGCCGGGGTGCGGGTGCGCGACGGACAGGTGCTGGAAGAGGACAGCTTCTCCAGCCTTGTCAATCCGCAGCGGGCCATTTCCCGGCAATCCATGAAGATCCATGGCATCAGCGATGCCGACGTGGCCGATGCGCCGCCATTTGCGGAAGTGATGCACGCCTTTGCCCGCTGGGCCGGCGCACAACCGATCGCGGGCTACATGGTGGGGTTCGACCTTGCCATCCTGCGGGCGGAGCATCATCGCCACGGGCTGCGCTGGCAGGTGCCGCTGGCGCTGGACGTGCAGGCGCTGGCGGCAGCGGTGGCACCACGCCTGCCGGAACTGTCGCTGGAAGCCATCGCCGCGTGGCTGGAAGTGGACACCGGACAGCGCCACCGGGCGCTGGCCGATGCATTGAGCGCCGCGCACATCCTCGTGCGGCTCGTTCCGCTGCTGAAGGAGCGCGGCATCATCACGCTGGCGCAGGCGCTGAAGGCATGTGGCGAGCGCCGGCAGGCACCTGTGGCTTCCGCCCCCGGTCTGCCCGCGGAATGGCAGCTGGAGCCACCCCCGCAATGGCAGGCGGGGCGCGCGGTGGAAAGCTACCCCTTCCGCCACCGGGTGCGCGACGTGATGAGCAGGGACCCGGCGATCATCGAGGCCGACGCAACGCTTGACGAAGCACTGCAACGCATGTTGCAGCGGCACATCAGCTCGCTGTTCGTGCCGCCGGAGGACAGCGACGGAGATCCGCTGCAGGCATCTCCCGAGAAGTGGGGCATCATCACCGAGCGCGACATCCTGCGCGCCATTGCCGCCGACGGCCCGGGCGTGTTGCGCCAGCCGGTGGTGCGCCATGCCAGTTTTCCGCTCATCACCGTGGCGGAGCACGAGTTTCTCTACCGGGCGCTGGCACGCATGCAGGCGCGCGGCCTGCGCCACCTGGGCGTGCGCAGCCGCCGCGAGGAAAAGCTCGTTGGGGCCCTGTCGCAGCGCGACCTGCTGCGCTACCGGGCCAGCGAATCGCTGGTATTGGTCGAGCGCCTGCGGCAGGCAACATCGGCAGAGGAGCTGGCGGCGCTGTGGCCGATGCTGATGGACGTGGCCCGCGCCATGATGGCCGACCATGCCCCGGCCAATGACATTGCCGCCGTCATCGCGCGCGAGGTGCGGGCGCTCACCAGCCGCGCCTGCCAGCTGGCGGCAGAAGAAATGGAGCAGGCGGGGCGCGGCGGGCCTCCCGTGCGCTGGGGGCTGCTGGTGCTGGGCTCGGCAGGGCGTGGCGAGAGCCTGCTGGCGATGGATCAGGACAATGCCATTGTCTTCGAACAGCCGCAGGACGCCGACGAAGGCGAGAGGCAGGCGCTGGATGCGTGGTTTGCCGAGTTCGGCGCAAGGGTGAACGCCATGCTGGACACGGCCGGCGTGCCACTGTGCAAGGGCGGCGTGATGGCGCGCAACGAACGCTGGCGCGGCAGCGAGCGGACATGGCTTGAACGCGTGCGCTCATGGCTTTCCCATGCCGGGCCGGAAGACCTGCTGCATGTGGACATCTTCTTCGACCTGCGCCGCGCCTGCGGCGAACGGCAACTCACCCGCCGCTTCCGCCAGCAGGTGCTGCAGATGGCGCAGGAGGCGCACACGCTGCACAAGTTCCTGGCCCTGCAGGCGGCGGACTTCGAAACGCCACTGGGCTGGTTCGGGCGCATCCGCAGCGATGAGCAGGGCCGCGTGGACCTGAAGAAGAGCGGGCTGCTGCCCATTGCCTCCGCCGCACGGGTGCTGGCGCTGAAGCTGGGCAGCACGGCGCGCGCCACGCCGGCGCGGCTCAAGGCAGCAGCAGATGCAGGCATCTGCCCGGCGGCGCTGGCGGAAAACATGATACAGGCGCACCGGGTTTTCCTCGGTGCCATCCTGCGCCAGCAGATGGCCGACATCGAGGCCGGCCTTGCCCCCTCCAACCGGGTGGCATTGAAGGAGCTGGATGCACACGCGCGCGAGGAACTGCGCTGGGCGCTGGAGCAGGTGGGCAACATCACCGGCCTGCTGGGCGTGCCCGACATGCGGATGGCGTAAGAGCACGAACATTGCATCGGCTGCGCAGTGCTGACATATAACGGGCTGAGTTGTAACAGGCCATGCCATGGAAATTGGCCAGCAATGGAAACGGCGATGAACAACGGTGCGCAGGCAGCAGTGGTGCCAGCAACAGCAGCGAAGACGACGCGGGCGCGGGAAGAGCAGGAGCTGAACGCCGCCCCGGCCCGGCGCAAGGTGTTCGTGAAGGCCTTCGGCTGCCAGATGAACGTCTATGACGGCGAGCGCATGATCGACGTGCTGCGTGCGCGTGGCTTCGAGCCTGCCGGCAGCCCGGAGGAGGCCGACCTCGTCATCCTCAACACCTGCCACATTCGCGAGAAGGCGGCGGAGAAGGTCTATTCCGAGCTGGGCAGGCTCAGGGTGCTGCGCGAGAAGCTCTCGCGCGATGCCGGGCGGCAGGTGCGCATTGCCGTGGCGGGTTGCGTGGCGCAGGCCGAGGGCGAGGCCATGCTGGCGCGCGCTCCGGTCATCGACTTCATCTTCGGTCCGCAGAGCATCCAGAAACTGCCATCGCTCATCGACAGGCTGGATGCCGGCGAACGCCACATGGTGGAGACGGACTTTCCGCCGGAGGACAAGTTCGCGAAGCTGGAAGAGCAGAGCGCCACGCCACCGGCGGTTCCGCCCTCGGCCTTTCTCGCGGTGCAGGAGGGCTGCGACAAGTTCTGCACCTTCTGCGTGGTGCCCTACACGCGCGGTGCCGAATATTCCCGCCCTGCCGCCGACATATTGCGCGAGGCGGAGCTGCTGCTGGACAAGGGCGCGAAGGAGATCACGCTGCTGGGGCAGAACGTCAATGCCTGGCATGGCGAGGGGCTGGACGGGCGCACGTGGAACCTGGCGCGGCTGCTGCAGGAGATGGCACAGCGGCTGGAGGGCCTGCACGGGCTGCGCTTCACCACCTCGCACCCCAACGACATGGATGATGACCTCATCGCCGCCTTCGGCAACAACGACAGGCTGATGCCCTACCTGCACCTGCCGGTGCAGGCAGGCTCCGACAAGGTGCTGAAGGCGATGAACCGCAAGCACACGGCAGCCGATTACCTGCGCATCATCGACAAGCTGCGCATGGTCAGGGAAGACATCGCCATTTCCGGCGACTTCATCGTCGGCTTTCCCGGCGAGACGGAAGAGGATTTCCAGGCGACGCTCGACCTGGTGGAGCAGGTGCAATACGCCCATGCCTATTCCTTCCGCTATTCGCCACGCCCCGGCACGCCAGCGGCAGAGCGGGAAGAGCAGGTGCCGGAAGAGGAGAAGGCGGAGCGCCTTGCCCGCCTGCAGGCGCTGCTGGGGCAGCAGCAGCAGGCCTTCAACCGGCGCTTCCTGGGGCGGCGCTTCCCGCTGCTGCTGACTGGCGAAGGGCGGCACGCGGGGCAGCTGGTGGGCCGCTCTCCGTGGCTGCAGGCGGTGCATGTGCCGGGCGATGGCCATGCCATCGGCGACATCGTGCAGGTGGAAGTCGTGGAGGTTGGCAGAAACGCACTGGGTGCCCATATCGTGTCATGACAGGCAGGGCGGGTGCGGTTGCAGGAACGAGGGCAGTGTTGCGCCGGCGCAACAGGGGTGTCCGATACATGGCAATGACGCACGCACCCTCTTTTCGCCACCTGCGAGTCGTTCTATCCTGCACCATGATGCAGGACGGCATCCGGCCGGCAGCCTCAGCCAATCTGCCTGCCGCCGGGCAATCACCGAAGACGGGAGTGGACATCACAGCGCATGACCTCCGTGCAACAGGCTTTTCAGCCCGCCGCCGAAGACAACGTGCAACTGCGTGAAAACGGCGACATCGTGCTGGCTTTCGACGACAACCGCATCGCCGGGCTGATGTTTGGCGAGCATGACCGGCACCTCACCCTCATCGAACATCGCATGGGCGTGGACATCATCGCGCGCGGCAATCACCTGACGCTGCGCGGCGGCAATGCACGTGCACGGGCCACGGCGGCGGACGTGTTGCGCGAGCTGTATCGCCGGGCAGAGCGCGGATACGACATCAACGATGCCGAGGTGGAGGGGGTCATCCGCCTGCACGAGGCACTGCCGCGCGAGCAGGCGCAGGCACCGATGCGCGAGATCCGCACCCGGCGCAAGGTGGTGCGCCCACGCTCCGCCGGGCAGAAGGCGTATCTGGAGGCGCTGGAGCGACACGAGCTGGTATTCGGCATCGGCCCTGCCGGCACCGGCAAGACCTACCTGGCGGTGGCGCATGGCGTCAGCCTGCTGCTGGCTGGCGAGGTGGAGCGCATCATCCTCTCGCGCCCGGCGGTGGAAGCGGGCGAGCAGCTGGGCTTTCTGCCCGGCGACATGAAGGAGAAGGTGGACCCCTACCTGCGCCCGCTGTATGATGCGCTGCATGACCTGATGTCTGCGCAGCGTGCGCAGCGGATGATGGCCGATGGCACCATCGAGATAGCGCCGCTGGCCTTCATGCGCGGACGCACGCTGGCCAATGCCTGCGTCATCCTGGACGAGGCCCAGAACACCACCGTGATGCAGATGAAGATGTTTCTCACCCGCATGGGCGAAGGCGGGCGCATGGTGATTACCGGCGACCTGTCGCAAACAGACCTGCCCGCCGGCACCCCCTCTGGCCTGAAGCACGCGGTGGACATTCTCGATGGCGTGGAGGGCATTGCCATCGTGCGCTTCCATGACGAGGATATCGTGCGCCACCCCCTGGTTGCGCGCATCGTCGCCGCCTATGATGCGCATGATGCCCGCGCCTCCGGCCACACCCATGCACGCAAGGCGGCGCGGACTTCAGGCCACCCGGTGCCATCACGCAAGCCGAAGCAGCAGCCATGAACGATCACCCGCCAGCCATGAACGCCACCGGCGAAGACGAGCCGCCACGAAGTAGCGGCGCTGATGACGTGCCTGCACCGCCGTTCGCCGTCATCGAGCTGGAGCTGGCCGCACCACAGGCATGGCCATTGCCCGAAGACGTGCTGCAGAAAGAGGTGGAGCGCGCAGCGGCCGCGGCGCTGGCACAGGCCGCGGCCGATGGCGCGGTGGTGGAGCGCAACGGCGTGCCACCACGCATCGAGGTGCTGCTGGGCGATGACGAGACGATCTGCCAGCTCAACGCACGCTGGCGCGGCAAGGATGCGCCGACCAACGTCTTGTCCTTCCCTGCACCGGCGGAAATGCCCTTCATCCCCGATGTGCCGTGGCCGCTGGGGTCGCTGGCGCTGGCTGGCGGCGTGATGCGGCAAGAGGCCGAAGCCCGCGGCGTTTCCCTGCAGGAGCACCTGTGCTGGATGGTGATTCACGGAATCTTGCATCTTCTGGGCCACGATCACGAGGAAGACGACGAAGCGGTGCGGATGGAGGCCCTGGAACGCCGCGCACTGGCGCAACTGGGCCTTGCCGACCCATACGCCGGCACCTGAAGCACCACGGACATGAACCCATGAGCAAGGACATGCTGAAATCCGTTGACGATGCCGCCGCCCGGACTGGGGCGGAAGATCCGGAACCTCCATCAGCCGGCCTGTGGCAGCGCCTGAAAGGCTGGCTGGGCCATGCTGCCCCCCGCCACAAGCAACCTGCCGAATGCCTGCAGGAACTGCTGCCGCAGGAGGCACTGCGCGAGAACGGCCAGCAGTTGCTGGAAGACCGCAAGAGCATGCAGATGCTGGGCCGGCTCATCACCTTCTCCGGCCTTTCGGTGGAGGACGTGCTGGTGCCGCGGGCCGACATCGTGGCCATTGCCGCGCAGGCCCCGCTGGCCGAGCTGATGGCGCTGTTCGCACAGGCCCTGCACTCGCGCCTGCCGGTGTATGACGAGACGCTGGATGACATCATCGGCATGGTGCACATCAAGGACCTGCTGCAGCACCTGCACCAGCAGGCGCAACCCGTTGACAGCGGCGATGCCGTGGCCACGCAGCCGGACCTGCTGCTGCCGGGGCAGGCGCTGGCCATGCCGGTGGGCTCATCTCCGCTGCTGCGGCCGGTGCTGTATGTGCCCGATTCCATGCCGGTGGCGGATCTGTTGCTGAAGATGCAGTCCACGCGCATGCACATGGCCATCGTCATCGACGAATATGGCGGCACCGAAGGACTGGTTACCATCGAGGACGTGGTGGAACAGATCGTTGGCGAGATTGCCGACGAGCACGATTCGGACGAGGATCATCAGCAGATCACGCCGGTGCCGGGGGGCTATGTGGTTTCCGCCCGGCTGGAGCTGGCGGAGCTTGAGCGGCTGCTGGGCGTTGACCTGCTGCCCGACGAGCAGGACGAGGAAGTGGATACCGTCGGCGGCATGCTGTTCACCCGCCTGGGGCGGGTGCCGGTAAAGGGGGAGGTGGTGCCGCTGGGGGACGAGCTGGAGGCGGAGGTGCTGGAGGCCGATCCGCGCCGCGTGCGCAAGGTGCGCTTCCGCCGCCTGCGCCGCCCGCAACATCTCCCGGAGCAGACGCGCAGACAGGGCTGAGCGCGTCCTTGTCCATTTGCCGGAACCGAAAACGATATCCTGCTGGTGCCGGGTCGTTCGCGTGGCAGCGGGATCCCTTGCGCTTCCCGAAGAATGGCAGCCTCAGGTGAAGCGCAATGCCGGGTGGTCGCGGAAATGCGCGAGCGCTTCCGGGTTGGCCAGCGCCGAGGTGTTGGACAGCGCCTCGCCGTGGATGGTGCGGCGCACGGCGATCTCGCTGACCTTGCCGGAGCGCGTGCGCGGAATGTCCGGCACCGCGGCAATCACCGCCGGCACGTGCCGTGGCGAGGCCCCGGCGCGGATGCACTGGCGGATGCGTGCTTGCAATTCCTCGTCCAGCACCACGCCCTCCTTCAGCACCACGAACAGCACCACCCGCTCATCCGAGCCATCGGGCAGCTTCTGCCCCACTGCCACGGCCTCCACCACCTCTTCCATGGCCTCCAGCTGCGCGTAGATCTCGGCGGTGCCGATGCGCACGCCGCCGGGGTTCAGCGTGGCGTCCGAACGCCCGTGGATGATGAAACCGCCATGCTCCGTGATCTCGGCATAGTCGCCATGTGTCCACACGTTCGGAAAACGGCTGAAATAGGCATCGCGATAGCGCGCATCGCCCGCATCGTTCCAGAAACACAACGGCATGGAAGGAAAGGGCTGCGTGCATACCAGCTCGCCCTTCTGCCCGCGCACCGGCTTGCCGTCTTCGTCAAACACCGCCACCGCCATGCCCGGCATCGGCCCCTGTATCTCTCCGCGCCACACCGGCGAGAGCGGATTGCCACCAACGAAGCAGCCGCAGATGTCGGTGCCGCCGGAAATGGAGGCAAGCTGCACGCTCTCCTTCACCGCGCCATAGACGAAATCGAAGCCCGCCGGTGAAAGGGGCGACCCGGTGGAATAGACAACGCGCATGGCAGAGAGGTCATGGTGCGTCTTCGGCACGTATCCCGCCTTGTGCACGGCGTCGATATACCTGGCCGAGACGCCGAAGTGGGTAACACTCTCTTCCTCCGCCAGTGCAAACAGGGCCTCCGGCCCGGGATGAAACGGCGAGCCGTCGAACAGCACCAGCCGCGCACCCGCCAGCAGGCCGGAGACCAGCCAGTTCCACATCATCCAGCCGCAGGTGGTGAAGTAGAACAGCACGTCGTGCTCGCGCAGGTCGCCAGCCAGCAGATGCTCGCTGATGTGCTTCAGCAGGATGCCGCCAGCGCGGTGCACGATGCACTTGGGCTTGCCGGTGGTGCCGGAGGAGAACAGGATGAACAGCGGATGGTCGAACGGCAGTGGCGTGAAGGTGAGCGCCGCGCCCGCGTGCGGCGCGATGAAATCCGCCCACGTGATGCCGCCGCGCACCTGTGCCGCCATGGCCGTCGCGTCGGCCCCGCTGCCGGCGAAGGGAAACACCACGCAATGCTCGGCGGAGGGCAGCTCGGCCAGCACCTGCTCCACCTTCTCTGCCAGCCCGAACAGCTTGCCGTTGTAGCGGTAGCTCTCTGCCGCCACGACGAGCTTCGGCTGCAACTGCCCGAAGCGATCCAGCAGCCCGCGCACGCCGAAATCCGGCGAGGCGGAAGACCATATGGCGCCGATGGCCGCACAGCCGAGAAAGGCGATGATGGCCTGCTCGCCATTGGGCACGATGCCGGCGACGCGATCCCCTGCCTCGATGCCCGCCGCCTTCAGCGCCGCCGCGAAGGCCGCCACCTGCGCGCGCAGCGCATCACGCGAGAGCACCACCCGCGCGCCCCACTCCCGCCGGGCGATCAGCGCTGGTTCATCACCGGTGTGGCGCAGCAGGTTTTCGGCGAAGTTCAGCGTCGCGCCGGGAAAGAAGCGCGCCCGCATCATCTCTTCGGCGGGCTCGAATGCCACCGCGCCCGGCGTGCCTATCACCTCGCCATAATCCCACACCGCCCGCCAGAAATCCGCTGGCTGCTCCGTGGAGAAGGCATGCAGGGCGGGGAAATCGGCCAGCGCAAGGCCATGGCGTTCGTTCAGCAGGCGCATGAAGCGCGCCATGTGGCTGTGCGTGAAGGCTTGCGTGGGTGGTGTCCACAGCGGAGCATCGGGCTTCGGCATGTTTTCCTCGCATCAATGACATGCTGTGCGCCATGTTGAGCAAGGGCGCGCGATGAACATGGATGGTCAATGAAGGCAGGGGCCTGCCGCGGCTGCTTTTGCCAAGCAGGCACCGATCATTCTACAATGCTTCGTGAAGCTTTTGAATCGCTTTCCGGGCCATGCCCGGCATCCTTTCCTGCTCCGCCCAGACCGGCACCGGGGGCAACAACACGGGAGAGCAGCACATGAGTCGCAGGAGCATGCGCGGCATCGTTCGGGTGCTCGTCTTCGTTGGCATGCTGGCCATACTCGCCATTGGCGGGTTGTTTGCCGTCAGCAAGCTGGCCTCGCCCACCTTCATCGTCGAGCAGCTGCAAAAGCAGGTGCGCGAGCAGACCGGCCGGGAGCTTGTCATCGGCGGCACGCCTTCCATCAGCGTCTTTCCGCAGATTGCCGTCAGCCTGCCGGATGTGCGGCTCTCCAACCCGCCGGGCATGGCGAAGGGCGATTTCCTGCGCATGCGGAAGCTGGATCTGCAGGTGGAGCTGTGGCCGCTGCTGCAGCGCGAGCTGATCATCAGGAAACTGCGCATGCAGGCTCCGGACATCCGCCTGCTGGTGGACGCGAAGGGCCGCGCCAACTGGGCGTTTCCGGCATCGGAGGGCGCTGATGGTGGTGATGGTGCTGGCGGCGGTGCAGCCAATGCAGGAGGCGTGCTGCGGCGCATCCGCCTGGCTCCGATTGTCATCGACAATGGCCGCATCACCTTCTCCGACGAACGCAGCGGCACGAGGCACACGGCAGAAAACCTTGACGTGGTGGTGAAACTGGCTTCTCCCACCAGCCCGCTCAGCGTGAAGGGCGGCGCGGTGTATCGCAGGCAGCGGGTGAAGTTCTCGTTGTTCGTGAAGGATATCAAGCGCCTCACCGGCAATGGCGCACCGGTGGAGGCCTTCATCGAAACGGCGGGGGCGAAGCTGGAATATGCAGGGCTGGCGGGCTTCGGCAGGGGGGTGAAGCTGGCGGGCAGGCTTTCCGCCTCCGGCCCCTCGCTGCGCGGCCTGCTGCGCTGGCTGGGCATGGACATGCCGGTGGAGGGGCGGGGGCTGGGGCGCTTTGCGCTCGACGCAGCACTGGACGCAACAGGTGATTCCTACACCCTGCAGAAGCTGCAACTGACGCTGGATGACAGCCGCGCGCAGGGTTCCGTGCGGCTGAGGATGGCCGGCAACACCACTGCCCTGACGGCAGCGCTGGGCGTTGACCGGCTCGTTACCGATACCTACCTCGGCCCCGCGCCGAAAGCGGAAGGCGGCAAGCGCATCGGCCAGGGTGGTGGCTGGTCGAATGCCCCCATCATTCCCACCTTGCCGCGGAATCTTCAGGCCGATGTGCGCATCACGGTGAACGACCTGCGCCACCGGCAGCTGAAGATGGGCCCGGGCAGCGCCCGCTTCGTGCTGAAGAATGGCGGCCTGAACGCCACGCTGGAGAAGATGCGCTTCTACGGCGGCGGGCTTTCCGGCAAGCTGAGCGTCAGCACCGGCGGCAGGAAACCGCGCATTGCCGCGGCGTTCAATGTTGATCAGGTCAATGCGCGGCCTTTCCTCGTGGATCTTGCCGGGTTCGACTATCTCTCAGGCCAGCTCACCGGCAAGGTGGACGTGAAATCCCTGGGCCGCAGCCAGCTTGAGATCATCGGCAACCTCACCGGGCTGGCCAACCTTGCCTTCCGCGAGGGCAAGGTGCACGGCATCGACCTGGTGAAGCTCATGGAACTGGTGCAGAAGGGCATCGTCAACGGCTGGAACTTCTCGAAGGATGCCACCACCGACTTCGTCGAACTGGTGGCAAACTTCGTCATCGTCGATGGCATCGCCAGCGTGCGCCGGCTCGACATGAAAGGCCCGCTGGTGCAGGTGGCCGGCAAGGGCGAGGTGGACCTGCTGCGCCAGCGGCTGGACCTGTCGCTTGACGGCGCGCTGGTAAAGCGCAAGCAGGGCAGGGAGAAGACGCTGCTGCGCATGCCGGTGCCGTTGCTGGTGAAGGGGCCGTGGCAGGGGCCGAAGATCTATCCCGATGTCGCCGGCATCCTGAAGGATCCGCAGGCCGCCCTGCAGCAGCTGCAGAAGCTGATGCGCGGCGTTGGTGCAAGGAAGCCTGCGGCGAAGATCGAGAAGGTGCAGCAGAAGGTGAAGGAGAAGGTCGAGGCCCAGCGTGAGAAGATCGAGCAGAAGGTGCAGAAGAAGGTAGAGAAACAGCTTGAGAAGGTGCTGGGCAAGGAGAAGGGCAGCGAGGCCGCGCAGCAGGTAACGAACGAGGCGCAGCAGCAGATGGAGAAGCTGCTGAAGGGCATCTTCGGCAGATAGGGCAACGCGCAGCCTGCGGAGGCTGTTGCCTTTGGGACCTGCTGATACATATCAGGAGATGGAGCGATCATGAACGCTGAAACGGGCAGGCATGGGGCCGGAACCGATGCAGCGGAGCGCATCATCATCCGCGTGCAGGAGCAGCCGTTTGACGTGGCAGCGGAATACGCCGCCTTTCGCAAGGGACTGTGCTGCGGGGCGGTGGTCAGCTTCACCGGCATCGTGCGTGAACACGGGGGCAAGGAAGCGCGAGAGCACGGCGGCGATGCTGCCGTCCGCGCCATGACGCTGGAGCATTATCCGGGCATGACCGAGCGCACCATGGCGGAGATTGCCGAAGAGGCTCTCCGCCGCTGGCCGCTGAAGAAGGTGCTGGTCATTCACCGTTACGGGCGGCTGCTGCCGGACGAGGACATCGTGCTGGTCATTACCGCTGCCGACCACCGCGCCGATGCCTTCGATGCCGCGCAGTTCCTCATGGACTGGCTGAAGACGAAGGCACCCTTCTGGAAGCTGGAAGAAACCACTGCCGGCAGCCGCTGGGTGGAGGCGAAAGCCAGCGACGATGCCGCCGCCGCCCGCTGGAAAGCCGAAGGCCGGGCAACAGACAGGCTCTTCAGCAAGACCAAGGCACGCGGTATCACCCGATGAAAATGCCGTGCGCCGCGCTTACCTTGAAGCCATTTTAAGTTTCCGCTGCAGCCCGTGCGCTGCTAATCTGGCATCATGAACAGGGATACCGACATTTCTTCTTCCGCCGCACGCAATGGGGCGGAAGCATCTGTTGCTGCAGGCAGCGCGCCTGCCGCGGCCACAGGTCGTGAACGCGCCACAGCCACCCTGCCCGCCCCTTCACGACGGCGGGTGGTGGTTCAACTGATGCTGGCGGTGCTGCTGCTGGTGGTGGGATTCGCCGGTTATCGCACCATCATGGCGCTGGCACCGGAGCCGAAAGTGCGCAAGGCGGCG
The DNA here is from genome assembly GCA_026982665.1 of Hyphomicrobiales bacterium. Classification (GTDB taxonomy): domain Bacteria; phylum Pseudomonadota; class Alphaproteobacteria; order Rhizobiales; family Aestuariivirgaceae; genus Thermopetrobacter. The sequence continues at coordinate 9,209 of JALSGQ010000026.1, read as the reverse complement.
GAGCGCCCGCTGCCGGTGCGGGTGATGCAGGCGCAGTCCACCAGCGTGCGCCCGGCGTGGACGTTCTACGGTGAAGTGGTGGCGGCGCGCAGCACGGCGCTGCAACTGCCCGTGAGCGGGCGCATCGTCTCGGTCTCGCCCAGCTGGCGCGAGGGCGCGCAAGTGAAGAAGGGCGAGGAGCTGCTGCGCATCGACGATCTCGCCTACCGCGCTGCCGTGGCCGAGGCGAAGGCAGCGCTTGAGGAAGCCACGTCGCGCCTTGAGGAGGCAAAGCTGAAGGTTGCTTCCGAAGAGCGCCTGCTGAAGGCTGCCGAGGCCAGCTTCGCCGTTGCCACGCGCGAGCTTGAGCGCATCCGCACGCTGGTGGCGCGCGGCACCCTGCCCCGCGCCCGGCTGGATCAGCAGCAGAGCGCGCATATCACCGCCCGCGAGAAGCTGGAGCAGCGCCGCCATGCGCTGGCTGCCGCCCGTGCCGCGCTGGCCCGCCAGCAGGTGGCGAGAGAGCGCGCCGAATGGACGCTGAAGAAGGCCGAGGACAACCTGAAGAACACCGTGTTGCGCGCCCCCTTTGATGGCCAGTTGGCAGGGGTCAGGGCCGAAGTGGGCCAGCAGGCGGGGCCATCCGCCCAACTGGCGCAGTTGCTGGGCGGCGGCGCGCCGGAGATCCGCTTCACCATGCCGGAAGACCGGCTGGCGGCTCTGAAGCGCGCCGGCGAGCCGGTGCAGGGGCGCGTGGTGCAGGTGGTGTTGCGTGAGCGCGATGGCGAGCAGGTGCTGGCTGCCCGCATCAGCCGCGAGGGTGCCCAGGTGAACCGGCAGCAGGGCGCGGTGGAGCTGTTTGCCGCCCTGCAGGAGGCCGAAAAGGCGACGTGGCTGAAGCCCGGCATGTTCGCCACCGTGCGCATGGAAGGGCCGCTGCTGAAGAACGTGGTGCTGCTGCCCGAGGCGGCATTGCACGAAGGGCGCAGCGTCTATGCCGTGCAGGACGGCAAGCTGCGGCGTTACACCGTGCAGGTGCTGGGCATGCAGGACGGGCGCATCATCGTCTCCGGCCTGCCGGCGGGGGTGCAGGTTGTCTCCCATCGCCTGGCCGAACCGAAGCCGGGGCGGGCGGTGAAGATCCTGCAGCAGGGCTGAGGGCATGAGCAACGGGCCTGACAACGCTTCCACGCCTCCTTCGGCATCCCCTTCCGCGCCACCACCCGGCGGGCCGGGTGGCACGCCACCTGCCGCCGATGACATGGGCGCGGCCTCCCATGCCTCGCCGCTGGCCGGGCTGGTGCGCTTCTTCGTGCATCACCGCACCGCCGCCAACCTGCTGATGATGGCGCTGATCATGGCCGGGTTGCTGGCCATCCAGCGGCTCAACACCCAGTTCTTCCCCACCATCGAGTTTCCGCAGGTGTCCGTAACAGCCACCTGGGAGGGTGCCACCCCGGCGGACATGGAGCGCATGGTCATCCGCAACCTGGAGCCGGCGCTGCGCAACGTGGCGGGGCTGGACAGCTACTACGGCGTGGCGCGCGAGGGCTGGGCCTACATCTCGCTCACCTTTGTGCCCGGCACCGACATGAACCTGGCGCTCAATGACGTGCAGAAGGCGGTGGATGGTGTTACCACCCTGCCCGAAGACATCGACCCGCCGCAGGTGAAGCGCGTGGTCAGGCGCGAGGTGGTGGGCAAGGTGATGCTCACCGGAGACGTGCCGGAAGCGGTGCTGAAGCGCCATGCCCGCCGCCTGCGCGATGCCATGCTTCAGGCCGGGGTGGCGCACGTTACCATGACCGGCTCAAGAAGGCAGGAGATCGTCGCCGAGATTCCCGAGCACGAGCTGCTGCGACTGGACCTGCAGCTTGCCGAGATCGCCCGCAAGGTGCGTGATGAAACGCGCGACATTCCCGCCGGCGATGTCTCCGGCGCGGTGGACAAGTCGGTGCACGGGGCGGGTCGCGCGCGCACGAAGGAGGGCATCGGCGAGATCATCATCAAGGGCGATGCGCAGGGCAACGTGGTGCGCCTTGCCGATGTCGCCACCATCCGCGATGACTTCGACCCTTCCGCCGAGCGCGGCTACGCGCAGGGGCGGCGCGCCATTCAGCTCATCATCTGGCGCACGCCGCAGGCCGACACGCTGAAGACCGACGCCATCTTCGAGGGCGTGGTGGAAAAGTTCCGCCAGCAGCTGCCCGCCGGCATAAAAATGCAGGTCTATGACGTGCGCGCCAAGTATCTGCGCGACCGCATCCGCATGCTGCTGACCAACGGCGCGCAGGGGCTTGCCCTGGTGCTCATCGTGCTGTTCCTGTTCCTGAACGGGCGCATTGCCTTCTGGGTGGCGGTGGGCATTCCCGTCTCGGTGCTGGCCACCATGGCCATCATGTGGGCCAGCGGGCAGACCATCAACATGATCTCGCTGTTCGCGCTCATCCTGGTGCTCGGCATCATCGTCGATGACGCCATCGTCGTGGCCGAACACACCGAGACGCTGCGCCGAACCGGCATGCGTCCGCTGCTGGCCGCCGAGCAGGGGGCGCTGCGCATGCTCTCGCCGGTGTTGGCCGCCTCGCTTACCACCATCGCCGCCTTCATGCCGCTGTTCTTCTTCCAGGGGCGGGTGGGGCAGATGATCATCGCCCTGCCGCTGGTGGTCATCTCCGTGCTCATCGCCTCGCTCATCGAGTGCTTCCTGGTGCTGCCCGCCCACCTGCGCCACTCGCTGCGCCATGCCCGCGGGCCTTCGCGCTTCCGCCAGCGGTTCGACGCCGCCTTCGAGCGCCTGCGCGAGGGGCCCTTCGCCCGCCTCGCCGCGCTGGCCTACGACTGGCGCTACGTAACCTGGGCGATTGCCATCGCCGCGCTGATGGTGATGCTGGCGCTGCCCTTCTCCGGCAACGTGCGGTTTCACTTCTTCCCCTCGCCGGAGAGCGAGTTCGTGCGCGCGCGCATCGTCATGGCCGCCGGCACGCCGGAGAAGGAGACATTGCAGGCGGTGAAGGTGGCGGAAGAGACGCTGCGCAAGGTGGCGCGCGAGATGGCGCAGCCCGGCGAGCAGGTCATCGAATCGGTGTTTGCCCGCGTGGGGCGCATGGGCTTTGCCCGCGGCGATCACCTGGCGCAGCTCGATGTGCAGCTCACGCCGTCGGAGGAGCGCAGCGTGCGCACCCGGCAACTGCTGCGGGCATGGAAGAAGGCCATGCCGCCCGTGCCGGGGCTGGAGCAGCTCTCCTTCGGGCGCCGCCACATGGCATCCGCCCCGCGCGACCTGGAGATAGAGCTGAAGGGGGATGATCCGTTCGTGCTGAAGCAGGCGGCTGGAGAGGTCATCGCCCTGCTGAAGCGGGTGGAAGGGCTGATCGACATCTCCGATGATCTGCCCTACGGCAAGCGCGACATTCGCCTGAAGCTCACCCCGCGGGCGGAGATGCTGGGCTTCACCCTGTCTGACGTCAGCAACCAGGTGCGCGCGGCGCTGCTGGGCACCACGGCGCGCAAGTTCGCCCGCGAGCAGGAGGAAGTGGCGCTGCGCATCCGCCGCGCTGACGAGATTACCGGTGCCGGCGCGCTGGCGGAGATGCAGGTGCGCAGCCGCAGCGGCGTGTGGCTGCCGCTTTCGGAGGTGGCGGAGATGGAAGAGGTGGGCGGCTTCACCACCATCTTCCGGCGTGATGGCAAGATATCCGTCTCCGTGCTGGCCGACATCGACGAGGACAGGCAGACGCTGGACGGCGCGATGAAGGCGATCAAGTCTGCTGGCTTCGATGCCATCCTGGCGAAATACGGCATCGAGGCCACCTTCGGCGGCGGTGCGGAGGAGCAGCGCAAGAACCTCTCCGACTTCCGCGTCGGTGTGGCGGTGGCGCTGATGCTCATCTACATCGTGCTGGCGCTGGTGTTCGGCAGCTACACCCGGCCCATCGTCATCATGGCCATCATCCCCTTCGGCGTGATCGGTGCCATCTTCGGCCACTGGCTGATGGGCTATGCGCTGACCATCCTCAGCCTCATCGCCCTGCTGGGACTGTCCGGCATCATCGTCAATGACTCCATCATCCTCGCCGCGCGCGCCGATGAGCGCCACCGCAACGGCGAGAGCATGCGCGAGGCGGCCATCGGCGCGGCCAAGGATCGCCTGCGGGCGGTGCTGCTGACCTCGCTCACCACCATGGGCGGCCTGCTGCCGCTGATGTTCGAGAAGTCGCTGCAGGCGCAGTTCCTGCTGCCGATGGCCATCACCATCGTCTTCGGCCTGATGGTAACGACGCTGCTGGTGCTGTTCCTGGTGCCGGCCACGCTGGGCATCTCGGAAGACCTGCGCAGGCTTCTGGGCGCGCTCTACCGCCGCCTGCTGCCCTCCCCCTCCCCGGCAGAGTGATGCCACTGCATCACGGTGCCGCTCCATGCCTGCCTGCCGCAGCCCGTTTCATGCTGCCTTGCGCACGGCGGCGGCGGCGAACTTGAACTCCGGGATGCGCCCGAAGGGATCAAGCGCCGGGTTGGTGAGAATATTGGCTGCCGCCTCCACGTAGGCGAAGGGCATGAACAGCACGCCCTCCGGCACCCGCGCATCGGCCCGTGCCGCTACCCGCACCGCGCCGCGCCGCGTGGCCACCTCCAGCATGTCGCCCTCGGCAATGCCAAGGCGCTCCATCTCCTGCGGGTTCATGGCCACGTAGGCTTGTGGTTGCAGGGCCTCCAGCACGCTGGCGCGGCGCGTCATGGCGCCGGTGTGCCAGTGCTCCAGTACCCGCCCGGTGGTGAGGATGAAGGGGAAGGCATTGTCCGGCAGCTCGTCCGGCGGCAGGATGTCGGCGGGCGAGAAGCGGCCCAGCCCGTCCTCCGTCGGGAAGGCATCGTCGAACACGATCTCCCGCCCCGGCTCGTCCGGCCCTGGGCAGGGGTAGGTAACGGCATCCTCGCGCTGCAGCCGCTCCCACGTGATGTTGGCCAGGCTCGGCATGGCCTGCTGCATCTCGGCGAACACCTCCGCCGGCCCTGCGTAATCCCACGCCAGCCCCAGCCGCTGCGCGATCTGCTGGATGATCCACCAGTCCGGCCTTGCATCCCCCGGCGGCGGCAGGGCGGGGCGGCCCATCTGCACCGTGCGGTTGGTGTTGGTAACCGTGCCCTCCTTCTCCAGCCACGTGGTGGCGGGCAGCACCACGTCGGCGAACATTGCCGTCTCGGTCAGGAAGATGTCCTGCACCACCAAGTGCTCCAGGCTGGCCAGCGCCTTGCGCGTGCGGGCAAGATCAGGGTCGGACATGGCCGGGTTCTCGCCCATGATGTACATGGCGCGGATGGTGCCGTCCTCGATGGCGTGCATGATCTCCACCACCGTCAGCCCCGGCGCATCGTCCAGCCGCTCCACGCCCCAGAGCGCCTCCAGCCGCGCCCGTGCGTCCATGTCGGAAACGGGCTGATAGTCCGGAAACACCATCGGGATCAGCCCGCAGTCGGAGGCTCCCTGCACGTTGTTCTGCCCGCGCAAGGGGTGCAGCCCTGCGCCCGGCTTGCCGATGTTGCCGGTCATCAGCGCCAGGTTGTTGATGCTGCGGGCATTGTCCGTGCCGTGCACGTGCTGGGAGATGCCCATGCCCCACAGGAACATCACCGCCCCGGCCTTGCCGATGAGCCGCGCCGCGCGCTCGATGTCCGCCGCCGGCACGCCGCACAGTGCTGCCATCTTCTGCGGCGGGAAGCGCTTGAGATGTGCCTTCATCTCTTCCCAGCCACGGGTGCGGCGGCGGATGAAATCCTCGTCCGTCAGCCCCTCGCGCAGGATCACGTGCATGATGCCGTTCAGCAACGCCACGTCGGAGCCGGGGCGGTGTTGCAGCATCAGGGCGGCATCGCGCGCCAGCACCTGCCCGCGCGGGTCGGCAACGATGAGCTTCGCGCCTGCGCGCGCCGCCTGCTTGATGTAGGTGGCGGCGACGGGGTGGTTTTCCACCGGGTTGGCGCCGATGAGGAAGATCACGTCCGATTGCAGCACGTGGGTGAATGGCGCGGTAACCGCGCCGGAGCCGATCTGCTCCATCAGCGCCGCCACCGAGGAGGCATGACACAGCCGCGTGCAGTGATCGACGTTGTTGTTGCCAAAGCCGCTGCGCACCAGCTTCTGGAACAGGTAGGCCTCCTCGTTCGAACCCTTGGCCGAGCCGAAGCCGGCCAGCGCGGCGGGGCCGTGCTGCTCCAGCGCCTTCTTCAGCCCGGCAGCAGCGGCATCCAGCGCCTCCTCCCAGCTCGCCTCGCGGAAGTGGGTGAAGGGGTTGGCCGGATCCACGCCCATCTCCTTCGGCGCGCCGGACTTGCGGATCAGCGGTTTCGTCAGCCGCTGCGGGTGATGCACGTAGTCGAGGCCGAAGCGCCCCTTCACGCACAGCCGGTTCTCGTTGGCCGGGCCGTTGCGCCCCTCTGCCCAGGCCACGCGCCCGTCCCGCACATGCACGCGGATCTGACAGCCAACGCCGCAGAAGGGGCAGACGGTGTCCGTTTCGCGCTCCTGCCTGCGCCAGCCCGGCGGCAGCGGCTGCTCGGCCAGCGTCTTCGGCAGCAGCGCGCCAGTGGGGCAGGCCTGCACGCATTCGCCACAGGCCACGCAGGAGCTGTCGGCCAGCGCATCGGCGCAGTCGAACACCACCTGCGTGCGTGCGCCGCGAAAGGCAAGGCCGATGACATCATTGCCCTGCACCTCCACGCAGCCCTGCCGGCACAGCCCGCAGTGGATGCAGGCATCGAGCCTGACGCTGAAGGCCGGGTGCGAGGCATCCGCCGGCGGCGGGCTGCTGGTGGCGGACATGGTGGCAAAACGCGAGCCGTCAACGCCCAACCGTGCCGCCTGTTGCAGCAGCGCGCTGTCCGGATCATGCGGGGCATCGGGCTGCTCCGCCAGCAGCAGCTCGAACACCAACTGCCGCGTCCGCACGGCCTTTTCGCTGTCGTTCAGCAGCACCTTCCAGCCCGGTTTCGGTTGCACGCGGCAGGCCGGCAGCAGCCGCCGCTCTCCCTCCACCGCCACCATGCAGGCGCGGCACACGCCCTTTGGCGCATAACCCGGTTCGGGCCTGTGGCACAGGTGGGGGATGAAGATGCCGGCGCGCCGCGCGGCGGCAAAGATGGTCTCGCCCGGCAGCGCCTCCACCTCCCGCCCGTCCAGCAGGAAGGTGAAGGGGGCAGCATCCGCTTGCGCGGCCTGAGCCGTTTTCGTCGCGCTCATGACAACACCTCCGGAAAATGCCGCAGCAGCGAAAGGAACACGTTGGGGGCGGCCTGCCCCAGCCCGCAGATGGAGCCTTCCTGCATCACCAGCGCCAGGTCTTCCAGCAGCGCCTTCTCCGGCAAGGGCGCATCCGGTGCCAGCAGGGCCTTCGCCTTCTCGCAGCCCAGCCGGCAGGGCGTGCACTGTCCGCACGATTCGTGCGCGAAGAAGGTCATGAGGTTGTGCGCCACGCGGCGCAGGTCATCCTGCCGGGAGAGCACGATGAGTGCATGCGAGCCAACGAACGCGCCATGCTCCTCCAGCGTGCTGAAGTTGAGCGGCACATCGGCCAGGCGCGCGGGCAGGATGCCGCCCGATGCACCACCGGGCAGGAAGGCGGCGAGCGTGTGCCCTTCAGCCATGCCGCCCGCCAGCTCGATCAGCTCGCGCACCGTGCTGCCGGCAGGCGCGGCGTAAACGCCGGGGCGGCGCACCCTGCCGGAGATGCTGAAGCGCCGCCCCCCCGCGTGCCCCGCCTTGCCGCGCGCGGCGAAGGCATCTGCGCCGTCGCGCAGGATGTCCACCACGTTGGTGATGGTCTCCACGTTGTGCATCAGGGTGGGTTGGCCGAACAGGCCGTCCTCGGAGAGGTAGGGCGGCTTCTGCCGCGGCCAGCCCTTCCTGCCCTCCAGCGATTCCACCAGCGCCGTTTCCTCGCCGCAGATGTAGGCCCCCGCACCGCGCCGCAGCCGCACGAACCCGGCGGGTACGACACCCGCCTGCTCCAGCGCGCCGATCAGCCCGGAAAGCCGCGCATGCAGGTGCGGATATTCATCGCGCAGGTATATCCACACCGCCTGGGCCTGCACGGCATGCGCGGCGATGAGCGCGCCTTCCAGCATCTGCAGCGGCACCTCCTCCATGATGACGCGATCCTTGAAGGTACCCGGCTCGCCCTCGTCGGCGTTGATCACCACATGCCGCGGCCCCGGCTGCTGCAGCGCCGCCCGCCACTTCAGATGCGCAGGGAACCCCGCGCCACCCAGCCCGCGCAGTTCGGCAGCCTCCAGCGCCTGCAGGATGGCATCGGTATCGGGGCTTTGCGTGCACGCCTGTTCCAGCACGGCAAGGCCGCCCTGCTGGCGGTATGCCTGCAGCTCCGCTTCGGGATCTGGCGGAGCATCGGCCTGCGGCGGGCCGTTCTCTGCCCATTGCAACAGCGTTTCCGCATTCGCATGGCCGACGCGCCGCTTGCCGATCATGGCGAAGGGGGCGGCATCGCAGCCGCCCTGGCATGGCGCGGCGATGATGCGCACCTGAGAGGCATCCGCCCGTTGCCGCAGGCGGGCCAGCAGCGCTTCTGCCCCGGCCAGCATGCAGGGCAGGGAGGTGCAGACGCGGATGGTGATGGGAGGTGGTGCGTCCTCGTCTTCGCGCACCACGTCGAAATGCGCGTAGAAGGTGGCGACCTCGAAGACATGCGCCAGCGGCAGGCGCATCTCCTCCGCCAGCGCCACCAGCAGGCGCAACGGCACGTGTCCGTGCGTATCCTGGATGGCGTGCAGGTTCTCGATCAGCCGCGAACGATCGGCCAGCACATTCGCTTCCGCCCCTGCCACCAGTCGCCGCACCTCCATGCGGTCTGCTGCCGTGGCCTGCCGCCCCATGGAGCGCCAGCGACGCTTTCTGCGTGGCGCACTCTGCATCGGCGTTTCCTCCCCATGCCCGGCCGCCCTGCCGTTTCTGTCTTGTGAAGGGGCCGGGACCAGTGGGAATGATAAGCTTTGCCACCGTGCCTTGCAATCGGTGCAGAAGCGTGCTCAAGGCCATCGGCTTCTTGTCATGTGCCGGTTCGCCATGCGCGCCGCGGGCACAGTTGCCACCCTGCTCAGGACGCCTCGCGCAGGCGCTCGGCGGTCTGCAGGTCAACGGAGACAAGGCGGGAGACGCCCGGCTCCATCATGGTAACGCCATAGAGGCGGTGCATGCGCGCCATCGTCAGCGGGTGGTG
>JALSGQ010000025.1 GCA_026982665.1 Hyphomicrobiales bacterium | reverse complement strand
GCATCAAATCAATGGGAAAGTGGCCGGAGCGCAACGGCTCCGGCCACCATTTGTCCTGCTGCCCTTACCAGCCGGCGAGCTTGCGCTTGGTGGCGTAGGCAACGTCGGAGATCTCCGTCCAGCCCATCACCTTCTTGCGGAAATCCATGAAGCTTTCGTAGACCTTCTTCGCCATTTCCGACGACTTGCTGGCATCGGCCAGCACATCTTTCGAGGCCTCGCCAAAAGCCTTGAAAATGTCGTCGGAGAACTGGTGGAGTTGCACGCCGTGCTTCTCCACCAATGTGCGCAGGGCCGCGCCGTTGTTGGCATTGAATTCGGCCAGATCGTAGGAATTTTCCGCCTGCGCGGCATTCTCGAAGATGGCCCTGTCGGCAGCGGAGAGCGAATCCCACAGCTTCTTCGACACGCCGAAGGAGAGCATGGTGCCCGGCTCGTGGAAGCCCGGATAGTAGTAGTGCTTGGTAACCTTGTAGAAGCCGAAGGCGAGGTCGTTCCACGGGCCCACCCACTCGGTGGCGTCGATGTTGCCGGACTGCAGCGCCGGCATGATCTCCGCGCCGGCCAGGGTGAGCGCCGTGGCACCAACAGCGTTGAGCACCGCTCCGCCCAGGCCCGGCATGCGCATCTTCAGGCCCTTGAAATCATTGATGCTCTCCACCGGCTTGCGGAACCAGCCACCCATCTGCACGCCGGAATTGCCACCAGGAAGCGGCTTGACGCCGAAACCGGCGGCCAGCTCGTCCCACAGCTTCTGGCCGCCACCCTGATACAGCCAGGCATTCATCTCTGTGGCAGTGAAGCCGAAGGGCACTGCTGCGAAGAAGGCAAAGCCCTTGTCCTTGCCCTGGAAGTAGTATTCGGCGGAGTGATACAGGTCTGCCGTGCCCTCCTGCACCGCATCCAGCGTCTTCAGCGGATGCACCAGCTCGCCACCGGCATAGATGCGAATGCTGATGCGGCCATCAGTGGCGGCCTCGATGCGCTTGGCAATGCGTGCGGCGGCAGTGCCAAGGCCGGGGAAGTTCTTCGGCCAGGAGGTTACCATCTTCAGCTGGCGCTTGCCCTGGGCAATGGCCGGGGTGGCCAGCGTGGTGGCGGCCACGGCGCCCACACCGGCGGTCTTCAGAAACTTGCGACGATCCATCGTGTCTCTCTCCCTGATGCTGATCATGCCCGGATGTGTGTTCAAGGCATCGCGGGCTGGTTGTTGCTGGTATCGTGCCTGGGTGGGTGATGACTGCGGGCAGGCCCGCAGTTGCTGGTTGCGCCGGCAATGAGGCAGGGATGGAGCCGGTGGTGCATGAAGACGGCATGCGCTCTTGCGAGGATGCGCGGCATGACATGCTCCCTCCCGCTCCCGTTGCTGGTGCGCACCTGCCGATAAAACAGGAGCGGGGGCGGGGAATCAAGGCCTTTTTCAGCCTTCTGGCGGTGCTGCCACGCAGTTGCTTTTTGCGGCTGATGCACGCCGTGTTACCAAAATGGCAATCATTGTTGCGTACTGTGGATTGCATGATGGGCGCGGCACCGCACAACGGCGCAGGAGGAATGAACATATGGAAGGTTTCATTGCGGTATTGATCATCTTCGCGGCCCTGGTGCTGCTGGTGCTCTACATGGGCGTGGTCATCGTGCCGCAGGGCTATGCCTACACGGTGGAGCGCTTCGGCAGGTTCATGCGGGTGCTGGGGCCGGGCATGCACATCATCATCCCCTTCTTCGACCGCATCTCCAACAAGGTGAACATGATGGAGCAGGTGCTGGAGGTGCCCTCGCAGGAGGCCATCACCAAGGACAACGCGCTGGTGCGGGTGGATGGCGTGGCCTATTTCCAGGTGGTGGACCCGGCCGCCGCCACCTACGAGGTGAACAACCTCGAATATGCCATGACCACGCTGGTGAACACCAACATCCGCACGGTGGTGGGGTCGATGGACCTGGACAGCCTGCTGGCCGGGCGCGACCAGATCAATGCCATGGTGCTGAAGGTGGTGGACGAGGCGGCGGCGCAATGGGGCACCAAGGTTACGCGCATCGAGATCCGCGACATCCTGCCGCCGCAGGAGCTGGTGGATGCCATGAGCCGGCAGATGATCGCCGAGCGCAACAAGCGCGCCGCGGTGCTGGAGGCACAGGGCATGCGCGAATCGGAAATCCTCAAGGCCGAGGGCGAGAAGCAGGCGCAGATCCTGACGGCGGAAGGCGAGCGGCAGGCGGCCTTCCTGGAAGCCGAGGCAAGGGAGCGGCTGGCGCAGGCGGAGGCAAGGGCCACGCAGATGGTGAGCCAGGCCATTGCCGAGGGTGATGTGCGCGCCATCAACTACTTCGTTGCCAACAACTACGTGAAGGCGCTGGAACAGCTGGCCGCTGCCCCCAACCAGAAGGTGCTGATGATGCCGCTGGAGGCCTCTTCCGTCATCGGTTCCATTGCCGGCATCGCCGAGCTGGCGCAGGAGGCGCTGGGGCAGAAGGGCGGTGCGTCTGGTGGCAATGGCGGCTCCGCCGGTGCTGGCGGGGCAGGCGGCGGCATGGCGACGCGAGGAGCATGATATGGGGCTGGAAGAGATCTTCTCCACCTATGGCTGGTGGATTGCCGGCATGCTGCTGCTCATCGGCGAGGTGCTGATCCCCGGCATCTTCCTGCTGTGGCTGGGACTGGCGGCGCTGGCGATGGGCGTCATCACCTGGCTGTTTCCCCTGCTGCCGTGGTATTGGGCGCTGGCGCTTTATGCGGTCATTGCCGCCGCGCTGGTCTTCGGCCTCAGGCCCATGATCACCCGCGACCTGGAGCAGGAGACGGAAAACCCCAATCTCAACCGCCGCCTGCACTCCATGATCGGCCGCACAGGCCGGATTACCGATGCCGTGGTGGATGGCCATGGCCGCGCCCGCATTGGCGATACCGAGTGGCGGGTGCAGGGCGAGGACATGGCCGTGGGCACGCACGTGCGCGTGGTGGGGGTGGATGACAAGGCGCTGACGCTGAAGGTGGTGGCGCTGGCGAATGAAGATGGTGATGGCTGAAGGGCTCAACCTGCACCGGCATGCGCAATGCCCTGTCAGCCGTTTCTTTTTCCTGTCCGGTTTTCCCCGTGCTTGACTTTGTGCAGGCGCTGCCCCACCACGGCATGCAGGCATGCGTGGGGGCGGCCTGTTTCGATTTCAACATGATGCCTGCGCACCAGGCAGGCGTGGTGGGTGCCGATGACTGAACCGACCTTGCGGCTGTGCGGACGTGAACTGGCCTGCCGGCGCGGCGGGCGGGTGCTGTTTTCCGGCCTGTCGTTCGAGGTCGCGGCGGGCGAGATGCTGATGCTGCGCGGCCCCAATGGCGTGGGCAAGACTTCGCTGCTGCGGCTGGTTGCCGGGTTTCTCGCGCCGGTGTCCGGCACGGTGGTGCTGCAGGGCGGCAGGGCGGATACGCCACTGGCCCAGCAATGCCATTTCATCGCCCATCAGAACGCCATCAAGCCACAGCTGAGCGTGGAGGAAAACCTGCGCTTCTGGCTGGCGTTCCTGGGAGCGGGCGAAGGCAGCTTGGCTGCTGATGAAAACGTGCGGCTCGAGGAGGCCATTGCCGCGCTGCGCCTGCAGGCGCTGCGGCATCTGCCGGGCGGCGTGCTCTCCGCCGGGCAGAAGCGGCGGCTGGCGCTGGCGCGCATTGCGCTGGCCCCGCGCCCGGTGTGGCTGCTGGACGAGCCGACGGTGGGGCTGGACACGGATTCGCAGGCTGCCCTGTGCGAGCTGATGCGCCGGCACCTGGAAGGCGGGGGCATCATCATCGCCAGCACCCACGTGGATTTCGGCATGCCGGCCACCCGCACGCTGGAAATGCGGCCGCCGGAGCAGCCTGCGGCTGTCGATGGCGAGGACGACTGGTTCGGTGCAGATGCCGCTGCCGTTCAGGCCGATGATGACGGTGCGGCCGGGGAGGGGCGGGCATGAGGGCGTTTCTTGCCATCATCGCGCGCGATGTGCGGCTGGGCTTGCGGGCCGGTGGCAACATCGGCACGGCCATCGGTTTCTTTCTTACCGTGGTGGTGCTGCTGCCCATCGGCATCGGCCCGGACATGGCGTTGCTGCAGCGCATCGCGCCCGGGGCGTTGTGGATTGCCCTGCTGCTGTCCATCCTGCTGTCGGCTGACCGCATCTACACGGCGGATTACGAGGATGGCTCGCTGGAGGTGCTGAGCACCGGTGCGCTGCCGCTGGAGCTGGTGGCGCTGGCCAAGGCGCTGGCGCACTGGCTCATCGCCGGGCTGCCGCTGGCCATCATCGCCCCGGCACTGGGCTTTCTGCTGAACCTGGAGCTGGCGCTGGCACCGATGCTGCTGCTGGCCATGGCCACCGGCTCGCTGGCGCTGTCGCTGCTGGCCAGCATGGGCGCGGCCATCACCGTGGGGCTGCGCAAGGGCGGGCTGCTGATCTCGCTGCTGATCCTGCCGCTCTACATTCCGCTGCTGATCTTCGGGGTTTCCGTTACCACCGGTGGCAGCGGCGGGCCGGACATCACCTGGCCCTCCTACCTGGTGCTGCTGGCCATCGTGCTGCTGGCGCTGGTGGTCTCGCCGCTGGCCTCGGCGGCAGCGCTCAGGGCGCACCTGCGCTGATGTTCGCGCTCGCCGTCATCGCCCGGCGGCGGCAGGGAGTATCCGAATCGTAAGTTGCACAGGCCGGTGGCGTTGCGCTACAGGATGAGCGCACAAGGCAGGTGCGGCCAAAGCGGCAGATGCCGGCAGATGCCGGCAGGGGGTGGCCGGTGTGGCGCATGCAGCCGCGTGTTCGGCTTGTGGGGAGGAGGCAGGCGGGATGTTCAACTATCTGGCCAATCCCAACCGTTTCCTGCGCTTGCAGGGCGTGGTGCAGCCGTGGCTGGTGGCGCTCACCGTCATGGTGTTCGCCTATGCCCTGTATCTGGGGCTGGTGGTGGCACCACAGGACTATCAGCAGGGCGAGACGGTGCGCATCATGTTCGTGCACGTGCCGGCCTCGGTGCTGGGCATGGGCATCTACGTGTTCATGGCGCTGGCGCATGCCTTCGGCTTCGTGCTGCGCCATCCGCTGGCCGATGCGGCGGCCAAGGTGGCTGCACCCATCGGCGCGGTATTCACCCTCATCTCGCTGACCACCGGCTCGCTGTGGGGCAAGCCGATGTGGGGTACGTGGTGGGTGTGGGATGCCAGGCTCACCTCCATGTTCGTGCTGTTCCTGCTGTATCTGGGCTACATTGCCGTGTGGCAGGCGGTGGAGGATCCGCGGCGGGCGGCAAGGATTGCCGGCATCGTGGCACTGGTGGGGGTCATCAACGTGCCCATCATCAAGTTTTCGGTGGACTGGTGGAACACGCTGCATCAGCCGGCTTCGCTGCTGCGCATGGACGGTCCGGCCATCGATCCCTCCATCCTGGTGCCGTTGTTGTGGAACATGGGGGCATTTGCGCTGCTGTTCATTACCCTGCTGCTGTATGGACTGCGGACGGAGGTGCTGGCACGCCGCGTGCGGCAGATGGAGCTGGCGCAGGCCGGTGCGGCTGGCTGAGCGCCAGCGAAACGGGCTTGCATGCTGCTGGTGGCGCAGGCATGGGCGGCATGGGCATGCTTCAGAAGCGGGAGCCGGGTGTGCTTCCCGCCGGAGCGGACACAAGAGTGTGATGCATGGATCTTGCGGCTAAACATATCGGCTTCGTGCTGGCATCCTATGCCGTGGCGTTCACCCTGCTGGCGCTGCTCGTCGTGCTGCTGCTGCTGCGCATGCGGACAGTGCGGCGGCGGCTGCGGGTGCTGGAGGAACAGGGTGCCAGGCGGCGGGCGGCGGCAAGGCCGGCAGGTGCGCGCGCCGGCACCGGCAGCAACGGACAGGATGCGCCAGCGCGGCATTCCACGGAGGGTTCATCGTCATGACGGCAGGGCCGGATCCTTCCACCTCTTCCGACCATGGTGCGGCTGCCAAGGACGGCGGCGGCGTGCGCTGGACGGCATTGCTGCCACTGCTGCTGTTCGTGCTGGTGGCGGCCTTCTTCACCTGGGGGCTGATCAAGGGTGATCCTCGCAAGTTGCCCTCGGTACTCATCGGCAAGCCGGTGCCGGCATTCGAGCTGCCGGCACTTGATGGCGTGGAGAAGCCGGGAGGCGGACCGGTGGGAGCATTGTCCACCGCCGACCTGAAGGGCGGCAAGGTGAAGATGGTGAACTTCTTCGCCTCCTGGTGCGTGGCCTGCCGCGACGAGCATCCGTTCCTGATGGAGCTGGCGCGGCGTGGCGAAATGCCCATCTACGGCATTGCCTACAAGGATCAGCCGGAGAAGTCCCGCAACTGGCTGAAGGAACTGGGCAACCCCTACGAACGCATCGGCGTCGACCTGAAGGGGCGGGTGGGCATCGACTTCGGTGTCTATGGCATCCCGGAAACCTTCTTCATCGACGAGAACGGCATCATTCTCTACAAGTTCATCGGCCCGCTCGGCCCGCGCGCGTGGCAGGAGAAGGTGCTGCCATCGCTGCGCCAGGCGCTGAAGGAGCGTGATCGCGGCAGGCCGGATGATGCCTCCTGACATTCTGGCACCCGCTGTTCCTGACCGGTTGCCGTTCCGGCCAGCCTGCCCTTTCGTTACAAAGTGAAACACGGATTTATTTCCGTTGGTGCTGCGGCTGATGTATCGCTTCATGCTGCGGGCATGAGGTGGTGTGCCCTTGCACGCATTTCCACAGCAGCCATGCCCCGGCAGTTCGGGCGCAGGCATGAAACCGGGCATCAGCAGCCGGAGGTTTGCAGCCGATGAGCGAACGCAGCACCAGCACGGACGAAGGCATTCTGCATCACACCCCCACCGACAGCGGGCACGAGCGGCGCATGGGCGGCTTTGCCACGCTGGTGGAAGGGCTGGAGCATGCCGCGCGTGGAGCAACGGGGCTGAACTTCCATGCCGCGCGCGGGCAGCTGGCGGCGGTGCTGCCCTATGCCACGTTGCGCGAGCAGGCCATCATCACCGCCGGGCGGCTGCGGGCGGCAGGGCTGCGGCGCGGGCACCGGGTGGCCATTCTGGCGGAAACCGCACCGGAGTTCGTCATCACCTTCTTTGCCTGCCAGTATGCCGGCATGCTGCCGTGCCCGGTGTCGCTGCCGGTGCAGATCGGCGGGCACGAGAGCTACGTGCACAAGGTGGCCGGCATGCTGCGGGCGGCAAAGGCACATGCGCTGCTGGCCTCCGAATCCTACATGGACAAGCTGCGCGAAGCGGCGGCGCGGGCCGAGCTGCCGTTGCTGCTGTCTCACACCGAGCTGGCGGCACTGCCCGAGCTGGCCGATGCCGTGCGGCCGCTTACGGCCATGGACCCGGCCTACATCCAGTATTCTTCCGGCTCCACCGCTGCACCGAAGGGCATTCTCATCTCGCAGCGCGCCATTACCACCAATACCACCGCCATGCTGCGCGACGGGCTGCGGGCGCGCGCCGATGACCGCGCCTTCTCCTGGCTGCCGCTGTATCATGACATGGGGCTGGTGGGATTCCTGCTGGCACCGATGATGGGGCAGGCCAGCGTCGACTACCTGGCGACGCCGGATTTCGTCAAGCGTCCGACGCTGTGGCTGTCGCTGATGAGCGCGCTGGGCAGCACCATCAGCTTCTCGCCCACCTTCGGTTATGCGCTGGCGGCGAAGCGCATCAGGGACAAGGCAGCGGAGCTTGACCTTTCGCGCTGGCGCGTGGCTGGCATTGGTGGCGACATGGTGCGGCCGGAGATCCTGCAGCAGTTTGCCGAGGCGCTGGCTCCGGCCGGGTTTGACGCACGTGCCTTCCTGCCCGGTTACGGCATGGCGGAAATGTCGCTGGCCATCAGTTTTGCGGCGCTGGATGCACCGATGAAGCTCGATACCATCGACCGCGACCTGGCCCATCAGAAGCAGGTGGCGCAGCCGGCAAATGAGCAAACCCGCAGGCCGCGCACCTTCGTCTCCTGCGGACGGGTGCTGCCGGGGCATGCGCTGAAGGTGGTGGATGCGGAAGGAAAGGAGCTGCCGGAGCGGGGGATCGGCCGCATCCTGGTGATGGGGCCGTCGATGATGACCGGCTATTTCGACAACCCCGATGCCACCCGAGCGGTGATGCGCGAGGGCGGCTTTCTGGATACCGGCGATGTCGGCTATCTGCTGGATGGCGAAATCTACATCACCGGCCGCGCCAAGGACATGATCCTGTATCATGGCCGCAACATCTGGCCGCAGGATATCGAATGGGCGGTGGAGCAGGTGGAGCCACTGCGCAGTGGCGATGCCGCGGCCTTTGGCGTGGAGACGGAAAACGGCACGGAGGAGGTGGTGGTGCTGGTGCAGTGCCGCCTGCGCGATGCCCGTCAGCAGGACGAACTGCGTCGCGCCGTGGCCCGTGCCGTGCATGCGGCGGTGGGCGTTGAGTGCCGGGTGGAGCTGGTGCCGCCACGCAGCCTGCCGCAGACATCCTCCGGCAAGCTGGCACGCGCTCGCGCGCGGCAGATGTATGTGGATGGCGAAATGCCGCTGCTGGCGCAGGCCCTGTCGGCGTAATGGCGCGCTCTGCTTCAATGGCCGGGGCCGTGCCGTTGCGGGTGTTCTGCCGGACAGTGTGCCATCGGCAGGATTTCATCTGTCGTTGATGGTAGCGGGGGCGTGGCCCTGGTGCTTGTCCTCTTGCCGTTTCCGTTGCCGCAACTGTTCATGACGCCAGCAGGGCAGCAGCAGGCCGTGGGCCTGCCGCAATGCGCCGGGTTGCAGCTCCAGGAACAGCAGGCGGCGCGGGTCGAACGGGCCGGGCAGCAGCAACTGGCCGGCCGGCACCGGCGCGAAGCCGTGGCGTGTGTAATAGGGGGCGTCGCCGATGAGCAGCACCAGCGCATGGCCGGTGTTGCGTGCAGCCTGCAGCCCGGTGCGCATGAGCTGCCCGCCCAGCCCGGCGTTCTGAAAGTCCGGATGCACGGCCAGCGGGCCAAGCAGCAAGGCCTCGGCCCCGCCCGGATGGGTGCACAGGGGCCAGAAGGAGATGACCCCGGCCAGCCGGCCATCGGCCGCACGGGCATGGAAGGACAGCCCCGGCAGCGGCTGCGCGCCTTCCCGCAGGCGGTAGGAGGTGCGGGTGCGGCGATCAAGTCCGAAGGCGGCATCCAGCAGCATGTTCTCCTCGCGCGCGGGCGCTGGAGCGTGATGCAGGGTGAAGCCGCTGACTTGCTCGTGTGTGCTCATCCTGTCTGCCCTTGCTGCTGCCGCGAGCATGCATGCTGCCACGGCGGCGGTAAAGAGGTGGCAAACGGGTTGCGTGGCTTTTTGCGCAGGATAGCTCGATGCCGGGAGGGTCTTGCTCAGCGGGGGGCAGTTGCAGGGATGCGCTCGTGGCGATAGATGCCCCACAGCTGCGCCTGTTGCAGCCAGCCCGTGATGGTTGCCTCGCGATTGCCTGCCTGCACCTTGCACCAGTATCCGTCGCATTGGCTGAGCCGCACGATGACGCCGCTGCCGACCCATGCCTGCAGCGGTGCATCCTCCCGTGGAGCCGTGCGCAGGGGCAGCCGGGCATTGCGCCGCCAGGGGGCAACGAGTGCATGGCGTGCTTCCCCAAGGGCATCGGCTGGCAGCCAGCCCTCTTCTCCCTCATGGTCGCGCACCCGCAGCCAGGAGCCGGCTTCCGCCAGCACTTCCAGCGGCATGCCGGCATGGCGGATGATCCAGGCCACGGGATATTCCGTTCCCGGCCCCAGCCGCACCGCCGTTTGCGCCCGGGCCAGCGTGGCGAAGCGCGGCAGCAGGCGGCCGCTGGGAGCGCGCATGAAGCCCGCGGGCAGGATGAGGCCCTGTGTCCTGCCGTGCATGTTGCCGGTGTTCGGGCCGCTGTCATGCGTGGCAGCATTTTCCCGGGCGAGAGTTGTCGACTGAAGGGCGGTGGTGCCGGCAAGGCTGGCGGTTTTCTGCGTTCGTGGCGCTTCTGGTGCCGTTCCTTGTGGCAGAGGTGCCAGCCGCCACAGGGTAATGGTGGCCACCACCAGCAGCAGCAGGCCGAAGATGCCAAGTAGCCTGCGCCAGGCCTTGCCGGTGTCGTGTGTTTGCTGCATGAGACAGGCGCTCCTCCCCAATCCGCCTTCTGCCCGTGGTTCTCTCCGGCCTTGCCGTGGCGGGGCTTCATCCGCTGCGGATGCCGTGCATGCAGCATGATAGGCGGTTGTGGCACAAATGGGAATGCATCGGGGCGCTGGCATGGCAGCCGCTGGTGCAACCCATGTGATGTTTTCCGGGCACAGGATGGCAGGCAATGGCGTTGTGCAATGCCCTGCAGTGGCAGGGCTGCCACCTCGTGTTGCTGTGCCGATTCCGGCTTGGCGCTTAATCGGCTCTTAACCATGTCTGTGCGACCTTGCCGCCGAGGGCAAGGGCACGGGGGCGCTGCGATCAGAACACGGCCATGACGGCCCGGGACAGACAGAACAACAACGGCAGGAAAAAATGGCAGCCAGCATTCTGATTGTCGAGGACGATCCGGTTCAGCGCCGCATCCTGGAAGACATGGTGCGGCGCTTCGGGCATGACGCCATGACGGCGGAAGACGCCCTGCAGGCACTGGACATCCTGCTCAGCCCGGCGGGCAGGCGCATCAGCCTCATCCTGCTGGACCTGGTGATGCCGGAGATGGATGGCATCGAGTTCCTGGAGAAGATTTCCGGCATGAACCTCTCCCTGCCCGTCATCGTGCAGACGGCGCAAGGCTCGGTGGAGACGGTGGTGCAGGCCATGCGCGCCGGGGCGGATGACTTTGTCATCAAGCCGGTGAACGCGGAGCGGCTGCGCGTCTCCATACAGAACCTGCTGAAGGTCAATGCCCTGACCGAGGAGGTCAGGCGCCTGAACAAGAAGGTGAAGGGCATCTTCACCTTCGATGACATCATTGCCGTGAGCCCTGCCATGCAGCAGGTGGTGCGCCTGGGCAG
Organism: Hyphomicrobiales bacterium; assembly: GCA_026982665.1. Taxonomy (GTDB): domain Bacteria; phylum Pseudomonadota; class Alphaproteobacteria; order Rhizobiales; family Aestuariivirgaceae; genus Thermopetrobacter. The sequence goes on along the minus strand of JALSGQ010000025.1, from coordinate 34,717 downwards.
GCGGGCCGCGCAGTCGAACATTCCGGTGCTCATCGAGGGTGAATCGGGCGTTGGCAAGGAAGTGGTGGCGCGTGCCATTCACGGCGAGTCGCAGCGCGCGGGCCGGGCCTTCGTTGCCGTCAACTGCGGGGCCATTCCGGAAAACCTGGTGGAGAGCACCCTGTTCGGCCACGAGAAGGGGGCGTTTACCGGGGCCACGGCGCGGCATATCGGCAAGTTCCAGGAGGCTTCCGGTGGCACGCTGTTCCTGGACGAGGTGGGCGAGCTGCCGCTGGAGATGCAGGTGAAGCTGCTGCGGGCGCTGCAGGAAGGGGAGATAGACCCGGTGGGAGCGCGCCGCCCGGTGCAGGTGGATGTGCGCATCATCTCCGCCACCAACCGCGACATGATCCAGATGGTGAAGGACGGGCAGTTCCGCGAAGACCTGTTCTATCGCCTGAACGTGTTTCCCATCATGGTGCCGCCGTTGCGCAAGCGGCAGGCGGACATTGCACCGCTGGTGGAACACTTCATCCACCGCTTCTCGGCCGAGGAGGGGCGCAAGGTGCGTGGCGTAACCCCGCGAGCGATGCAGATGCTGATGCGCTATTCCTGGCCGGGCAACGTGCGGCAGCTGGAAAATGCGGTGTTCCGTGCCATCGTGCTGGCCGATTCCGACATGCTGGACGTGCACGACTTTCCGCAGATCGCCACGCAGGTGGAGGGGTTCGAGGAGCTGGCCGAAGCGCCGGCATCGGCGCTGGCACCGGCGGCAGAAGGAAAGGAGGGAGCGGTTGCGGCGCAGCATGCAGGAACGGGCAGCGCCGAGATGATTGGCGATGGCATGGCGCTGGGCATTCCGGCGGTTACCGACGGTGGGCATGTGCGCACCCTGCAGGAGATCGAGGCCGACATGATAAGGCTGGCGCTGAAGCGCTATCGCGGCCAGATGTCGGAGGTGGCGCGCAAGCTCGGCATTGGCCGCTCCACCCTGTATCGCAAGATCAAGGCGCTGGGCATTGATACCGGCACCTGATGCCGTGAAGTCGCCATTTGGCGAATGAGGCCGGTAACGGCCTCTTGCCGGAAATGAAATGGCGGGGTGGGCCAGAAAAGCCGGGGCAGCCGGCGGCAGATGGCGTGTCCGTGTGGTTCAGACCTTGCGCAGCACGCGCGGTGTGGCGGGTTTGCTGAAGGGGCGCTCGTGTTGCAGCACCGGAATCTGCTGGCGCACGCGCGCCACGTGGGCGGCATCGAGCGTGGCATGCAGCACCGTTGGCTCATCCTGCGCCTCGGCAACGATCTCTCCCCACGGCGAGATGATGAGGCTGTGGCCGTAGGTGAAGCGGCCGCTCTCATGCAGGCCGCCTTGCGTGGCGGCCAGCACGTAGGCACCGTTCTCGATGGCGCGGGCGCGGGTGAGCACGTGCCAGTGCGCCCGTCCCGTGGGCACGGTGAAGGCGGCGGGAATGGCGAACACTTGCGCGCCTGCCAGCGCCAGCGTGCGGTAGAGCGCCGGGAAGCGCACGTCGTAGCAGATGGAGAAGCCGATGCGCAGGCCGCCGGCATTGGCCAGCACCGCCTGTTCGCCGGGGCGGATGTATGACGATTCACGGTGGTGTTCGCCCTGAACATCCACGTCGAACAGGTGGATCTTGTCATATATCGCCAGCGCGCGGCCATCGGGACCGAACAGGATGGAACGGTTCACCAGCCGTTTCTCGCCCGGTTCCTCGGAGCGCAGCGGCAGCGAACCGATGTGCAGGAACACTTCCAGCTCCTGCGCCAGATCGGAGAGGGTGCGCACCGCGGCATCGTCCTTCATGGTGCCGACGATGCCGCGCAGGCGCTCCTTGTCTTCCTCCATGATGGTGGTGTTTTCCGGCGTGAGGATGTATTGCGCGCCCCTGGCACGGGCCTCGCGCGCAAGGGTGCGCACGGTGCGCAGGTTGGCGGCAATGTCGGTGCCGGAGCGCAACTGCATGCAGGCGGCGGAGAGTCTTGGGGCATTCATGGTGCCTCTCCCTCGGTTGCCGTGCCTGTTCAAGCCGTTTTATGCACCTTGCAGCAGCGGGTCGAGCTGGCCTTTTTTCTCCAGTGCGTAGAGGTCGTCGCAGCCGCCGATGTGCCGGCCGTTGATGAAGATCTGCGGCACGGTGTGGCGGCCACCGGCCTTCCTTGTCATCTCTGCCCGCAGGCCGGGGTTGAAGGTTACGTCTATCTCCTTGAAGCGCACCCCCTTCTGCTTCAGCAAGCGCTTGGCAGAGACGCAATAGGGGCAGAACTTCGTTGCATAGATGATGACCTCGGCCATGATGCCTGATGTCCCTTCGTGTGGCGTCAATGCTGCATCTGCCTCAAATATGCAAGGCGCGGCGCTGGCTCGCAAGGGCAAAAACCGCCACGTGCACGCCGGCGGCACCAGCCTTGAGCAGGGTGTGTGTGCAGGCTCGCGCGGTGGTGCCGGTGGTGAAGACGTCATCCACCAGCAGTATCACGCGGCCTTTCAGCGCATCGGCGTGGCGCGGGTTGGCCGAGAAGGCGTTGCGCAGGTTGCGGCGGCGTTCGCTGCCGGAGAGGCCGGTCTGTGGTGGCGTGGGGCGGGTGCGCAGCAGCGCATCCGGCAGGCAGGGGGTGTTCATCAGCTGCGACAGGCGCTGTGCCAGCAGGGCGGACTGGTTGAAGCGCCGCTGCCACAGGCGGCGGCGGTGCAGCGGCACCGGCACGATGAGGGCTTCGGCGAGTGCCTCGGGCGGCAGCGTGGCGCGCAGACGCTGGTGCATCAGCCGCGCCATGAGGTGGGCGGGGGCGTGGTCATCAAGGTATTTCAGCCGGTGCACCAGGTGCCGCGCACTGCCGTCGTGAAAGCAGGTGGCGGCAAGGCTGTGCCATGGCACCCGTTGCATGAGCGCGGGCAGGCTGCGATAGGCGGCAATGGCTTGCGGGGAGCCGATGAGCGGCAATCCGGAAGCCGGGCAGGCGGGGCCGTCCAGCAACGGCAGATCGCTCCAGCAATCACCACACAGGGCGTGCGCCTCGGCCACCGGTGCGCGGCACAGCGCACAGCGCGGCGGCAGCAACATGTCCAGCACGCGGGCTGTGCCAACGCTGAGCCAGAAGCTCGGCCAATTGCGCCATTGCAGGGTCATCATGCGGGCATGCTATAGCATCCGGCATGACAGATCAGCACCTGCACAGGCCTGATGCACAGGATTTTCTTCGGCGCGCGCGGGCGCGGTTGCCGGGCGAGCCGCCGGTGCTGGATGCGGCCATGGGCCGCCCGGCGGCGGTGCTGATGCCATTGATACCGGTTGCGGGCATGCTGCATTTCCTGTTCACCGTGCGGCCCGCCACCATGCCCAGCCATGCCGGGGAGATCTGCTTTCCCGGCGGGCGGCTGAAGGCGGGGGAGGATGCGCTGGCGGCGGCCCTGCGCGAGGCGGAAGAGGAGGTGGGCATATCGCCGGAGCAGGTGCAGCCGCTGGGCTTCGGTGCGCCGCGCAAAACGGCCAGCGGGCATGTGATCGCACCGCTGCTGGGGCTGGTGGAGGCGCATTGTTGCATCAGGCCATGTGCGCGCGAGGTGGCGGAGGTGTTCACCGCACCGCTTTCGCATTTTCTCGATGCCGCGAACTTCGTGCGGGAACGGCGGCGGGCAGGGGGGCAATGGCGCGAATACTGGGTGATTTCGTGGCAGGGAAGGTGCATCTGGGGGGCAACGGCGGCGATGTTGCATGATCTGATGGAGCGACTGGCATGACGGGGGTGGAGGGGCAAGAGGACGAGGGGCTGACGGCGGAGGAGCGCCAGCGCCTGCAGGCGCTGCTGCAAGCGCCGCTGGTGGCGGAGGTATTCTCCGTTCTGGGAGAGGAGCATGCGCGCATTGTCGGCGGGGCGGTGCGCAATGCGCTGCTGGGCGAACCGGTGCGGGACATCGACTTCGCCACCACCTGGCCGCCGGAGGAGGTGATGCGGCGGCTCGCCCGCGCCGGGTTCTCCATGCATCCGGTGGGGCTGGAGCATGGCTCGGTGCTGGCGGCAAAGGGTGGGAAGACGTTCGAGATCACCACGCTCAGGCGTGATGTGGAAACCGACGGGCGGCATGCGGTGGTGGCCTTCACCGATGACTGGGCAGCGGATGCCGAACGGCGCGACTTCACCATGAACGCGCTGTATCTGGACGCACGGGGACGGCTGCATGATCCGGTGGGTGGCCTTGCCGATGTGCGGACGCGGCGGCTGCGGTTCATTGGCGATGCGGCGGAGCGCATGCGCGAGGATTACCTGCGCATCCTGCGCTATTTCCGCTTCCTGGCGCAGTATGCGGCGGATGCGCCGGCGGATGACGAAACCCTGGCGGTGATCGCGCGGGAGTGCGCGGGGCTTGCACGCATCTCGAAGGAGCGCATCAGGGCCGAGATGCAGAAGCTGCTGACGGCTCCCGGTGCGGCGCGGGCACTGGAGCTGATGCTGCGTGCAGGCGTGGCCGATGTGGTGTTCCCACCCGATTGCGCGCAGGACATGGCGGCGCTTGAGCGCATGATGCGGCAGGATGCGGCGCTGCGGCTGGAGCCTGACTGGCTGTTGCGGCTGCTGGCCTTCTGCGGGCTGCACGACTCGCTGAAGGTGGCCTTCAGGCTGACGCGGGAGGAGATGAAGCGCCTTGTGCTGTTGCGCGATGTGCTGGCGGATGCGCCTGCGCTGCCGCATGATGCGCAGGGCTGGAAGGTGCTGGCCTGTCGCGCCGGGGTGGATGGCGCGCGCGACGTGGCGCGGCTGGCAGCGGCGCGTGGGCAACTGGGCGAGGCGGCATTGCGGCAGGTGATCGACCTGCTGCGGTGCTGGCGGCCACCTGCCTTTCCGCTGCGGGGGCGCGACGTGCTGGCGTTGGGTATTGCGCCCGGTGCGGCGGTGGGCGCGCTGTTGCGCAGGGTGAAAGAGCGCTGGATGGCGCAGGGCTTCATGCCGCAGGATCGCGCCGGCCTGCTGGCGCTGCTGAAGGAGGAGGCGCGGGCGTTGATCGACGGGAAGGGGGAAGAACAGGGAGAGGGGAAGGCATGAGCAAGGCGGCGAAGGTGGCGCTGGTAACCGGCGCGGCAAAACGGGTGGGGCGTGCAGTTGCGCTGGCGCTGGCCGAGTCGGGGCATGACGTGGCGGTGCACTACGGTGGCTCGCGTGCCGAAGCCGAGGAAGTGGCGGAAGAGATCCGCGCGAAGGGCCGCCGTGCGGCGCTGGTGCAGGCCGATCTGGCGGAGGTGGAGGCGCCGCGGCGCATCATGGAAGCGGTGGTGGAGAAACTGGGTGCGCCGGCGGTGCTCATCAACAATGCCTCGCTGTTCGAGCGCGACGAGCTGCCGGACATGACACCGGAGCTGTTCGAGGCGCACATGGCGGTGAACCTGCGCGCGCCGGTGTTCCTGGCGCAGGCGTTTGCGCGGGCAAAGCCGCAAGGGATGGCGGGCAACATCATCAACATCATCGACCAGCGGGTGCTGAAGCCCAACCCGCTGTTCTTCTCCTACACCTTGAGCAAGGCGGGCCTGTGGAGCGCCACGCGCACGCTGGCGCAGGCACTGGGACCACTTGGCATTCGCGTGAACGCCATCGGACCCGGGCCGACGCTGCCCAGCAAGCGGATGACGGAGGAGGATTTCATCAGGCAGTGCTCGCTGACGCTGATGGGCTGTGGCACCTCTCCGGAAGAGATTGCCGAGGCGGTGCACTTCATCCTCTCTGCCCCGGCCTTCACGGGGCAGATGATCGTGCTGGATGGTGGCCAGCACCTGCGCTGGGAGACGCCGGACATTACCGAGGTGCCGGAATAGGGCAGCTCCCGGTTTTCGGAGCCGGATGCGATTCCTGGCCAAGGGGCTGCAAGGGGGAGAGGATGGCCAGCCTGCCCTTGTGGACATCCCGTTGACTTGGCCACGCCGGTTCAGCCGCAGGTGGAATAGTCGCAGCACAGGCAGCGGGGGCAGCCTTCCGTGTGCACCAGTGTCGGTTCGCCGCAGTGCGGGCAGGTGGCAGCCACCGGCTCTGGGCGAGGCTGTGGTGCGGGCAGGGTGCAGGCGGTGGCGTCGCAGGCATCGCTGGCAAGATCGGTTTCCGGCAAGGGGGCTTCATTCATCTTGCCGGCGGGTGTCTTCCTGCCAGTGGCCGGGGCTTCGGAGGTGGCGTCCGGCACGGGGCTGAGCACTGCGCCGGTTACCGGGTTGGGGCGGTAGGTGGTGCAGCCCTTCAATCCCGCCCGCCAGGCGGCCTGATAGACGCTGCGAAAGTCCTCGAAGGAGATGTCCTCGGGCAGGTTGATGGTCTTGGAAATGGCCGAATCCACGTGGTTCTGCAGGGCCTGCTGCATGCGCAGATGATCGCGCCAGTGCAGGTCGTCCACCGTAACGAAGATGTCGCGCGGCAGCGGCGCATCGCCGAACATCTCGCGCCACAGGGCCACGGCGTGATCCTGCAGCAATTCCTCGTGCGCGGAGCCGTCCGGCAGGCGCAGGCGGCGCACGTATTCCAGCGCGAAGATGGGCTCGATGCCGCTGGAGACATTGCCCGCCAGCAGCGAGATGGTGCCGGTGGGGGCGATGGAGGTGAGCAGGGCGTTGCGGATGCCATGCCGGCGGATAAGCTCCTTGAGGTCATCAGGCAGGCGGGCGGCATGCCCGGCGGCAGCGTAGCGCTCGGCGTCGAACAGGGGAAACGGCCCCTTCTCGCGCGCCAGCTCGATGCTGGTTTCATAGGCCGCGCGCTCGATGCAGGCCATCCAGCTGCGGGCTGCTTCCGCCGCCTCTTCGGAGCCGTAGCGCAGGCCCAGCATCACCAGCGCATCGGCCAGCCCGGTGATGCCAAGGCCAATGCGCCGCTTGGCGCGGGCCTCGGCCCGTTGCTGTTCCAGCGGATAGCGGGAGATGTCGATGACGTTGTCTAGCAGGCGCACGGCGGTGCGGGCTGCCGCGCACAGGCTTTCCGTGTCCAGCCGGGCCTTCTCGCCGAAGGGATCCTGCACGAAGCGGGTGAGATTGAGCGAGCCCAGCAGGCAGGCCCCATAGGGGGGCAGAGGCTGCTCGCCACAGGGGTTGGTGGCGTGGATGTGTTCCAGCCAGTAGAGGTTGTTCTCGCGGTTGATGGTGTCGATGAAGATGACGCCGGGCTCCGCATGATCGTAGGTGGAGCGCATGATGGCATCGAACAGGGCGCGGGCACTCACCGTCTTTACCACCCTGCCGGCATGGCGCAGTGGCCAGCCGGCATCATCCTCCACCGCCTGCATGAAGGCATCGGTGATGAGCACCGACATGTTGAAGTTGGTCAGCCGCCCCGGCTGGCGCTTGGCATGGATGAAGGCCTCGATGTCCGGATGATCGCAGGCCAGCACACCCATCATCGCGCCGCGCCGTGCGCCGGCAGCCATGATGGTGCGGCACATGGCATCCCACACGTCCATGAAGGCCACCGGCCCGGCGGCGGTGGCATCCAGCGTTTCGATGACGGTGCCTTTCGGGCGGATGGTGGAGAAATCAACCCCGATGCCGCCACCGGCCTCCATCGTCAGGGCGGAGTCCTTCAGCGCATCGAAGATGCCGGCAATCGAATCCTCGACGTCGCCCATGACGAAGCAGTTGAACAGGGTAACGTCGCGGCTGGTGCCGGCCCCGGCAAGGATGCGGCCACCGGGCAGGAAGCGGAAACCGCGCAGGATGTCGAGAAAGGCCTGCGTCCAGCGCTCGCGCTGCTCTTCCTTCTCCACGGATGCCGCAGCGCTGGCCACGCGCCTGAAGGTGTCATCGATGGTGTGGTCGATGATGGTGCCGTCGGCCAGCCGGTAGCGATACTTGATGTCCCATATCCTGCGGGAGATGCCGCCGAGCGCGATGCTGTCTGCCTGCTGGTGCATGGTGCGCCCTTCGTGTGCACTGCCTGCATTCGGCGCCGATGCTCCCGAGTATAGGCGGTTGCGGGTGCAAACGTCCAGTTTTCCGGGGGAACGGGCGGTATCGTTCACTCCGCCGCCTGGGCGGGGCGCTGGTGCCACAGCGGGGCGAGGCGGGTGGGCAGCTCGGCCATGATGCCGGTGATGATGTCGCGCAGGGCGAAGAAGGCGTCGGTCAGCTCGAATGCCCCGGGTTGCATGTAAAGGCCGCGGTTTATCTCTATCTGCACCGCATGGGCACCGTATCCCTGCAGGCCGTAACGGCGGGTGATGTAGCCGCCGGTATAGACGCGGTTGCGGCGCACGTTCAGCCCGGCGCGGGAGAACAGCTCGTCCAGCGTGTCGGTAAGCAGCGGATTGCAGGCGGTTTCCTCCACGTCGCCGAGGATGATGTCCGGCTGGCGCAGGGACAGTGGCGTCATGGCGCGGGCGGCGGATTCCGGCATGGAGTGGCAGTCGATGAGCACGGCTGCGCCAAAGCGCTGTTGCAGCGCCTGCAACTGATCCTGCAGGGCCAGGTGATATGGCCCCCAGGCCTGCTCGATGCGCTGTTTCGCCTCTTCCCACTTCAGCGGGCGGCGGTAGATGGCGCGATCCTCGGTGATTACCCGCGGGATGACGCCAAGGCCGCTTCTGGCGCGTTCGCTGGTGGTGTCGGCCCACGGCGGCACGGGACCGTCGAACATCTCGGGGCTGAGCTCGTGCGGCTCGCGGTTGAGGTCCAGCCAGGCGCGCGGGCGTTGCGCCACCAGCAGCGGCATGCCGTGTGCCGGAGCGGCGGCGAACAGCAGATCGACGGCGAAATCCTCCGAGCCGCGCAGCTCGTTCAGCGGCAATGCCGCCTTGCGCACGAAATCAACCGGATAGCAGCGGCCGGAATGGGGTGCGCTGAAGAGAATGGGGGCAACAGGCTCTTCACCGCGTGGCGGGTGCAGGGTGAAAATGCGCGTGCAGTCTTCTCCGCCCAGCAGGGCGTTGGTGTCGAACCGGGGTGTCTTGCGCTTCTGCGTCATGACGGCAAAATGCCACAGGTGAACCGGGTGTGCACGCACCTGGCGTTCCGGGTTGCGAGATCGGAGGCCTTTTCATGACCCGCATCGAGGTTTGCAAGGGCGACATCACGAAACTGCAAGTGGATGCCATTGTCAATGCGGCCAACGAATCGCTGCTGGGCGGTGGTGGCGTGGATGGTGCCATTCATCGCGCCGCGGGGCCGGAGCTGCTGGAGGAATGCCGCAGGATTGGCGGCTGCCCGACAGGCGAGGCGCGCATTACGCGGGGCTATCGGTTGCCGGCACGGTGGGTGATCCACACGGTGGGGCCGGTGTGGCGTGGCGGCACGGCAGGGGAGGAGGCGTTGCTGGCTGCTGCCTATCGCAACAGCCTGGAGCTGGCGGTGGCGCACCAGGTGCGCAGCATTGCCTTTCCGGCCATTTCCACCGGTGTCTATGGCTTTCCGAAGGAGCGGGCAGCCGGCATTGCCGTGGCCACGGTGCGCTCCTTCCTGCAGGCAGGTTCACATGGTCTTGAGCAGGTCATTTTCTGCTGCTTCGATGATGCTTGTGTGCAGGCGCATGAACAGGCGCTGAAGAGCAAGGAATGAGAGCTGATCAGCAAGGGAGGTTGCGTGCATGGCTCTGTGGGTGATCGTGGGTGCTTCGCGCGGCATTGGCCTGGAGATGGCGCGGCAGCTGGCCGCGCGGGGTGAAGAGGTGGTGGCGACCGCGCGCAGGCCGTCGGAAGCGTTGGCGGCAACGGGCGCAGAGGTGGTGGAAGGCGTGGATGTCTCCAGCGAGGAGGGCGTGCAGCCGCTGGCCACGGCGCTGGCCGGGCGGCGGGTGGATGCGCTGGTGTGCAATGCCGGGATTCTCAAGGGCGATACGCTGGCCACGCTTGATTTCGACGATGCGCTTGCGCACTACAACGTCAATGCCCTGGGGCCGCTGAGGGTGGTGCGGGCGCTGCTGGAGAACCTGGGTGCGGGCAGCAGGGTTGGCATCGTTACCTCGCGGGTCGGTTCACTGGCGGACAATGCCTCTGGCGGCAACTATGCCTACCGCATGTCCAAGGCAGCGGCCAACATGGCGGCGAAGAACCTCTCCATCGAGCTGGCGGGGCGGGGCATTGCCGTGGCTGCCCTGCATCCGGGTTACGTGCGCACGGACATGACGCAGGGGCGTGGCAACATCACCGCCGATGTCGCCGCACGCGGTCTCATCATGCGCATGGAGGCGCTGAACATGGACAACACCGGCACTTTCTGGCATGCCGAAGGATATGAGCTGCCGTGGTGAGCCTGATGCCGGGACGGGGGCATGGAGAAGACACCGGGCATTTGCAACTCCAGTGATTTGATGACGGATTGGTGCTGAAGGAGATTGATCATGAATGCAATGGATGAGGGGCGGCCCCTGGTGCACGTGCAGCATGGCGTGGAGACCATCCGCAAGGAGATCAACGGCCTGCAGGCGCTGGTGGACATGCTGTCGAACGGGCTGGGGCGCACGTTCGACACGGTGGTGGAGCTGATACTCAACGCCAAGGGGCGTGTCATCGTCTCCGGCATTGGCAAGAGCGGGCACATCGGCAACAAGATCGCCGCCACGCTGGCTTCCACCGGCACGCCGGCGCAGTTCGTGCACGCCACGGAAGCAGCGCACGGCGACATGGGCATGATCACCCGCGATGACGTGCTCCTCATGCTGTCGAACTCCGGCAACACGGTGGAGCTGGGGGCGCTCATCACCTATGCCAAGCGCAACCGCATTCCGCTGGTGGCGATCACGGCAAAGGCTGACAGCATGCTGGGCAGCAACGCCGATCACCTGCTGCTGCTGCCGCCGGTGGAAGAGGCCTGCCCGCTGCGGCTGGCGCCGACCACTTCCACCACCCTGCAGCTGGCGCTGGGCGATGCGCTGGCCATGGCCCTGCTCTCGGCCCGCAACTTCAAGCCGGAGGACTTCAGCAAGCTGCACCCCGGTGGCAGCCTGGGGGCGATGCTGAAGCCGTTGCGCGAGATCATGCACGAGGGTGATCAGCTGCCGCTGAGCACGCCGGATACCCCGATGCGCGAGGCGCTGCTGGAGATGACGCACAAGCGCTTCGGCGTGCTGGGCGTGGTGGATGGTGGACGGCTGGTGGGCATCATCACCGATGGCGACCTGCGCCGGGCGATGGAAGATCATCCGGATCTCATGGCCCTGACGGCGCACGAGGTGATGACTGCCGACCCGAAGGTGCTGCCGCCGGACACACCGGCGGGCAAGGCGCTGGCGCTGATGAACGAGAAGAAGATCACGGTGCTGTTCATCGTCGATGAGGCGCATCGCCCCGTCGGCATCGTGCATATTCATGACCTGCTGCGGCTGGAAGGGCAGCGCAGGCAGCCCTGAGCAGCAAAGGCGGTCTTGTTGCGGGGGGTGTTTTCCTGCGAGCCGGGCGCAGGCATCGGGAGCTTGCGCGCTGCATGCCCGTTTTCATCATGAGGCAGGCTGTTGCATTGCGCGGTGAAAACGAGTTGCTATACCTTTGAGCGCTGGACGGGTTGCAGGAGCCGTATCATGGCATCGAAGTCGAAAGTGGGGGCGTGATGGCCGGGCAGGAGCACAGGCAGGACAGCAGGCAGGTGCTGAATTTCATCGAGCAGGCGTGTGCGGAGAAGGGCATGCGCATGACCGAACAGCGCCGCGTGATCGCCCGCGTTATAGCCGAATCCACCGATCATCCGGACGTGGAGGAGCTGCATCGGCGCGCCACCGCCATCGATTCGCGCATTTCCATTGCCACGGTCTATCGCACCGTGAAGCTGTTCGAGGATGCCGGCATCCTGCAGCGCCACGAGTTCGGCGATGGCCGGGCGCGCTACGAACCGGCCAGCGAGGAGCATCATGACCATCTCATCGATCTCAACACCGGCGAGGTGATCGAGTTCACCTCCGAGGAGATCGAGGAGCTGCAGCGGCAGATTGCCGAGAAACTCGGATACAGGCTGGTGGATCACCGCCTGGAGCTGTATGGCGTGAAGCTGAAGCGTGATCACGACGATGACTGATGTGCCGGGCCGGGGCTGGGCTGTGGCCGGTTGTCTTCTTTCCCGTGCTTCATCTCAACGAGGTTGCCTTGTTGCCGGTGGGCATGTGCCGTGATTTGCGGCAATGGCGGGGCTGTGCATGTTGGATGGCATGCATCGGCGGTGGTGCGCATTGGCAATGAGGCACATCAGGCGGCGGGGCGCAAGGGGCGCAGATGAGCCAGCAGCACGCCGTGCCCGGCACCGATACGGATGCGCAGCGGAACTTCCTGCACCACGTTGGACATGGGGCGTGAGTGGCCAAAGGGCAGCGTGTCGCCTTGCAGGGGCCAGCGCGCACCGTGCAGGTGCACATCCCGCAGGTCGGTGAAGGCGAGCAGGGAGAAGGTGGCACCCGGCGGCAGGTCGATGGCGTGTTCGCCGGCTGCCAGCCCCCACGCTTCTTCCAGCCCGCTGCTGGCCAGCGCCTGAATGCCGCGTGATGCCAACTCGGCCAGCTGCAGCAGGTGCATGGTGGCGTGATCGGAGCGCGGGCCGCCCAGTGCGCCAATCAGCAGCAGCTGCCGCGCGCCCTGCTGCAGCGCGTGCTCGATGGCCAGGGCACCGTCGGTCATGTCCTTGTCGGCGGGGTGTTCGATGCGCGGCAGGCGCTGATAGCGGGAAAGCAGCTCTGGCGGTGCGGAATCGAAATCGCCGATGATCAGGTCAGGATGCACCTTCAGCATCTCGGCGTGGCGCAGCCCGGCATCGGCGGCTATCACGCGATGCCCCGCCAGCTGCTGGCGCAGCCGTGGTGTCGGCCGCAGGTGGCCGGCCAGCAGCACCGCCCAGCGATCCGCCACACCTTGCGATGCGGTATCGGCGGTGCCGCGCCTGGTGCGCTCGGTGTCGTCGGCCCTTGTATTGCGCGCGTTGTCGTTCATGGCCCCGGCATGCCACCAGCGGCATCTTCCGGCAAGTCCGTCAGTCCTCGAACGGGTCCTTCACCAGGATGGTGTCCTCGCGCTCCGGCGAGGTGGAGACCAGGGTGATGGGGCACTCGATGAGCTCCTCGATGTGGCGGATGTATTTCACCGCCTGCGCCGGCAGGTCGTTCCACGAGCGTGCACCGTAGGTGCTCTCCTGCCAGCCCGGCATGGTCTCGTAAATGGGCTTCACCCGCGCCTGCGCGCCCTGTCCGGCGGGCAGGCGGTCGATGCGCTCGCCGTCCAGCTCGTAGCCGACGCAGATCTTCAGCTCGTCAAGCCCGTCGAGCACGTCCAGCTTGGTGAAGGCGATGCCGTCCACGCCGGAATTCTTCACTGCCTGGCGCACCAGCACCGCGTCGAACCAGCCGCAGCGCCGCGCCCGGCCCGTAACGGTGCCGAACTCGCGCCCGCGCTCGCCAATGCGCTGGCCAATCTCGTCGTTCAGCTCGGTGGGGAAGGGGCCGGCACCGACGCGCGTGGTGTAGGCCTTGGCAATGCCCAGCACGAACTCCAGCGTGGAGGGCCCGACGCCGGAGCCGGTGGCGGCATTGCCGGCGACGGTGTTGGAGCTGGTAACGAACGGGTAGGTGCCGTGGTCGATGTCCAGGAACGTGCCCTGCGCGCCCTCGAACAGGATGCGCCTGCCGGCACGCTTGTGCTCGTCCAGCAGCTGCCAGACGCAATCCATGTAGGGCAGTATCTTCGGTGCGATGTCCTTCAGTTGCCGCAGCAGCTCCTCCGGGTCGATCTCTTCCACGCCCAGCCCGCGGCGCAGCGGGTTGTGGTGCGCCAGCAGGCGCTCGATCTTGCGCGGCAGGGTTTCCTCGTTCACCAGGTCGTGCACGCGGATGGCGCGGCGGCCCACCTTGTCCTCATACGCCGGGCCGATGCCGCGGCCGGTGGTGCCGATCTTTCCCTTGCCGGCCAGTTGCTCGCGCAGGCCGTCCAGCTCGCGGTGCAGGGGCAGGATGAGCGTGGCGTTCTCGGCGATGCGCAGGTTCTCGCGGCTTACCTCCACGCCCTGCTGGCGAATGCCCTCGATCTCGTCGGCCAGCTTCCACGGGTCGATGACCACGCCATTGCCGATGACGGCCATCTTGCCAGCCCGCACGATGCCCGAAGGCAGCAGCGAGAGCTTGTAGGTAACGCCGTCGATCACCAGCGTGTGCCCGGCATTCGCACCGCCCTGGAAGCGCACCACCACGTCGGCGCGCTCGGACAGCCAGTCGACGATCTTGCCCTTGCCCTCATCGCCCCACTGCGCGCCGATGACCACCACGTTCGTCATGACCTGCTCCCCGCCCCCTCGTTGGCGTCTGCATTCAATCACAAGGAAACGGCCCCGCCTCGGTTGGCGCGGGGCCGTCTTTCTCTGTAGCGCAATCAGGCAGGCAAGGCCAGTGCCCCCGGCAGCCTTGCGGTTGTCAGAACTCCATGGCCGAGGCCCACTTCACCTGCGGCAGGGCGCGCACCTTCTCAAGCACGTCTTCAGGCAGCGGCTCGTCCACCTCGATGAGTGCCACGGCCTCGCCGCCCGGCGCGGTGCGGCCGAGGTTGAAGTTGGCGATGTTCACGCCCGCCTCGCCCAGCAGCGTGCCCAGCGCGCCGAGGAAGCCGGGGCGATCCTCGTTGATGACGTAGAGCATGTGCGGGCCGAACTCCGCCTCCATGTTGATGTTCTTGGCCTGGATGATGCGCGGCTTGCCGTCGGCGAACACCGTGCCGGCCACCGAACGCTTCGAGTTCTCGGTGGTTACCTCCAGCCGGATGTAGCCCTCATACACGCCGCGCTGGGTCTGGCGCACCTCGTTGATGGTCATGCCGCGCTCCTTTGCCACCACCGGCGCGGAGACCATGTTGATGTCATCGCCAAGCGTCGGGCGCAGCAGCCCGGCCAGCAGGGCGGAGGACAGGGCGGAGATGTTCAGCTCGCCCACCGAGCCGGCATATTCGATGGTAACGTCCTCGATGGCCGAACCGATGATCTGGCCGATGAACAGCCCCAGCTTCTCCGCCAGCTCGATGTAGGGCTTGAGCACCGGTGCCTCTTCGGCCGTGATGGAGGGCATGTTGAGCGCGTTGGACACCGCGCCGGTGAGCAGGTAGTCGGCAATCTGCTCGGCGATCTGAATGGCCACGTTCTCCTGTGCCTCGGTGGTGGAGGCACCAAGATGCGGCGTGCAGATGACGTTGTCGAGCTCGAACAACGGGTTCTCCCGCGCCGGTTCCTCCTCGAACACGTCCAGCGCCGCCCCGGCGATGTGGCCGGACCTGATGGCCTCATACAGGTCCTTCTCCACCACCAGCCCGCCACGGGCGCAGTTGATGACGCGCGCGCCTTTCTTCATCTTCGCCAGTGCCGCGGCGTCGATGATGTTCTTCGTCTTGTCGGTGAGTGGCGTGTGCAGGGAGAGGAAGTCGGCCCGCGCCAGCAGCTCGTCGAAGTCCACCTTCTCCACGCCGATCTCGCGGGCGCGTTCTTCCGTGAGATACGGGTCGAAGGCAATGACGCGCATGTGCAGCCCTTGCGCGCGGTTGGCGACGATGGAGCCGATGTTGCCGCAGCCGATCAGCCCCAGCGTCTTGCGATAGACCTCCACGCCCATGAACTTCGACTTCTCCCACTTGCCGGCCTTGGTGGAGACATCGGCCTGCGGGATGTTGCGGGCCAGCGCCAGCATCATGGCGATGGCGTGCTCGGCGGTGGTTACCGCGTTGCCCATCGGCGTGTTCATGACGATGATGCCGCGCGCCGTGGCCGCCGGCACGTCGATGTTGTCCACGCCAATGCCGGCGCGGCCGATGACCTTCAGGTTCTTCGCCGCCTCGATGGCCTTGGCCGTAACCTTGGTGGCGGAGCGCACGGCAAGGCCGTCATACTCGCCAATGCGGGCGAGGAAGGCCTCCTTGTCCTTGCCCAGATCCGGCTCGTAGTCCACTTCAAGGCCCCGCGTCTTGAGAATCTGCACGGCGGTGGGAGAAAGCTTGTCGGAAATGAGAACCTTCGGTGCCATGGTTCCTGCCTCCTGCTGGTGTTCCGCACAGCGGAAAGGTGTTTCGGAAAAGCCGGTAGCGCCCGCGGCGCTTGTGGTTGCCGCGGTGCGCCATGTGCTCGTGTTCATCGCATGGGGATGTGCCCGTGTTGCCTCAGGCCGTCATTTCCGCCCGCGCCGTGGCGTAGGCCCAGTCCAGCCACGGCAGCAGGGCCTCGATGTCGCTCTTCTCCACCGTGCCACCGCACCAGATGCGAAAGCCCGGCGGCGCGGTGCGGTAGGCGGAGAGGTCATAGCCCACGCCTTCTTCCGCCAGCAGCTGAAGCATGCGCTTGGGCAGGGCGCTGGCCTGCTCTTCCGTCAGCCCTTCCTTGCCGGCATCGGACAGGCGCATGCAGACGGAGGTGTTGGAGCGAATGGCCGGGTCGGAAACGAGGTTTTCCACCCAGTCGGTCTTCGCTTCCCAGTCCCACACCGTCTGCGCGTTGTCGTTGGCCTTGGCGATGAGGGCATCCAGCCCGCCCAGCTTCTTCGCCCATTCCAGCGCGGCGATGTGGTCTTCGATGGCCATGAGCGAGACGGTGTTGATGGTCTGGCCCTCGAAGATGCCCTTGATCAGCTTGCCGCCCTTGGTGAGGCGGAACAGCTTCGGGATCGGCCAGGGCGGGGTGAAGCTCTCCAGCTTCTCCACGGCGCGCGGCGAGAGGATGATGATGCCATGCTGTGCCTCGCCGCCCATCACCTTCTGCCAGGAGTAGGTAACCACGTCGAGCTTGTCGAACGGCAATTCTTGCGCGAAGGCGGCGGAGGTGGCGTCGCAGATGGTAACGCCCTCGCGATCGTCCGGGATCCAGTCGCCGTTGGGCACCCGCGCGCCGGAGGTGGTGCCGTTCCAGGTGAACACCACGTCATGGCTGAAGTCCACCGAGGAAAGATCGGGCAGTTCGCCGAAGTCGGCCACCTTGGCCTCGGCCTGCTCCACCTTGAGCTGCTCCAGCACGTCGACAACCCACATCTTGCCGAAGCTCTCCCACGCCAGCACCTCCACCGGGCGGGAGCCCAAGAGGTTCCACATGGCCATTTCCACCGCGCCGGTGTCGGACCCCGGCACGATGCCGATGAGATGGCTGTCGGGCACCTGCAGCACCTCGCGGGTGAGGTTCAGCAGATACTGCATGCGCTCCACCGCCTCCTTCGAGCGGTGAGAACGTCCGAGCAGCGCATTTTCCAGGAGGGAGAAGCTCCAGCCCTTGAACTTGGTGGTGGGGCCGGGGGAGAAGCGCGGGTTTTCCGGCCGCGCAGCCGGTTTCTCGATCATGGTCATGATGAACACATCCTTGCAGATGTTCGCCCCTCGTTGGGGAGGGGTGGCCCGCCTTCGCCATAGGCCCAAAACGGCTCGTGCGTCAAGGGCGGAAAGCCCGATGCATGGCTGGTGTGGCGTTTTTGCCGGGGCGCGGGGCGCGATGCGGCGGGCGTTTGCCGCGGCGGCAGGTGCGGGCAGCGGCCGGATGATTCATGGATGGCATGGACGATGGGGCATGGTTGCGCATGGCGGGAGGGGAGAGGGCACCTGGGCCGGCTTGTGCTCTTGAAACGCCGTGCCGGCTGGCGCAATAGTGCGTGCATGCATCATCAGGCACGGCATAATCGAAAGGCTACGCGGGCGGTGAACGTCGGCGGCGTTGTCATCGGTGGCGGAGCGCCGGTGCGCGTGCAGTCCATGACCAACACCGATACCGCGGACGTGGATGCGACGGTGGAGCAGGTCATCGCGCTTGCCGAGGCAGGCTCGGAGCTGGTGCGCATTACCGTTGACCGGGCGGAAGCGGCGGCTGCCGTGCCGCACATCCGGGAGCGGCTGCTGGCCAGGGGGTGCGAGGTGCCGCTCATTGGCGACTTTCACTACATCGGGCATATCCTGCTGCGTGATCATCCGGCGTGTGCGGAGGCACTGGACAAGTATCGCATCAACCCCGGCAATGTCGGCTTCGGGCACAAGCAGGACAGGAACTTCGCCGCCATCATCGACATTGCGCTGAAGCACGAAAAGCCGGTGCGCATCGGTGCCAACTGGGGGTCGCTGGACCAGGCGCTGCTCAACGAGCTGATGGAGGAGAATGGCCGGCGAGAAGAGCCGAAGGATGCGCGCGAAGTGATGCATGAGGCGCTGGTGCAGTCCTGCCTGCGTTCTGCCGCCCGGGCCGAGGCATTGGGCATGGCGCGCGAGCACATCATCCTCTCCGCCAAGGTTTCCGAGGTGCCGGATCTCATCGCTGTCTATCGCATGCTCTCGGCAGCGGGCGATTACGCCCTGCACCTGGGGCTGACGGAGGCGGGGATGGGAGATGCCGGCGTCATTGCCTCCACTGCCGGGCTGGCGGTGCTGCTGCAGGAGGGCATTGGCGACACCATCCGCGTTTCCATCACGCCGGAGCCGGGCGCGCCGCGCACCCGCGAGGTGATGGTGGCGCAGCAGATATTGCAGGCACTGGGTCTGCGCGCCTTCATGCCGGATGTCATTGCCTGCCCGGGCTGTGGGCGCACCACCTCCACGCGCTTTCAGGAGCTGGCGCGCACGGTGAGCGATTTCCTCGCCCGCAAGACGCCGGAGTGGCGCAGACAATACCCCGGCTTCGAGGAGCTGCAGGTGGCGGTGATGGGCTGCATCGTCAACGGCCCCGGCGAATCGAAGCACGCCGATGTCGGCATTTCCCTGCCCGGTACCGGAGAGCAGCCCGCCGCCCCGGTGTTCGTGGATGGAAAGAAGGTCGCCACCCTGCGCGGAGAAGACCTCGATGCGCAGTTCCTGCAGTTGCTGGAAGACTACGTGGCGCGCCGCTGGGGGGCGGCGGCAGGAAACGCCGGACAACAGGGGTGAGGCGCTGCCCGTCTTCAGCCTGCCGCACGGCGTGAGCGCACGGGGACTGCACCGCCACGGGGAGCGGGCAGGATTGTTCAGCCGCGCGGTTGCACCAGTCCACGATTGATCAGCGCCTCGGCAATCTGCACGGTGTTCAGGGCCGCACCCTTGCGCAGGTTGTCGGCCACCACCCACAGCGCCAGGCCGTTGTCCACGGTGGCATCGGTGCGGATGCGCGAGACATATACCGGATCTTCACCGGCTATTTCCACCGGCGTTACGTATCCGCCGTCCTCGCGCTTGTCCACCACCAGCACGCCGGGGGCCTCGCGCAGCAGGTCGCGGGCGGCATCCTCGTCCACCTCGTTCTCGAACTCGATGTTCACCGCCTCGCCGTGGCCGATGAACACCGGCACGCGCACGGCGGTGGCCGTTACCTTGATCTTCGGGTCGAGGATCTTCTTGGTCTCGGCGGTGAGCTTCCACTCTTCCTTGGTGTAGCCGTCCTCCATGAACACGTCGATGTGCGGAATGACGTTGAAGGCGATCTGCTTGGTGAAGTTCACCGGCTCCGGCATGTCGGTAACGTAGATGCCCTTGGTCTGGTTCCACAGTTCGTCCATCGCTTCCTTGCCGGCACCGGAAACGGACTGGTAGGTGGAAACCACCACCCGCGAAATTCCCCACTTCTCGTGCAGGGGCTTCAGCACCACCACGAGCTGGGCGGTGGAGCAGTTGGGGTTGGCGATGATGTTGCGGCGGTTTGCGTCCTTCACCCAGTCTTCCAGCACGTGGGCGTTGACCTCCGGCACCACCAGCGGAATGTCCGATTCGTATCGCCAGCAGGAGGAGTTGTCGATGACGATGGCCCCGGCAGCACCGATCTTCGGTGCCCACTCGCGCGACACGGAAGCTCCGGCGGACATCAGGCAGAAGTCCACGGTGGAGAAGTCGAACTGCTCAAGGTCCTGGCATTTCAGGATGTCGTCGCCAAACGACACCTCGCGCCCCAGCGAACGGCGCGAGGCAATGGCGTGCACCTCATCCGCCGGGAAGCCGCGCTCGGCCAGGATGTTCAGCATCTCGCGCCCGACGTTGCCGGTCGCGCCCACCACAGCCACCTTGTAGCCCATGTCCTCAAGCTCCGGGTGAAGGGTTGTATGGTTTTGCATGCATGCGCGGGCGCGGACGGCCCGCGAAGCCCGCGCGTGTCTTAGCCAGCCTGCGGCATGGCGTCAACGCGGGAGAGTCTCATTGCAGGCTCATCAGGTAGGTGGCGATGGCCTTCAGATCTTCATCAGGCAATTTCGAGAGGTTGGACTGCACCTCGCCCATGCCGCCGGCACTTAAATCCTGATAACCCATGGCCTCGCCGTATTTGAGCGCCTGCATCAGGTCGTTCACGTCCTTGTAGCGGCCGCGCCGCTTCAGGCCGCGCAGGGAAGGAGCGCGGCCCTGGCCGGTGATGAGCGGTGCACCGGCCAGCCACTGGCGGCGGTCCAGCAGGAAGATGGTGTTGCGCGGGGTGTGGCACTCCGCGCAGCGTCCCGGCCCCACCACCAGGTAGGCCCCGCGGTTCCACGTGGCATCCTTGCCCGGCACGTCGCGGAAGGGACGTGGCGGCAGCGCCAGCCACTTCCAGAAGGCCAGCAGGTAACGGCCCCACGTGCCCTCCCGCGGCACGGGATTGCGGGCAGCGGGTTGCTGCTGCAGCCAGGCGAAGAGATCCAGCAGGTCCTCGGTGCGCATCCAGGCATAGGAGGTGTAGGGGAAGCTTGGCAGGTAATGGGTGCCGTCAGGCCCCAGCCCCTTGCGCATGGCGTTGACGAAGTCGATGGCGCGCCAGCGACCGATGCCGGTTTCCGGGTCGGGCGTGATGTTGGGCACGGTGATCTCGCCGCGGCGCAGCTTCAGCTTGCGCCCGCCGGCGGGCAGCTCGGCATGAGGGCCGATGCCGCGATGGCAGCTCAGGCAGCCGCCGGCCAGATACATGTTGCGGCCGTTTTGCAGATCGGGCGTGTAGCCGGCCGGGATGATGCCTGGCGGCAATGGCCGGGAGAGCTGCTGATAGAGATAGGCCACGCCACCTGCCGCCAGCAGCAGGATGGCCAGCACGAGATGCCAGATGCGCCACTTGCGCCGCTGTTTGCCGGTGCCTTGTTGCATGGGCAGGGGATTATCCCGTCAGGCGGAAGCTGGCAAGTGGGGTCTTGTGGATGCAGTCGCCAGCCAAGCGCTCGCGAGGAGCAGACATGGCGTATGTGGGCCGTGCGGTGGGCATGCCGAAAAGGCGGCGCACCGTGGCCCGTGTGCGCCGCCCTGCTTCTGCCCGGAAGATTTGGGTGCGTCTGGATGCAGCCGTGCCCCGCAGAAGGGGGTGGCCGTGTATCATTCGCCTTTCGGCTTGCGGAACTTCTTGTGGCACGCCATGCAACCCTCGCCGCCCAGGGCGCGCACTGCAGGCGTCAGCTGATCCGGCGAGGTAACGCTGGCCAGCGCTTTCGCCTTTTCGATGGCCGTCTTCATGATGGCATCGAACTCGGCGCGATTGCTCCAGATTTCCGGCTTGGCACGGGTATCCCCCTTGTCCGAGCCTTCGGGGAACAGCTTGGCTGATTCCTCAAGCTTGGCGGCGATGATATCCGCGTGCTTCTTCACCGCTGCGGCATCAAACGGGATGAGGTTCTTGCTCATTTTCACCAGCGGTGTGAAGTTGTTGCTGGCCTCCTTCATGGCCTTCACGCGGGCCTCGATGACGCCACCGCCCTTTGCCATCTCCATCTTGTTGCCGCCGCCGTGGCTGCCGGCAATTGCCGCGCCGCCCAGCAGTGCGGCACCAAGAGCACTTGCCAGCAACATCTTCGTGCCTTTGCGCATCTGGATCATGATCCCTTCCTCCTGTTGCTTCGGTTGCTTGAAACCTGTTTTTCGTTTCGCCATGCCACCACAAGCTCATTGCAGTCTCATTGCAGCGTGCGTGGCAGCATGGTGGCAGGCAAATCATTTTTTCGTTTTGTAATTATTACAATTCCAGAAAATGGCATGTCAAACCATGGCAGTCATGCACCTTGTCGCAGGGCAGGCCTGATTCGCGATGCAAGCGTCAATCATGCACCTGGCGTGGGTGCAGACGGGTTGTTGTCATGGCCATGCTTGACGCCTTGCCATACAGGGCCAATAACTGCGGCATGAAGATGGCCACAAGGGAAAAAACCATGCATTCCTTTCGTTCCCCCAGGGTGGCGGTGCTGTTCGTGTGCGCTGCATTGCTCGGCGGCTGTGGTGCCGCTGCCAAGCCGGAGCCACCGGAAGGGTATCAGCCGCGGAGTGATGGCGATTTCGTGCTGGATCCGCTGGTGAAGAGCGAGCGCGAGCGCGTGAAGGGCGCGGCAGCAGATGCCGGTGCTGGTGGCGACAACACCGCAGTGGCGGGGTGAGGGAACGAAATGCATCATTTCACCTATCGTGATGGCGAAATGTTCGCCGAGGGGGTGCCGCTTTCGCGCATTGCGAGGGAGGTGGGCACGCCGGTGTATGTCTATTCCGCCGCCACCCTGCGGCGACACTTCCGGGTGTTCGACGAGGCCTTCGCCGGCACCGATCACCTCGTTTGCTATGCCATGAAGGCCAATTCCAACCAGGCCATCCTGCGCCTGCTGGCCGACATGGGGGCGGGCATGGACATCGTCTCCGGCGGTGAGCTTCAGCGGGCAAAGGCCGCCGGCGTGGCAGGAGAGAAGATCGTCTTCTCCGGTGTCGGCAAGACCGATGCGGAGATGCGCGCGGCACTTGATTACGGCATCCTGAGCTTCAACGTGGAGAGCGTGGCCGAGCTGCATCGCCTTTCCGAGGTGGCCGAGGCCATGGGCAGGCGCGCACCGGTGGCGTTGCGCATCAACCCCGACGTGGATGCGAAGACGCACGAGAAGATCTCCACCGGCAAGGCGGTGGACAAGTTCGGCATCCCGTGGCTGGAAGCGCGCGCCGCCTATGCCGAAGCCGCCCGCCTGCCGGGGATCGAGGTGAAGGGCGTGGCCATGCATATCGGCAGCCAGATCACCGACCTGGCACCCTTCGAGCAGGCCTTCACCCTGATGGCCGACCTCATCCGCCTGCTGCGCGCCGATGGGCATGACATTCGCCATGCCGACCTCGGCGGCGGGCTGGGCGTGCCCTATCATGGCGATACCGACATGCCGCCGCACCCGGATGATTATGCGGCGATGGTGAAGCGGTTGCTGGGCAGCCTTGGCGTGAAGCTGATCATGGAGCCGGGGCGGATGATCGCCGGCAATGCCGGGGTGCTGCTGGGGCGGGTGCTGTTCGTGAAGGAGACGGGCAGCAAGACTTTTGTCATCACCGATGTCGGCATGAACGACCTCATTCGCCCCACTCTCTATGAGGCCTTTCATCATATCCTGCCGGTGCGCGAACCGGCAGTGGATGCGCCGCGCAAGGTGGTGGACGTGGTGGGGCCGGTGTGCGAGACGGGCGACTACATCGCGCGGGATCGCGATCTGCCGGTGATGCAGCGCGGCGACCTGTTCGCGGTGATGACTGCAGGGGCCTATGGCGCGGTGCAGTCATGCACCTACAACACCCGCGCGCTGGTGCCGGAAGTGCTGGTGGATGGCGAGCGCTTCGCCGTCATCCGTCCGCGGCTGGAAGCGCGCGACATCATTGCGCTGGAGCGCCTTGCACCGTGGCAGGTGAAGGATGAGATGGCCTGAGCTGCAGCCTGGCACCATCATCTCCGGTGCATGCAGTCATGCAGGGGCGGTTTTTCAGCGGCGGGGCTTTTTCCCCCGACTTCTGCCCTTTCCCTTGCCGGCCTTGCCCTTCCTGCGGGCTTCCTTCTGGGCCTGATCGAGGCGCTGTTCCGGGGTTTCCAGCGCCGCGCCGGCGCTGGCCGAGGCGGGGCCTTCCATGGCCTGCATCAGGCGCTCGCGCAGGCGTTTCACCTCGTCGCGCAGGCGGGCGGCCTCCTCGAACTCCAGGTTGGCGGCGGCCTCGTACATGCGCTTTTCCAGCTCGGTGATGATCTGTTCGGGATCCTTGCCGGCCAGCGCGCCCGCCTCTTCCGCCGCACCGGCGTTCACCTGCACGTGGTCGCCGCGTTCCCACGGGGTTTGCAGGATGTCCTCGATGTTGCGCTTCACCGATTCCGGGGTGATGCCGTGCGCCTCGTTCCACGCAAGCTGCTTGGCGCGGCGGCGCTCGGTCTCGGCAATGGCGCGGGACAGCGAGCCGGTCATGGTGTCGGCATAGCAGATGACGCGGCCCTCGACGTTGCGGGCGGCGCGCCCGAAGGTCTGGATGAGCGAGGTTTCGGAGCGCAGGAAGCCTTCCTTGTCGGCATCGAGGATGGCCACCAGCGCGCATTCGGGAATGTCCAGCCCCTCGCGCAGCAGGTTGATGCCCACCAGCACGTCGAACACGCCCAGCCGCAGGTCGCGGATGATCTCGATGCGCTCGATGGTGTCCACGTCCGAATGCATGTAGCGCACGCGCAGGCCCTGCTCGTGCATGAACTCGGTGAGGTCTTCCGCCATGCGCTTGGTCAGCACCGTTACCAGCGCGCGGTAGCCCTTCTGCGCCACCTCGCGGCATTCGGCGATGAGATCCTCCACCTGGTTGGCACAGGGGCGCACGATCACTTGCGGGTCCACCAGTCCCGTCGGGCGGATGACCTGCTCGACGAAGACGCCACCGGTCTGCTCAAGCTCCCACGGCCCCGGCGTGGCCGAGACGAAGATGCTCTGCGGGCGCAGCATCTCCCATTCCTCGAAGCGCAGCGGGCGGTTGTCCACGCAGCTCGGCAGGCGGAAGCCGAACTCGGCCAGCGTCGCCTTGCGGTTGTAGTCGCCGCGGAACATGCCGCCGATCTGCGGCACCGCCACGTGCGATTCATCGACGAACAGGATGGCGTTCTCGGGCAGGTATTCGAACAGGGTGGGCGGCGGCTCGCCGGGGCGGCGCCCGGTGAGGTAGCGGGAATAGTTCTCGATGCCCTTGCAGGAGCCGGTGGCCAGCATCATCTCGATGTCGAACAGGGTGCGCTGCTCCAGCCGCTGCGCCTCCAGCTCGCGCCCGGCGGCGCGGAACTGCTCCACCCGCTCGCGCAGCTCGCGCTTGATGCCCTGCACCGCCTGCTCCAGCGTCGGCTTCGGTGTTACGTAGTGGGAGTTGGCGTAGATGCGCACCTGCTCCAGCGCCGCGGTGCGCTTGCCGGTGAGCGGGTCGAACTCGACGATCTCCTCGATCTCGTCGCCGAAGAAGGAGATGCGCCAGGCGCGATCGTCCAGGTGCGAGGGCCAGACCTCCACCACGTCGCCGCGCACGCGGAAGCAGCCGCGCACGAAGCCGGCGTCGTTGCGCTCGTATTGCAGGTTCACCAGCTCGGCCAGCACATCACGCTGCTCCAGCCGCTGCCCGGCGGCCAGCGGCAGGGCGGTGGCGGCGTAGGTCTCCACGTCGCCGATGCCGTAGATGCAGGAGACCGAGGCCACGACGATGACATCATCACGCTCCAGCAGGGCGCGGGTGGCGGCATGGCGCATGCGGTCTATCTGCTCGTTGATGGCGCTGTCCTTCTCGATGTAGGTGTCGGTGCGTGGCACGTAGGCTTCCGGCTGGTAGTAGTCGTAGTAGGAGACGAAGTATTCCACCGCGTTGTCTGGAAAGAAGCCCTTGAATTCGCTGTAGAGCTGGGCGGCCAGCGTCTTGTTGGGGGCAAGGATGAGCGCCGGGCGCTGCGTGGCCTCGATGACCTTGGCCATGGTGAAGGTCTTGCCCGAACCGGTAACGCCGAGCAGCACCTGGTTGCGATCGCCGCGCTCAAGCCCTGCCACCAGCTCGGCGATGGCCTCAGGCTGATCGCCCTTCGGCTCGAACTCCGAGACGAGGCGAAACGGCCTGCCGCCCTCCAGCTTCGGCGGGCGGTTGTGGTAGCGGTGTGGCGTGTAGTCGGGGCAGAACGGCTCCGGCGGGCGCAGGGCGGCGAGCGCCTCCTGCCCGGCGCGTGCACGTTCAAGTGCAGCGTCGTCCGCAGACAGCGGCGGCGCCTTCTCCTCCTCCATGCCCAGCGGCTTGATGGGGCCTGATGTGCGGCTGTGTCCCATGTGCCGAGATATAGCAGCCCGTGCGGGGGCGTGTCAGGTATTCGCCACGTTCAGTTCGTCTTGCAGGAAGGCGAGCACTTCCCTCTCGGCCACGTCCTTGGCGATGAAGGCCTCGCCGATGTCGCGGGCGAGGATGAACACCAGCCTGCCCGCTTGCGCCTTCTTGTCCTGTCGCATCAGCGCCAGCAGGTCTTCCGCGCCCGGCAGGCGGTTGAGGTAGCGCTTCAGGCTCGTCGGCAGGCCCACAGCTTCAAGGTGCGCGGCCACGCGCTGCGCCCGGCCCGGCGGGCACAGCCCCAGCCGCTCGGAAAAGCGGAAGGCCTGCACCATGCCGATGGCCACGCCCTCGCCGTGCAGCAGCGTGCCGTCATAGCCAAGGGCTGCTTCCCATGCGTGGCCGAAGGTATGGCCGAGGTTGAGCAGGGCGCGGCGGCCCTTCTCGCGCGCATCCTCGTTGACGATGGCGGCCTTGGCCCGGCAGGAGGTGGCAATGGCCTGCGTCAGCGCCGCCTCGTCGAAGGCCAGCACCTGCGCGCCGTGCTCTTCCAGCCAGGCGAAGAAATCAGCATCGCCGAGCAGGCCGTATTTCACCACCTCGGCATAGCCGGCCAGCAGCTCGCGGCGCGGCAGGGTCTTCAGCACGCCGGTGTCGGCGATGACGATGGCGGGCTGGTGAAAGGCGCCGATGAGATTCTTGCCGTGGGTTGGCGAGTTGATGCCGGTCTTGCCGCCGACGGAGCTGTCCACCTGCGCCAGCAACGTGGTGGGGATCTGGATGAAGGGCATGCCGCGGCGGGTGATGGCGGCGGCAAACCCGGCAAGATCGCCGATGACGCCGCCACCGAAGGCGATGAGGTGATCGCCGCGCTCCAGCTCGGCGGCAAGCAGGGCCTCCACCACCCGTTGCAGGTTGTCCCAGCTCTTGGTGGCCTCGCCGGCGGGCAGCACCAGCGCATCGTGCGCGATGCCGGCGGCATCGAGGCTTTGTTGCAGGGTGTGCAGGTGCAGCGCAGCGACGTTTTCATCCGTGATGATGAAGGTGCGCGGACGCGCCAGCAGCGGGGCGATCAGCTCCCCGGCGCGCGGCAGCAGGCCGGGGCCGATGTGGATGTCGTAATCCGGCCAGCCGGGCGCGGCCACGGGCACGATGGTGGTCTCTGCCGCTGATGTTATCGATTGCGTGCTCATCGGCTCTGTTCGTTCCGTTCGGCGAGTTGTTCGCACAGTGCGCGGATGATCTCGCTGACCATCACGTGATGCGGGCGGTTGCGGCTTTCCACGGTGATGTCGGCCTCTGCATAGACGGGATAGCGTTCATCCATCAGCTTCCGCATCACCGCGCGCGGGTCGGGCGCCTTCAGCAGCGGCCTGCCGGGGCGGCGCGAGACGCGCTCCATCAGCACGTCCAGATCCGCCTTCAGCCACACGGAGATGCCATGCTCCCTCACCCGGCGGCGGGTGTTCTCGTTCATCCACGCGCCGCCGCCGGTGGCCAGCACCTGCGGGCCGTCTTCCAGCAGGCGGGCGATGACGCGCTCCTCGCCGCGGCGGAAGAAGTCCTCGCCGTCCTCGGCGAAGATGTCCTCGATGCTCTTGCCCGCCGCCTGCTCGATCTCGTGATCGGCATCGACGAAGGGCAGGTCAAGGCGCTGGGCCAGGCGGCGACCCACGGTGGTCTTGCCCGCGCCCATCAGGCCGATGAGCACGATGGAGCGCGCCCCCAGCCGCGCGTTGATTGCAGCGATGCAATCCTTTAGGTTGTTGCCGGACATGCAGGGTTCCATGTTGCGATAATACATCGTCCCGTGTGCATAGCGCGGGAATGGGGCGTGGGTCAAAGCGCGGTGGCTTACCATCCGGCAAGGGGGAATGCACAAGGTCATGATTCCGGATTCCATTCGCTTTCTCTTAATCATTGGCGGGTTGATTGGAGGGGTCTATGCGGCTGCCTGGATGCTGGCCAGCATGCCGCCCCAGCCGAAGGAGGTGGTGAAGG
This sequence comes from Hyphomicrobiales bacterium, assembly GCA_026982665.1. GTDB lineage: Bacteria > Pseudomonadota > Alphaproteobacteria > Rhizobiales > Aestuariivirgaceae > Thermopetrobacter. The sequence goes on along the minus strand of JALSGQ010000025.1, from coordinate 6,834 downwards.
AGCTTTCCAATGCCCCGCTCAAGGACCTGCCCTGATGCGCGCCTGGTGGCCGGCATGGCTGCTGCCGCGGTGGACCCGGCATCCGGCATGATGCAAACCGCCGATGCCATGGCCGAGGCGGCGGTGGAGGAAACGGATGCGCGGCGGCAGGCGCGGGCGCGCAGCGAACAGCTCATCGAGCGCTTCCTGGAGATGCTGGCGGCGGAGCGCAACGCGGCACAGAACACGCTGGCCGCCTATCGGCGCGACCTTTCCGATTATGCCGATCACCTGGCGCAGCGCGGCGTGAGCGTGGATGCGGCGGCGGAGGAGCACCTGCACGATTTCATCGCGGCACTGGCGGCGCAGGGGCTGGCGCGCTCCACGCAGGCGCGCAGGCTTTCCGCCGTTCGGCAGCTGCATGCCTTTCTCCATGGCGAGGGCTTCAGCGACGTCAACCCGGCGCAGCACGTGGACAGCCCGCGCAAGGCCCGCAGCCTGCCGAAGGTGCTGTCCATGCAGGAAGTGGAGCGGCTGTTCGAGGCGGCGGAGCAGGCGGTCAAGCAGGCGGGCACGGAGAAGGCGCGATTGCGGGCGCTGCGCCTGCTGGCCATGCTGGAACTCTTGTATGCCACGGGCCTGCGCGTCTCCGAGCTGGTGGGCTTGCGGGAGCGCGATGTGGATGCGCGCGCGCGAATGTTGCGGGTGAAGGGCAAGGGCGGCAAGGAACGGCTGGTGCCGCTCACCGGGCGGGCATTGGAAGTGCTGGCACAATTGCGCGAGGCAATGGATGCCGTGGCACAGCAGAAGGGCGGGAAAGGCTCGCTGAAGCAGCAGGGCTGGCTGTTTCCCTCGCATGGCGGCAGCGGCCACATGACGCGCCAGCGCTTCGCCCAGCTTCTGAAGCAACTGGCGGGGCGGGCAGGGATATCACCGGAACGGGTGTCGCCGCACGTGCTGCGCCATGCCTTTGCCACGCACCTGCTGGAGAACGGGGCCGACCTGCGCGCCGTGCAGCAGATGCTGGGCCATGCCGACATCTCCACCACGCAGATCTACACCCACGTGGGGCTGCAACGGCTGCAGCAGACGGTGCAGGCGCATCACCCGCTGGCCCGTGTGCGCGATGTGCGTGGATGAACGGATGAAGAGTTGACAAGCGCTGCCGCCACGCCCATCACAATCGGCGGCAGGCTCCGGCGCGCCAGTGCGCGTTCAGGGGCATGCCGACGGGGGCAACCGTTTCACATGGGCCGGGCGCATGAAGACCTACCTCGACTTCGAGACGAAAATCGCCGAGCTGGAAGGCAAGATCGCCGAGCTGCGTTCCCTCTCCGCCGAGGAGGCGGAAGAGGACAGCATCAACATAGACGAGGAAGTGGCGCAGCTTCAGGCCAAGGTGGAGAAGGCGCTGGCCGACCTCTACCGCAAGCTGGATCCGTGGCAGAAGACGCAGGTTGCACGCCACCCGGAGCGCCCGCATGCGCTCGACTACATCAATGCGCTGATCGAGGGCTTCACGCCACTGGCCGGTGATCGCAAGTTTGCCGAGGATCATGCCATCATCGGCGGGCCGGGGTGGTTTCGCGGGCAGCCTGTCATGGTCATCGGCCAGGAGAAGGGCAATGATACGCAGTCGCGCGTGAAGCACAACTTCGGCATGGCGCGGCCCGAGGGCTATCGCAAGGCGGTGCGGCTGATGGACATGGCCGAGCGCTTTCAGATGCCGGTGCTCACCTTCATCGACACGGCGGGGGCCTACCCCGGCGTTGGCGCGGAGGAGCGCGGGCAGGCGGAGGCCATTGCGCGCTCCACCGAGCGCTGCCTGACGCTGGGCACGCCGCTGATCGCCACCATCATCGGCGAGGGCGGCTCCGGCGGCGCGGTGGCGCTGGCCACGGCCAACCGCGTGCTGATGCTGGAGCATTCCATCTATTCGGTCATCTCGCCGGAGGGGGCGGCCTCCATCCTGTGGCGCGATTCGACCAAGGCGGAAACGGCGGCGAAGGCGCTGAAGCTCACCGCGCAGGATCTGAAGGAGCTGGGCGTCATCGACGAGATCATCGAGGAACCCTTGGGCGGGGCGCACCGCGCGCCGGATGCCGTCATCGAGCAGGTGGGCGAGGCCATTGCCCGCTCGCTGCGGGAGTTCGCGGAGATGGAGCCGGAGGCCGTGCGCAAGCAGCGCAAGGAGAAGTTCCTTGCCATTGGCCGGAACCTGGGTTGATGCCCGTGGTTGCCGGGCACAGACTGCCTGATGGCAGGAGCAGGCATCCCGGTGAATCGGTTTCAGGGAGTTTTGTCATGAGCAATCTCGGCCCCGTGGGGCGGCAGATGGAAGAGGCGCTGAAGGCTGCCTTCAACCCGCAGCACCTGGAGGTGATCGACGAATCGCATCGCCATGCCGGGCATTCCGGCGCGCATCCGGACGGCGAATCGCACTTTCGCGTCATCATCGTGTCGGAGGCCTTTGCCGGGCAGCCGCTGGTGCAGCGCCACCGCATGGTGAACGAGGCGCTGGCCGAGCTGCTGCGCGAGCGGGTGCATGCGCTGGCCATCACCGCGCGCACGCCGGACGAGGTGCCGGCCTGAGCTGCCGCCGGCAGCTGATGTGAGCTCTTCTCCCCTGTGGTGCCCGCCATGCCCGAGCGCATTCATGGCATTCCCGTTTTCGGCTTCGTTGGCCACAAGAACAGCGGCAAGACGACGCTGGTGTGCCGGCTGGTGGAGGAGTTTTCCCGCCGCGGCCTGCGGGTGGCGACGGTGAAATATGCCCATTGCGAAATAGAGGTGGATCAGGAGGGCCGCGACAGCTGGCGGCACCGGCAGGCGGGGGCGCGTGATGTGGCGGTGGTCAGCCCCTGGCGCTGGGCGGTGTTTCACGAGCTGGAGGAGGGCCAGCCGCGTCCGCCCGTCGAGGCGGTGCTGCCGCATCTGGGCAAGGCCGACCTGGTGCTGGTGGAAAGCAACCGCGATGGCGACTTTCCCAAGATGGAAGTGCATGACGTAACCAGCGGGCGGCCCCTGCTGGCGCAGCGGGACGGGCGCATCGTGGCCATTGCCGCCAGCGGAGCGTTGACGCACCCGCATCTGCCGGTGTTTCATCGGGATGACATTGCCGTCATTGCCGATTTCATCAGCACGCTGCTGAAGCTGGAGAAGTCATGAGCACGTCATCAGGATCACCGCGCCGCCTGGCCAACGACTGCTTCGCGCCGTCGCAGAAGCTGATGCCGCATGCGGAGGCCATGCGGTTGCTGAAGGAGCGCGTGGCACCAGTGGTGGGCACGGAGGAGGTGGCGCTTGCAGATGCGCTGGGGCGGGTGCTGGCAGAAGACGTGATTGCCCCGCGCAACATTCCGGCCTTCGACAACGCGGCGATGGACGGCTTTGCCGTGCGCCATGCCGACCTTGCACCGGATGCGGAAACGGCCCTGCCCGTGGCCATGACCATCTTCGCCGGAGACGTGCCGCAGCCGCTGCCCGAAGGGGCGGTGGCGCGCATCTTCACCGGCGCGCCAATGCCGGAAGGGGCGGATACCTGCATCATGCAGGAGGATGTGGAATACGACGAGGCGGCTGGCGTGGCACGGTTTCCCGCCGGGGTGCCGAAAGGCATCAACGTGCGCCCGGCGGGGGAGGATCAGCGCGCTGGTGAAGCAGTGGTGCGGGCCGGGCAGCGGCTGCGCCCGCCGGAGCTGGCGGCCATAGCCTCCACCGGCACGGCGCGCGTGATGGTGTTCGAACGGCTGAAGGTGGCGCTGATGTCCACCGGGGACGAGATCATCCGCCCCGGCGAGCCGTTCACGGACGGGCGCATCTATGACGCCAACCACTTCATCCTGCGCGGGGCGCTGGCCGGGCTGCCGGTGGAGGTGATCGACTTCGGCATCCTGCCGGATGAGCGCGACGCGGTGGAAGAAACCTTCCGCCGGGCGGCGGATGAATGCGACGTGATCATCACCTCCGCCGGCATTTCCACCGGCGAGGCCGATTACATGGCCGAAACCGCGCGCAAGCTGGGGGTGCTGCATGGCTGGCGGCTGGCCATCAAGCCCGGCAAGCCCATTGCCTTCGGGCAGATCGGTGATGATACGGTGTACCTGGGGCTGCCGGGCAACCCGGTGGCGGCCTTCGTTACCTTTCTCGTCTATGGCTGGCCGCTGCTCTCCGGCCTGGCCGGGCATGACTGGAAGGAGCCGGAGCGTATCATTTTGCCTGCCGGGTTCGAGATGAAGCGGCGCAAGACCGGGCGGCGGGAGTTCCTGCGCGGCTGGCTGGAGACGGACGAGAACGGGCGCACGGTGGTGCGGCGCTTCATGAAGGACGGTTCCGGCCTCATCTCCTCGGCGGTGGCGGCCACGGGGCTGATCGAGATCACCGAGGAACCGGATCACGTCGCGCCCGGCGACATGGTGCGGTTCATTCCCTTTGGTGCCTTCGGCATCGGGCCGAAGTGAGGGATGGGGGTGTTCCCTGGGGCCAGACTTGCGAAAGGCGAGAGAGAAGCATGCTCATCACCACCACCAATTCCATCGAGGGCAAGCGCATCATCGAATATCGCGGAATCGTCGCCGGTGAGGCCATCATGGGGGCAAACGTGTTTCGCGATCTCTTCGCCTCCATTCGCGACTTCGTCGGCGGGCGTGCTGCCGGTTACGAGAAGGTGCTGAACGATGCACGGGAGGAGGCCCTGCGCGAGATGGCGGAGCGGGCACAGGCGCTGGGCTGCAATGCCGTCATCGGCGTGGATATCGACTACGAGGCCGTGGGGCAGGGTGGTTCCATGCTGATGGTTACGGCTGCCGGCACGGCGGTGGTGGTGGAATGACGGCCAGCCATTGCGTGCATGCAGGTGATTGCCTGCGAAGGAGTCATGTCCTTGCGCGCGGTGGCGGTGGTTCGTGCAGCAGACCGGCATCGTCCAGTTGCCGCAGCCCTTCTTCCACCAGCTCCTGTGTGGCGGGTTCTATGGCCTGTTGCAGTCGCTGCATGAAATCGCGCCGGTTCAGGCCCGGCTCGATGGCTGGCAGGAAGCGCACGGTGATGGTGCCGGGCCAGCGCCAGAAGGTGCGGCGTGGCCAGAACACACCGGCATTCAGCGCAAACGGCACGCAGGCCACGCCCAGCCGGCCATACAGCGCCGCCACGCCAGGCTTGTAGTCTGGCGCGGCCAGTGGATGCATGCGGTGGCCCTCCGGAAAGATGATGATCTGGCGGTTGGCGGCCACGGCCTCCTGCCCCTGCCGCACCAGGTCCTTCAGCGCCTTCGGCCCGGCCTCGCGCGCCACCATGATCATGCGGAACTTGCGCAGGAACCATCCCACCAGCGGAATGAAACCCAGCTCGCGCTTCAGCACGATGGCCGGATCGGGGAACAGGTGAAACAGCGCAAAGGTCTCCCAGAACGACTGGTGCTTGCCGGCCACCAGCAGGGCAGTGGGTTCTGTTGGCAAATGCTCGCGTCCCTCGATGCGCAGCTCGATGCCGCCCAGGTGGCGGCACATGGCTATGAACACGCGCGACCACCAGCGCAGTGCGGCCATGGCATGGCGGCGTGGCAGGGCAAGGAAGAAGATGCCGCCGATCATCACCAGCGGGTAGGAAATGTAGAAGGCGGCGTTCAGCGCCACGGAGCGCAGCACGATTGCGGCTGTCAGCCGTCGCCGGATGGCGGGTGGCTCCTCTGGTGCCGACGCCGGCGGCGTGGTGGCGGATGTGCGGTTGTTCTCGTGCATTGTCCGTGTGGTCTGTCGTCAGCCTTTCATCGGTTGGCGTCAGTGGTTGCGGAACATGTCGGCAAGGATGCGCATGGCGGCAATGCGCGCGGTGGTGAGCGAGATGAGCATGGTGATGATGACGATGAGCAGCCAGAAGACGTAGGCTTGCAGCGTGTCCTGCCCGGCCCGGAACAGCAGGTTGATGATGCTCTCTCCCATGCCGGCGGCAGGTGCCAGCAGCGCCAGCAGCAGCAGGGTGGCAATGGCGGCCAGCGCGCCGCCCAGCGCGGCCAGCAGGGAGGTGCGCAGGAAATGGCGCTGCACCAGGCGGGCGATGAAGCGATCCTGCGCGCCGATGAGGTGCAGCACCTGCAATGTCTCGCGGTTGGCCTGCAGCGCGGCGCGGGCGGCCTGGGTTACCAGCAGCACCAGGGCGACCACCAGCAGCGCCAGCACCAGCATGCCCAGCCACAGGGCGGTGCTGGAAAGATCTGCCAGCTCGCGCACCCAGCGGCCATGTGCATCCACCTGCACGGCGGCAAAGCCGGCGGCGTCCAGTGCCTGTTGCAGTGTTGCCGCATCAGCCGGCTGGCGAGGGTCGAGGCTGATGGCGATGAGCGCCGGCAGCGGCAGATCGGCCTCAAGCCCGGCGCTGCCCAGCCATGGGCGCAGCAGGGCGCGGGTCTGCCGCATGTCGAAGACACGCGCATCCTGCACGCCGGGCTGGGCGCGCAGGACAGCGGCAGCCTTTTCTGCACGCGCCAGCAGGGCGGCGGCATCCTCGTCCTGTTGCGGCAGAAGCTGGGCAGTGGCTTCCGATACCACGCCGGCCGTCCATTCCGCCGTGGCCAGGCGCACCAGCAGCACCGCGGCAGCAGCCAGCGTGGCCAGATAGACCATCACCGCCACCGCCACCAGGAAGGTGCGCATGGGGGCATGCATGCCGGGCAACAGGTTGCGACGCATGGCGGTGGCAGGCGGCAGTCCGGCAACGCCAGCGGCAGAACTGGCAACGCCAGCGGCAGAACTGGCAGCGCCAGAGGCAGAACTGGCAGCGCCAGAGGCAGAACTGGCAGCTTCCGTTGCACCATGAGCATCGGCATGAGGGGCTGCCGGGGCATCGGCGGCCGTCATT
>JALSGQ010000024.1 GCA_026982665.1 Hyphomicrobiales bacterium | reverse complement strand
GGCAACGCCAGCGGCAGAACTGGCAGCGCCAGAGGCAGAACTGGCAGCGCCAGAGGCAGAACTGGCAGCTTCCGTTGCACCATGAGCATCGGCATGAGGGGCTGCCGGGGCATCGGCGGCCGTCATTTCGCCGTGCGCTGCGGGTGTTGCCGGAGTGGCCGAAGTGGCTGATGTGTGCGTGGTGTCTGTCATGCCCTGTCCTGTGCTCATTCCACAGGTGTGCCGGCCACAGGGGCTTGCGGCTGTTCGTCGGCGGCCATCTGCTGCAGCGGGTGCATGTCGGAAGCGTGCATGCCGAGCCGGCCGTTGTCCAGATGCATCACCAGCGCGCCGGGAGTGGCGTTGATCAGCTGCGGGTCGTGGGTGGCGATGACCACGGTGGTGCCCATGCGGTTCAGTTCCACGAACAGCCGCAGCAGCCGCTGCGCCAGCGCCGGATCGACATTGCCGGTGGGTTCGTCGGCCAGCAGCAGTTCCGGGCGCGAGACGATGGCGCGGGCAATGGCGGCGCGCTGCTGCTCGCCACCGGAAAGCACCGGCGGGCGGGCGTGCACCCGCTCGCCCAGCCCCACCCATTGCAGCAGCTCCAGCACGTTCTGCCCGAACTGCGAGAGTTTCTCGCCACGCACCAGCAGCGGCAGGGCGACATTGTCGAAGGTGGTGAGGTGGTCAAGCAGGCGGAAGTCCTGGAACACCACGCCAATGCGTCGGCGCAGGGCGGCCTGCTGGCTGCGCGACAGGGTGGCGACGTCATGGCCGAACATCTCCACCCGCCCGCGGCGCGGCATGAGCGCCAGGTACATCAGCCGCAGCAACGAGCTCTTGCCGGCACCGGAGGGGCCGGTGAGAAACACCAGGTCGCCGCGCTGCAGGCGGAAGTTGACGTCGCGCAGCACCTCCGGCCCGTTGCCGTAGCGCAGGCCGACGTTGTCGAAGCGCACGATGGATGTATCATTGCTGCTTGCTGTCAGGCTCATGCCATTTACGCCGCCTTAACCATGTCTGCCGTTTCATATGGCTGAAACAACGCCGGTATTCAGCCGCAGTGCCGCCGGCGAATCAGCTGCATCATCAATGCGGGGACATGATAGAGCAAATGGCAGCCCCTCTGAACCTTTCATTGCAAGCGCCACAAGACCCGGCCGTGGAGCAGGAGCCTGCCGCGAGGCAGGAGGATGCCGCGTTGCGGCAGCGTGGCATGTCTGCATTGCCGGTGGTTTCGGCGCTGGCGGTGGCGGCCAACGAGAACGATGCGCAGGCCGCAGCATTGCGGCTGGCGACACGGGCGCTGGCGCGGGAAAAGGCATTGGAGCGGCAGCGGCTGGCGCAGCGGGCAGAGCGGCGGCGCTGGCTGATGCTGCTGGTGTTCGTGCTGCTGGTGGCGGCATCGTTGCAGGTGTTTGCCGAGCGCGTGGTGCGCGTGTTGCCGGGCATGGCACAGGTGTATGCGGCGCTGGGCATGCCGGTGCAGCCACCGGGCTGGCAGGTGGACTCCATGCACGTGCGCTGGGTGCGCAGTGCCGATGGTGTGCCGGAACTGTTGCTGCACGGGCAGGTGCGCAACGACAGTGGCCGGGCCCTGCCGATGCCGCAACTGGCGCTGGCACTGCTGGATGATGGTGGCGCGGTGCTCTATCGCTGGCGCATTCCGGTGCGCCGTGTGCAAATGGTGCCGGCCGGAGCCGAAGCCCGCTTCCGCACCCGGCTGGCCGATGTGCCGGTCCAGGCCGCCAGCGTGCGGCTGCACGTGCTGCCGCCCATGCAGCCATCTCTTCCCTGATTGCCGCTGTTGACTGTTGACGTGGCCGGGCCATGTGCAGCGTTTTTTGCGTGATGGCGCGGCTTGCCTTTCCTTGTTCCGCATTCCACCGCGTGGAAGGTTACGGGATTGAAACCCCGTCTTGCGCCTCCATGTTGTATTAGGGATATCTAATATATGCATGTTGCAACAAGGAGGTGGCGCAATGGCTGACGTGGTGCTGGAGAAGGTGGCGAAGATGGACGCCCGCATGAAGCCGGAGGTAACGGGGTTCTTTGACCCGGAAACGGCGACGGTGAGCTACGTGGTGAAGGATCCGGACAGTGATCACTGTGCCATCATCGACCCGGTGCTGGATTATGACGCAGCGTCCGGCCATACGGAAACCCGCTCTGCCGACCGGCTGATCGAGCATGTGCAGAAGCATGGGCTGAAGGTGGACTGGATCATCGAGACCCATGCCCATGCCGATCATCTCTCTGCCGCGCCTTACGTGAAGGAGCGGGTGGGCGGCAGGATCGGCATTGGCCGTTCCATCGACACGGTGCAGAAGACCTTCGGCCGCATCTTCAATGATCCGCGGGCGCTGAAGGGCTCGCCGGACGAGTTCGATCACCTGTTCGAGGATGGCGAGGAATACACCATTGGCGGGCTGAAGGCGGTGGCCATGCACACCCCCGGCCACACGCCGGCGTGCATGACCCATATCATCGGCGATGCCGCCTTCGTGGGCGATACCCTGTTCATGCCCGATGTGGGCACGGCGCGGGCGGACTTCCCCGGAGGTGATGCGCGCACGCTGTATCGCTCCATCAAGCGCATCCTGGCGCTGCCGGAGGATACGCGCATTTTCGTCTGCCACGATTATCCGCCCGCCGGGCGCGAGCCGGCGTGGGAGACCACGGTGGGCGAGCAGCGGCGCAGCAACAAGCACGTGCGCGACGGCATCTCGGAAGAGGAGTTCGTGAAGATGCGCACGGAGCGTGATGCCACGCTGAGCCTGCCGAAGCTCATCATCCCCTCCATTCAGGTGAACATTCACGCCGGCAAGCTGCCGGAGCCGGAGGACAATGGCATCCGCTACCTGAAGGTGCCGCTGGATACGCTGTGAGGCAGCAGCGCGCAAACGTCGTCGATATGCCGGCAGCCTGGTTGCTGCTGGTGTGCACGACAGGAAGATTGTAGGCTTGACCCGTGGGCACATGTTGGCTGTGTCCGCGGGTTTTTGCGTGTTTCTTGCAACAGGAGAGCGGCAATGCAGGGTGTGGTGTTCGTCAATGGTGCCTGCGTGGCGGCAGATCAGGCGCGGGTGTCGCCATTCGACCGCGGATACCTGTTTGGCGATGGTGCCTATGAGGTTACGCCGGTGGTTGGCGGGCGGCTGATGGATGCCGGGCGCATGCTGGCTCGTCTCGACAATTCGCTCAAGGCGCTGGGCATTGCCTGGCCGATGCCGCAGGATGCCTTCCTGCAGATGCACGAGGAGCTGATCCGCCGCAATGATCTCGATGAGGGCATCGTTTACGTGCAGATCAGCCGGGGGGTGGCGGAGCGCGATTTTCCCTTTCCTGCCGGCGAGGTGAAGCCGGTGGTGTTTGCCTTCACCAAACCGCTGGCGGTGGTGGAGCATCCGCTGGCGCGGCAGGGCATTGCCGTGAAGCTGGTGGAAGAGCTGCGGTGGAAACGGCGCGACATAAAGTCCATTGCCCTGCTGGCGCAGGTGCTGTCGCGCCAGCAGGCGGCGCAGGCGGGGGCGGCGGAGGGCTGGATGGTGGAAGACGGGCTGATCACCGAGGGGTGTTCCTCTTCCGCCTTCATGGTGAAGGACGGGGTCATCATCACCAGCCCGCTGGAGATGAACGGCAAGCCGCGCATCCTGCCCGGCATCCGCCGCGCCATCCTGCTGGAGCTTGCGGAGCGGGAGGGCATCGCGGTGGAACTGCGGCCGTTTTCGCCGGACGAACTGCTGACGGCTGACGAGGCCTTTCAGTCCGCCGCCACCTTCGGCCTGTTGCCGGTGGTGGAGGTTGACGGGCAGCGCATCGGCAATGGTGTGCCGGGGCCGGTGGCACTGAGATTGCGCGAGCTCTTTTTCGAGCGGCTGCGGGAGAACGCGCAAGGGGTGGGGATGCCTTAGGGGCTGGCATCGATAAATTTCCGTGAAATTCGACTCGGCAACATGAAAGCGTGGCAAATGCACTTGAGCGGACAAGGGCGTGGCCTGCAGGCTGTTTTCGGTCGATTCACGCTGGCATGATCATCCTGAACAGGGGCTGCTTGCCCCTTTTGCCGACAGCATCTTCAGGCCCGCCGCCCCCTGTCGTCATTCCGCAGCCAGCCGCCGCTTTTCTTCATCTGCCGCGCCCAGCATCAACCAGTGGTCGAGAAAGCTGTCCAGCCAGCAGGCGACGGATGGGTCGTGCACCATGCGGTCGTCAAACAACGACTGCCGCGGGCGCGCGCCGGGCATTTTCAGCTTGTCGGCGGCGCGCACCGTCCAGGCATGCAGCATGGCAGTGGTTACCTCCGGATGGAACTGCAACCCAAAGGCATGGCCATCATGCAGAAATGCCTGGTTGGGAAAATGCCCCAGCCCCTGCAGCAGCAGCTCTGCCCCGGCAGGCACCTCGAAGCCCTCTGCATGCCACTGGAACACCATCTCCGGCCAGCAGTCCCACAACCTGCGCCCGGCCACTGTGGGCTGCACCGGGTAATAGCCGACTTCCCACAGCCCCTGCGGATGCGGGGCCACGCGCGCTCCCAGCACCTTCGCCAGCATCTGCCCGCCCAGGCAGATGCCGATATAGGGTGTGCGCTCACGCAATGGCACGTCCAGCCAGTCGAGCACACAGCGGTAATGATCGCAGTTGTCGTTCACCGAGCCGGGGCCGCCATAGACGATGACGCCACGGTATGCGGCCAGCGTTTCCGGCAACGTGTGCCCCAATACCGGATAGCGCACATCCAGCGAAAAACCGCGTTGCTGCAGCCAATGACCAATGCGCCCGGGGCTGGACGTGGGCAGATGCAGAATGATGAGGATCCTGTCTCTCCTGGCAGCCATGAGCACGCCCACAGATGAAGGTTGTAGCGGATCCGGCCTCTGCAGTGGCCGCGGTGCAGGATGCTGCTTCGCCAACGGTCCAGCCAGCCTGTCAGCGCCTGATCACCGCGCACACGTTCGTGAAACACTGCCGAACTGCTTGCACACCACGGCAGCAGCTTGTCAAGCATTGCAGCGACAGTGTGCCATCATGCGCGCTGCCGATGACGCTGCGCGGCAGGCTGGCCTGCCGCCTCCGCCTGTTCTGCGGTGTCTTCTCCTGCATTCTGCTGTGCCAGCGCCGTCATGCGCCGCAGCAGCGCCGCGTTGCGCGTGCTCAGGGCATCCAGCATCTGCCGCCAGTCATCACCTGTCTCGACAGGCTGTCCGGCTTCTTGCGCCAGCATCTCCCGCAGGCGCGCAATCAGCGCCCGCTGCTCGCGCCAGCGCAGGGTGATCAGCCAGCCCATCAGGAAGATGCCCGCCAGCAGCGCCGTGGTAATGGCCTTTGCCACCAGCATGGCCACTTGCCGGTAAGAGGCCAGCAGGGTGCTCACGTCTGCCTCCAGCACCAGCTGCACCGGCTTGTCATCCATGCGCAGCAGCGCCGCATGGCGCGCCATGATACGCGGCAGACCATCCACGGTGCGCTGCTCCAGCACGGTCTGCCCGTTTTCGGGTGCTGCGCGCACCACGCGGGAAACATTGTCGGGATTGCGCCAGATCACCTTGCCCGCGGCATCATGCAGTTCCATGCGCCGCACATCACGAAAGCGCGCCAGCCATTGCAATGCCTGCAGGTGTCCGGCGGCTTCATCATCCTGCTGCAGCGCCAGTTGCGCCTTGCGCGCAATGTCGGCCATTTTCGCCTGCACGTGCATCTGCCCCAGGGAAGACGCCAGGTGCAACGTTACCAGCCACACCGAGGCAATGAGCAATGCGCCACCGATGACGAGCGCCACCAGGCCGTGGCGCAACAGCCTGTCTCCCAGCATGGTTGCCGTGTTGCTCATTTCGCTGCCACGCCGTTGTTCCTGCATCGCTTCTCTCCGCCTGAGGCATGTGTTCAAGACTGCCGGAATCAGCTCCTGAACGTATCCTGCGAATGCTGAGCAATCCGTTAATGCATTGCCATGCATGCAAGGCGAATTCGCCATCAGGAAGTCCCTCTTCAAGGCAAGGGGGAGAGCGTGATATGCAGGCAGGTCAGCTTGTGCAGTGATTCCATCTTCGGAAGCGGAACGACGGCAGAAACCGCAGGATGAAGCTGAACTCGAAATACCTGGAAGGCCTGCGTATCCGCCCGCGTGCGGACGAGGAAACGCCACGCAGTGGCCAGCCCCGCTGCGAATGGCCCGGCTGCGAACGCCCGGCCGAGCACCCGGCACCGAAGGGGCGCGACCGCGAGGGCGAATACTTCCTTTTCTGCATCGAGCACGTGCGCCAATACAACAAGAGCTACAACTACTTCTCCGGCATGGCCGATGAAGAGCTGCGCGAATGGCTGGAACGCAACACCACCGGTCATCGCCCCACCTGGCGCATGGGGGGACGTTCTGGCGCAGCACATGGTGCAGCGGCGCGTGGTGCCGCCTTTTCCGCCGGGCGCCCGTGGCGTGATGCACACGGGCTGTTCGGCAACGCTGCCAGCAGGGCACAACGCCCGCGCCGGCGTGCCCTGCCGCCGGTCATCATCGAGGCACTGCACACGCTGGGGCTGGACGAGGATGCCGATGCCAGGCTCATCAAGGCGCGTTACAAGAAGCTGGTGAAGGAGCTGCACCCGGACGTGCACGGCGGCGACAAGTCGCGCGAGGCCCGTCTGCGAGAGGTCATCGACGCCTATCACAAGCTGCGCAAGGCGCGCATGGTCTGATCATCTGCGGGTTTGCCCGAAATCCTTCACATGAAAAAGAGACCGCCCCTTCACGCCATGTCGCGAAGGGGCGGTGATCATTCCGGCTTTTCGGCAGAGCACCCTGCCAGCGCCAGCTCCGGCAACCATGCCAGATGACGGCACCAGGGAGCAGGCCACTCAGCCCTGCCTGGCCTTCTCGATGGAGTCCATGATGAGCTTCTGGGCTTCCTCGCGGCCACCCCAGCCCAGCGTTTTCACCCACTTGCCGGCTTCCAGGTCCTTGTAGTGGGTGAAGAAGTGCTCGATCTGCTTCAGCTGGATCTCCGGCAGGTCGGAAACATCATTGACGTTCTCGTAATGCCGCGTGATGTGGTTGGCCGGCACGGCAACGATCTTCTCGTCCATGCCCTTCTCGTCCTCCATCTTCAGCACGCCAACCGGGCGCACGGCAATGATGCAGCCCGGCAGCAGCGTGCGGGCGGAGATGAGCACCACGTCAATGGGGTCGCCATCATCACACAGCGTGTGCGGAATGAAGCCGTAGTTGCCGGGGTAGCGCATGGGCGTGTAGAGGAAGCGGTCCACCACCACGGTGCCGGCGTCCTTGTCCATCTCGTACTTGATCGGCTCGCCGCCAATGGGCACCTCGATGACCACGTTCACTTCTTCCGGCGGATTGGCACCAACGGGAATGGCATCAAGTCTCATCTGTATCGTTCCCCGTGTTGTTCAATGTCAGAGGTCTGATTGCGTGCCAGCACAAAAAGCACAAAATCCCGCCTGCGCCAGCAGGCGGGATGTCGCACCATGTTCGCAATGCGGCACGAGGCCTGGATACGGTTTACTTGCCGCCAGCCAGAAAGCCGTATTTCTCCTTGAACCTGGAAACACGGCCACGATCCAGCACCTGCTGCGGCCCGCCCGTCCAGGCCGAGTGCGATTTCGGGTCGATCTCCAGCGTCAGCACATCGCCTTCGCTGCCCCAGGTGGAGCGGGTGATGTATTCGGTGCCGTCGGTCATCACCACCTTGATGAAGTGATAGTCGGGATGAATGTCCTTCTTCATGGCCAGCCTCTTGCAGGAATTCCGTGGTTCAGACACAAAAAACCGACACGCCGCGCCAGCCGCCATGAAGCCACCGCGCGCCTGTGCCGACAACATTCTTGTGATGCCCGTTTACAACACTCTTCCGCTATCATGCAACCGGCAAAAACGCCGCTGTTGTGTTGACAGTATCGTGATGCCACAATTCCGTTGTGGTTCGTTGATATTAACAGTTCGCTTACCATGGCGTGCAAGGCTTGTCCGCACGCCTGTTGTCAGCGCCGAGAGGCTAGACCGGGGGATGATGCGCCATCATGACCATTGCACGTGCAGCATGTTGCAGCACCGGCAATGTTCAGGGCTCTGGCGCACATGTTGAAGAGGCCGCCTGATGAAACGCAATGTTTTCGCCCTTTCGCTGGGGCTTTCCACCGCCTTGCTGCTGACCCTTGCCATGCCGCCGTTGGTCGATGTTGCCGAGGCGCAGCAGAAGCGCGTGAACTTCAACCAGAAGAAGGGCAACTGGAACCAGCGTGCGGTGCGCCGTCCTGCTCCGCCGCGCCAGAACGCGCGCGGTCCCATCGAGTTCTTCAACATCTTCCGCCCGCGCCGGGCAGAACCGCAGCGCCAGGCCACGCCAGGGCAGGCCGGCCCGCGCCGCCTGTTCGTGCCGCCTGCCGCGGGTGCGGCCGCGGCAACAGCTGCGGCGGCAGCGCAATCGGGCCGGGCAGCGGCCAATCCGCGCCTCATCTCGCCGGAAACGGCGGTAGAGGAATATGTCGAAAAGCCCAAGATCTACGTCTATCCCGAACCGCAATTGCTGCCGGTGCGGGATGCCAACCTTGCCGGCAATGCCTCCTCGCCGCAGGCCGCCGCCATCCTCGATGTGCTGCGCACCGGTGCCGCCCGCGTGGAGGCATCGGCCGGCGACAGGCGCGCCATCCTCGCCTTCTACAAGGCTCGCGGTTTTGCACCCGTTTGGAGCAGTGGCGGGCAGGTCAACGGCCGCGCGCAGGACGTGCTGGGCCTGCTGGCCCGCGCGCACGAGCACGGACTGAACAACCTGCACTATCGCGTGCCGGTAGTGTGGGAAAACGCTGGTGATGCCACTGCCTTCAACGGCAATGCGCATGCCCTGGCGCGGCTGGATGTGGAGCTGACCACGCTGGCCCTGCGTTATGCACGGCACATTTCCGGCGGCATTGCCGACCCCAACAAGCTCAGCGCCTATCATGACCTGAAGCCGCCAAAGGTGCGCGCCCCCGAGGCCCTGAAAAAGCTGGCCGAGGCTGCCAATCCTGCCACCTGGCTGGAATCGCTGGCACCGCGGCACTTCGCCTACCGGCAGATGAAGCGCGAGCTGGCGCGGCTGGGCAATGCACCACAGGAAGAGCTGCTGCCGCCCATTCCCACCGGCCGGCTCATCCGCCCCGGCATGAGGGATGAACGCATGGCGCTGATTCGCCAGCATCTCGCGCGGCTGGGCCTGCTGCCGGCAGCAGGGGCTGCGCCACGTACCGACGTGCTGGCGGATACTGCCATCGACCCCACTGCCGGAGAGGTGAGCGGGAATCAGGCACAGGTCCAGTCCGTGGCCCTGGATGCCCCGCAAGCCGCAGCAGCGGCTGCAACAGCCGATCCCCTGCTGTATGACAAGGCAGTGGAAAAGGCCGTGCGCGCCTTTCAGCGCCAGGCCGGGCTGAAGCCCGACGGCCTCATCGGCAAGGGCACCATCCGCGCCTTCAACCGTCGCAACAGCACCGACACGAAAGGCGCGCGCATCGCCAAACTGCAATTGAACATGGAGCGCCTGCGCTGGATGCCGCGCGACTTCGGCGATCCGCATTACCTGGTCAACGTGCCGGCCTTCGAGGTGTATCTCTACGAGGGCGGCAAGGTGCGCTGGAAGAGCCGCGTGGTAACCGGCAAGAAGACCAACCAGACCTACTTCTTCTCCGACCGCATCCGCTACGTGGAGTTCAATCCCTACTGGGGCGTGCCGCAGTCCATCATCCGCAAGGAGTTCATTCCGAAGCTGATCAAGAACCCCTACTGGCTGGACCAGGAGGGCTACGAGGTGCGCGACCGCAAGGGGCGCGTCATCAGCTCCGCCTCGGTGGACTGGGCACGCTGGCGCAACGCGAAGGTCATTCCCTTCAGCATTCGCCAGCTGCCCGGCGACAAGAATGCGCTGGGACGGCTGAAGGTGATGTTCCCCAACAAGCACGCCATCTACCTGCACGACACCCCCTTCAAGAGCCTGTTCAACCGTTCGCGTCGCGCCTTCTCGCATGGTTGCGTGCGCGTGCAGAAACCCACCGAACTGGCAGAGCTGGTGCTGGGCATCGATTCCTTCGAGGTGGAACAGTATCTGAAGGCCGGAAAGAACAAGCAGGTGCGGCTGAAGAAGCCCATTCCGGTGCATCTGGCCTATTTCACCGCCTGGCCGGACGACAATGGCCGCATGCGCTACTACGATGATGTCTATGGCCGCGATGCCCTGCTGAAAACGGCACTGAAGAAACATGATGCGGCCTATGTGCGCATCATCCGGCAGGCGGGCCTGCGCTGAGCAGCATGCCGGAGCAATGGTTGCGCAGCCACAGCGCATCTCCTGCCGATGGCCTGAACACTTTTTCACCATGCCCGCTTCCTTCCCGCTCTTGCCGGAAGGGGCGGGCATGCGCATATTGGATGGCCGAAAGGCCCGATGATGCGAAATCGGCAACAAGTCGGCAACGCGCCTGGCAATCACCGGAAACGACCATGACCATCAGCTACATCAAGACCACCTTCCTGCTGGCGGCACTCACCGCGCTGTTTCTCGGCATCGGCTACCTGCTTGGCGGGCAGGCGGGGCTGCTCATTGCGCTGGTGGTGTCGCTGGGCATGAACATCTTCTCGTGGTGGAACTCCGACAAGATGGTGCTGCGCATGCACAATGCCGAGCCGGTGGACGAACAGTCCGCCCCGGAGCTGTATGCCATGATCGCGCAGCTGGCGCAGCGCGCCAACATGCCCATGCCGAAGATCTACATCATCCACACCGAGCAGCCCAACGCCTTCGCCACCGGGCGCGACCCGGAGCATGGTGTGGTGGCCGTTACCACCGGCCTGCTGAACATGCTGGACAGGGAGGAGCTGGCCGGTGTGATGGCGCACGAGCTGGCGCACATCAAGAACCGCGACACCCTCATCATGACGGTAACCGCCACCATTGCCGGTGCCATTTCCATGCTGGCCAACTTCGCCATGTTCTTCGGCGGCAACAACCGCAACAACCCGCTGGGGTTCATCGGCACCCTGCTGCTGATGATTCTCGCACCCCTGGCCGCCATGCTGGTGCAGATGGCCATTTCCCGCACCCGTGAATATGCTGCCGACCGCGAAGGCGCGCTGATTGCCGGCAACCCCGTGTGGCTGGCGCGCGCGCTGGAGAAGATCGAGGCCTATGCCCGTGGCATCCCCAACCCCACGGCCGAGGCGCATCCGGAGACGGCGCACCTGTTCATCGTCAATCCGCTCACCGGCCAGGGCATGGACAACCTGTTTTCCACCCACCCCAATACCGAGAACCGCATCGCCGCGCTGCTGGAGCTGGCGCGCGAAATGGGTGCGGGTGATGATGGATTTGGGGGACATGGCAGCGGCAGCACCGAAGACTTCAGCGCCGCCGCCAGCTCCATCGCCCCATGGCAGCAGGCTGGTGTGGCAACCGATCAGCCGCCGCGCGGCCCGTGGGGCTGAGCCAGCCGTGCCGCGCCCTTCCGCACAGGACACATCCGGCAGACAAGGCACCCGGCGCACGCCGCGCCAGCAGCCGCGCCCCCGCAACGCCCGTGCTGATAAACGCAATGCTGCCGGGCTGCCGGCGCGGCGCGTTGCCTGGCGCATGCTCGTCAGCATTCTCTGTGAAGGAGGGCGGCTGCTGCGTGAGGCACAGGAGCAGCATCAGCAGGCACTGAACGGGCTTTCCCCCGCGGACCGGGCGTTGGCGGAACAGATCGTGCGTACCACCCTGCGCCGCCGCGGGCAGCTGGAACACATGCTGAAGCGGTTCCTGAACAAGCCGCTGCCGCGCAAGGCCTGCCCGGTACATGCCGCGCTGCTGATGGGTGCGGCGCAGCTTCTGGCCATGCGCGTTCCGGCGCATGCCGCCATTCACACCACGGTAGCATTGCTGAAGCACGAGCGGCATCTTGGCCACTTTTCCGGGTTGGCCAATGCCGTGCTGCGGCGCCTGCATGCCGAGGGAGAGATGTTGCTGCGGCAGGTGGATGCGGCACTGAACATTCCCGAATGGCTGCGTCAGCGCTGGCGGCAGGCCTGGGGTGAAGAGGCACTGCGGGAAATGGTGCAAATGCTGCTGGCCGAGCCACCGTTGGACATTACCGTCCATGATGCCGAAACGGCAGCGGCATGGGCAGAGCGGCTGCACGGCACACTGCTGCCCACCGGTTCCGTGCGCATCATGCATCCGCAAGGCCCGGTGCCTGAACTGCCCGGTTACGATGAAGGTGCATGGTGGGTGCAGGACGCCGCCGCCGCCCTGCCGGCACATCTTCTGGCAGCAGCCTTTCCGCAGGCGGACATCAGCGGACGCAGCATTGCCGACCTCTGCGCCGCCCCTGGTGGCAAGACGGCACAACTGGTCAGCCGCGGCGCGCGCGTGCAGGCCGTGGACATCTCCGCCCGCCGCCTGCGCCGGCTGCACGAGAACCTGAAGCGCCTGAAGCTGGCGGACAAGGTGGAGGTGGTGGAAGCGGACGTGCTGCAATGGCACCCGGCCACGGCACCTGATGCCATCCTGCTGGATGCCCCGTGCACCGCCACCGGCACCTTCCGCCGCCACCCGGACGTGCTGCAGGCGAAATCACCGGCGCAACTGGCCGCGCTGGCAGAGCTGCAACGGCAGATGCTGCAACATGCAGCCCATCAGATTGCCCCCGGCGGCGTGCTGGTCTATTGCGTCTGCTCGCTGCTGCCGGAGGAAGGGGAGGAGCAGGTGGAGCGCTTCCTGGCCAGCAAGGCAGGGCAAGCCTTTCGCCGCCTGCCCGTTTCACCGGCGGAAATCGCCCATCAGCACCAGTTCATCACCGCGGCAGGAGACGTGCGCACGCTGCCGCATCAGCCAATCGGCTCGTCAACCGGGCTGGATGGCTTCTTCATCGCCCGCCTGCAGCGCACCGAATGATCAAGGCGTGCCTTTCGTGAAAGCAGCCTCCCGCAAGCGGACCGGTTGCGCTCCTGTCAGCCCGCCACCGGCCCGGCGGGATCGCGCGACAACCCTTCCTGCTGCAGGCGCTCCAGGTAGTCGGCCCACAGCTTCTCCATGTTGCGGCCGGTTTCGAGGAAATAGTCCCAGGTGAAGATGCCGGTGTCATGGCCGTCATCGAAGATCAGCCGTACGGCATAATTGCCTGCCGGTTCGATCTGCGTGATCTTCACGTGCCGTTTGCCCGGCACTGTCTTGCGCTGCGAGGGATGATGCCCCTGCACCTCGGCCGACGGACTGGTAACCCGCAAAAACTCCGCCGTGTAGATGAACTGCTCGCCGTTCTCGAAGGTAACGATCAGCTCGCGCCCCTCGTCCGTGAGGCGAATTTCTTCCGGCACCAGGTCCATGTCTTCGGCGTTGCTCATGGCAAGGCCCCTCCTTGCAACCATATTCACATGCCCAGCTGCACGCATCCAGCGGGCCGCGCCCGATGACGGGCAAACAGGCTCCGGCCAGCGTCAGCGCAGCTCCTCCTCGCTCAGCTCCCGCGCTTCTTCTACCAGCATGATGGGAATGCCGTCGCGGATGGGATAGGCCAGTTTCGCGGCGCGGGAAATCAGTTCGCCACGTTCGGCATCATATTCCAGCCGCGCATGCGTCTTCGGGCATACCAGAAGCTCCAGCAGCTTCGGGTCCACCGCCTGCGCCGTGCCGCCGGTTGCCGTTGCGGCCGCCTGCGCCTTTTCCGTCTCCGTCATGGCTGCTCCTCCACCGGCCACATCGGCTCAGGCGAACAGGATGGCCGAAAGTCGCCGCCGCCCTTCTGCCGTCAGCGGGTCATTCGGCCCCCATGCCTCGAAGAACTTCAGCAGCTCCTTGCGCGCCGCCTCGTCGTTCCACTGCCGGTCCTTCTCGATGATGGCAAGCAGCTGCTCCAGCGCCTCCTTGCGCTGCCCGGCGGCATTGAGCTTCTGCGCCAGCTCGAAGCGCGCCTCGAAGTTCTCCGGCTCTGCCTCCACCTTCTGCCGCAGCGTGGCGATCTCGCCCTCGTCCACCGGCGTTTCCGCCAGCTCCAGCGCCGCGATGGCAGCCTTGATGGCATCGTTCTCGCGCTTTTCGTCGGTGAGCTGGTCAACGATGGCGCGTGCGCCGGCCACGTCGCCCGTTCCCACCTGTGCGCGGATGAGCCCGGCGATGGCGGCATCACTTTCAGGGTCGGCCTGCAGCGCCTGCATGTAGAGCGCCAGTGCCTGCTGCCAGTTCTGCTGACCCGCGGCCTCGTCGGCCTGTTTCAGCAGCTCTTCCACCGCCGCGCCGGGGCCGCCCTTCTTCAGCACCTTTTCGATGAAGGCGCGCACCTGGCTTTCCGGCAACGCCCCGGCAAAGCCGTCCACCGGCTGGCCGTTGACGAAGGCATAGACCATCGGCACCGACTGCACGTGCAGCTGCTGCGCCAGCGCCTGGTTCTGGTCAACGTCTATCTTCACCAGCCGCACCTTGCCGCCCTGCTCGCGCACCACCTTCTCGAGCACCGGCCCCAGCTGGCGACAGGGGCCGCACCACGTGGCCCAGAAGTCCACCAGCACCGGCACCTCGCGCGAGGCCTCGATGACATCCTGGATGAAGTTCTGGGTATCGGAATCCTTGATCACGTCGCCAGCACCCGCGCCGCCGTTGCCAGCACCGCCATTGCCGCCGGCACCACCGGCACCTCCACCGAGGCCACCACCCAGACCTCCGCTCAGGCTGCCACCCATCGAAAAGCTGTTGCCGCTCATTGCCTGCATCCCCTGTTTCAAGCTTCCGGCGCATCACCTCCTGCATGCCGGCAGGAAAGCGACAGCGCCTGCATTTCATGTTTCAGCACCACATGTGGCGCATGGCGTGCCTCTTGGCAAGCGCGCAAGGCATTGGCATCTGCATCCGGCAGGCAAACCGGCAGCATCGGCCAGCCCCGCCAGCATGCTTCAGAAGTCCGATGCCAGCCCCTTGCGCTCCCAGTCTCCATAGCGCGTCGGCTCCGGCCCTGCCGGGCCGCCAATCTCCCGCACTGCCGCCTGTGCCTGTCCTTTGCCTGCCTGCGCCCGCCGTTGTGCTGCTTCCGCCAGCGCCCGTTCGGCGGCGGCCTTCAGCCGCGCACGATATTCCGCCTCGTCGCGAGGCGGAGCAGGAGGAGACAGCGGCGTTGTGCCATCATTGGCCGTCATGCACCTGTCCTGGCTGCTGTCGATGCCCTGAAGCCTCATTTGTGTAACCGGCACACATTGCGCATGCGCACCTTACAGATATGCCTTCACCCACTCGACGATGGCCGAAGCCGGCATTGCCCCGGCCTTCTGCGCCACCACCTTGCCATCCCTGAAGATCATCAGCGTGGGAATGGACCGGATGCCGAACTGTGCCGCTGTCATCTGGTTGCGTTCGGTATCCACCTTCACCAGCTTCGCCTGTGGCTCCAGCTCCTTCGCCGCCTTGGCGAACTCCGGTGCCATCATCTTGCACGGCCCGCACCATTCGGCCCAGAAGTCCACCACCACCGGCACCGATGTGCGGCTCACGAACTTCGGGAAGATGGCATCGTTCAGCTCCACCGGCGCGCCGGGAAACAGCTTGCCGCCGCAGCGCCCGCACTTGGCCTGGTCCGCCGGCCTGTCGGCGGGAATGCGGTTCACCGCTCCGCAGGCGGCGCATACGATCTGAATGGCATCGCTCATTGGCAAATCCCCTGCCCTGGAAAGCCTGCTGGCGGCATCTGCCCGCTGTTGCGGGCGCCGCCGTTGTGTTACACACGTGTTTGCGCACTGATATAGGGAGCGCAGCGCACATGTCCAGCATGTGCACCGAAATCCGACCGGGAGGGGATGACAGGTCATGACTCGCAAGGTGGATGTTTGCATTCTCGGTGCCGGCACTGCCGGGCTTTACGCGGCAGCACAGGCGGCGCGCCACACGAAGGACTACCTGGTGCTCGATCCGGGGCCGCTGGGCACCACCTGTGCGCGGGTGGGCTGCATGCCATCGAAGGTGCTGATCCAGGCCGCCGATGACTTTCACCATCGCCGACACATGGCAAGGGAAGGCATTCAGGGAGCCGATGCGCTGTCGGCAAACATCCCGGATGTGCTGGCCTACGTGCGCAAGATGCGGGACGATTTCGCCTCCGGCCCGCTGCGCAAGGCGGAGAAGCTGCGCGACAGCGGCCACCTGCTGATGACCGCCGGGCGCTTCGTCGCCGCGGACGCGGTGGAAACCGCCGAGGGCGAGCGCATCGAGGCGAAGAGCTTCGTCATCGCCACCGGCTCCAGCCCGGTGGTGCCTTCTGCCTGGCGCGAACGCTTCGGTGATCGCATCATCACCACCGACACCCTGTTCGAGCAGCAGGACCTGCCGGCCAGCATGGCCATTCTCGGCATGGGCGTCATTGGCCTGGAGATGGGGCAGGCGCTCTCGCGCCTCGGAGTGGACATCATCGGCATTGACATGGCCGATACCATCGCCGGGCTGACCGATGACGGCGTCAGCTATCCCGCCATTGCCGCCTTCCGCGAGGAGTTTCCCATCTGGCTGGGCGCGCCGGCAGAGCTGGAGGAGGCGGAAGACGGGCGCATCAGGGTAAAAGCGGGCGACAACGAGAAGGTGGTGGACAAGGTGCTGGTGGCGCTGGGCCGCCGCCCCAACCTGGCAGGGCTTGAACTCGAAGCTGCCGGCATTGCGCTGAACGAGCGCGGGCTGCCTGCCTTCGATCCTGCCACCCAGCGCATCGAAGACACCCACATCTTCATCGCCGGTGATGCCGACGGCCACCGCCAGATACTGCACGAAGCCGCCGATGAGGGGCGCATTGCCGGCTACAACGCCACCGCGCTGGCCACGGGAAGGCCGCTGCGCCGCTTCCGCCGCAAGGTGCCGCTGGCCATTGTCTTTTCCGATCCCAACATCGCCATGGTGGGCGAGACCTTCGCCCGGCTGGACGAAACACTGGTGGAGGACGAGGGCTTCGTGGTGGGCGAGCGCGACTTCTCCACGCAGGCCCGCGCACGCGTCATGCATGCCAACACCGGCGTGCTGCACATATATGCCCGCATGGAAGACGGCAAGCTGCTGGGCGCGGAAATGTGCATGCCGCGGGCCGAGCACATTGCCCATCAACTGGCCTGGGCCATCGAACAGGGGCTGACGGTGGCCGATCTCATCGCCATGCCGTTCTATCATCCGGTCATCGAGGAGGGGCTGCAGAACGCCCTGCATGATGCCTACAGCCAGCTGCCGGAATCGGCGCGCGTCTCCGGCATTGCGGATGTCCCGTTTGCCGACGATGAACCGGCAGGGGACGGCGCTTCCTGAAAAACGCCAGCACGCGCAGTTCCGCTCCCGTGCATCTTCCCTGCATTGCCGGGAGCGTCTTGGCAGCTGCCCCGTGCCCCTTCACATGGAGCATGGCAAGGCGTATATCCGTCAGGTGGCGGCACTGTCCGGTGCGTGAACGGCAGTTTTCCCAGGGGCCTTAACCCGATCCCAGGGAGCTGTCCCTGCGCAGGGTCGTGGCCCTGTGCACACGGCACCCACCTGATTCGTCAGGAACCCGGGATCACTTGGCCGCACGGCCGGCACGGTCCGCCACTCCATGAAGGCGAAGAAAAGCATTCCCGGCCCCGCTCCGAGGCGGGCCGGGAATGCTTTTCTTCGGAAAGATTTGGTGTCGCGCCAGCTTGAGGCGACCCGATACTGGCACGACAGCCCCCTTTTTGCCGATTGTTTCTTCGCCAATGCTGGGTGTGGATGACGGGCATGGATGAACTCCGCCAACAGCGCGAGATATTGCGACAGCAGGCGCTGCAACGACGGCAAGAGCTGGCAACACACAGCGCGCAAGACGCTGCACGAGCACTGAAACACCACGGCCTTGCCTTCATCACGGAAATGGTGCGCCATCAGCCCGCCCCGGTGGTCATTGCCGGATACTGGCCGGTGCGCGATGAAGTGAACGTGCTGCCATTGCTGGAAGCCCTGCACGGGCGTGATGACCTGAAGCTGGCGCTGCCGGTGGTGGGGGAGCGCAATGCGCCACTGCTGTTTCGCCATTGGCAACCGGGCATGGGGCTGGAGAAAGGGGTGTTCGGCATTCCCGTGCCACCGCCTGATGCACCGGTCCTGACACCTTCCGTGCTGCTGGTGCCACTGGCGGCCTTCGACCGCGCCGGGCATCGGCTGGGCTATGGCGGTGGTTATTACGACCGCACGTTGGCCCACCTGCACCAGCAGGCAGCAGCAAGGGCAGCACCTCGCCCCATCGCCATTGGCTGCGCCTTCGCCGGGCAGGAGCTGGAGCACATTCCCGTCCTGCCCACCGACATGCGGCTCGATGCGGTCTTGACGGAACGCGGTATCATCCGCCCTATGGCGCATGAGGCATAGGGAAAAGGCGGCGGCATCTCATGCGCATACTCTACCTGGGCGACATCGTGGGGCGGGCCGGACGCAAGGCGGTGCTGGCCGCCTTGCCGGAGCTGCGCGAGAAGCTGCAGGCGGATTTCGTCATCGTCAACGGCGAGAACGCCGCCGGTGGCTTCGGCATCACGGAAAAGATCGCGGAAGAATTGCTGAGCGCCGGTGCCGATGTCATCACCACCGGCAACCATGCCTTCGACCAGCGCGAGGCGCTCACCTACATCGCCCGCCAGCCGCGCCTGCTGCGCCCGCTCAACTACCCCGCCGGCACGCCCGGCAACGGTTCTGGCCTGTTCGAGACGGCGGACGGCAGGCAGGTGCTGGTGCTGCTGGCGATGGGCCAGTTCGGCATGCATCCCATCCTCGATGATCCCTTCGCCGCCGTGGAGCGTGAGCTGGCCGCCTGCCCGCTGCAGGAAATGGCCGATGCCATCGTCGTGGACATGCACGCGGAAGCCACCTCGGAGAAGATGGCAATGGCGCATTTCTGCGATGGCCGCGCCTCGCTGGTGGTGGGCAGCCACACCCACGTGCCGACGGCGGATGATCAGATCCTGCCCGGCGGCACCGCCTGCCTCACCGATGCCGGCATGTGCGGCGATTACGATTCGGTCATCGGCATGCAGAAGGAGGAGCCGCTGCGGCGTTTCACCCGCCGCATCCCTTCCGCCCGCTTCAGCCCGGCGGAGGGCGAGGCCACCATCTGCGGCGTGCTGGTGGAAACGGACGATGCCACCGGGCTGGCGCGGCGCATCTGCCCGCTGCGCACCGGCGGGCGGCTGCGGCCCATCTGGCCGGACTTCTGATAGTGCGAACGGGCTTTTGACAGCATCGCCGATTGGCGGCATATGTCGCAGCAAATCCCATCATCACGGAACAACGCATTCAAACGCGGAGAACACGGTCATGGCCGGACATTCGCAGTTCAAGAACATCATGCACCGCAAGAACCGGCAGGATGCGGCGCGCTCCAAGCTGTTCGCCAAGCTCTCGCGCGAGATCATGGTGGCGGCAAAGCTCGGCGGGCCTGACCCGGACTCCAACCCGCGCCTGCGCCTGGCCATTCAGAACGCGCGCAGCCACTCCATGCCGAAGGACAACATCCAGCGCGCCATCAACCGCTCCTCCGGTGCCGATGCCGACAACTACGAGGAAGTGCGCTACGAGGGCTACGGGCCGGGCGGCGTGGCCGTCATCGTCGAGGCGCTGACCGACAACCGCAACCGCACCGCTTCTTCCGTGCGTTCCATCTTCACCAAGCACGGCGGCAGCCTGGGCGAGAGCGGCTCGGTGGCCTTCATGTTCGATCGCGTGGGCGAGATCACCTACAAGCCCGACGTGGCCGATGCCGATGCGGTGATGGAGGCGGCCATCGAGGCCGGAGCGGAGGATGTCGTTTCCGATGATTCCGGCCATGTCATCATCTGTGCCTTCGAGGACCTGAACGCCGTGTCGCAGGCGTTGACCGAGGCGCTGGGCGAGCCGGAATCGGCCAAGCCGACGTGGAAGCCGAAGACTACCACCGAGCTGGACGAGGACAAGGCACAGACCATGATGCGCCTGCTGCAGGCACTGGAAGACGATGATGACGTGCAGAACGTCTATGCCAACTTCGAGATCCCCGATGAGGTGATGGAGAAGCTCACCACCACCTGAGCGGGTGTGCGGAAAGGCTTATTCCACCGCCCGCAGGATGGTGGAAAGGGCAGGAAACACGCCGGGGGCAGCGCAGATGATATTGCCGGTGGCGAGCATGTCGCCCTTGCCGTCCAGTTCTTCCACCACGCCGCCGGCCTCGCGCACCATGAGGATGCCGGCGGCAATGTCCCAGGCCTTCAGGCCGCGTTCCCAGTAGCCATCGAAGCGCCCGGCGGCGACCCAGCAGAAGTCCAGCGAGGCCGCACCGTAGCGCCTCAGCCCCGCCACCTGCTCCTGCACCACCGCCAGCTCGCGGCGGAAGCGGGCAAGGTCGGCCCGCCCGCGGTGCGGGCAGCCGTTGACGATGACGGCCTGGCCCAGCCCCTTGCGGGCGGAGCAGCGGATGCGCCGGTTGTTGAGAAAGGCTCCGCGCCCCTTCTCGGCAGTGAACATCTCGTCAGCCACCGGGTTGTAGATGAGCGCGGCGATGATTTCCTCGCCCTTCTTCAGGGCAATGGACATGGCGAAATGCGGGATGCCGTGGATGAAGTTGGTGGTGCCGTCGATGGGATCGATGATCCACGCATGTTCGCCATCCCCGGCCACGTCCTCGCCTTCCTCCAGGATGAAGCCGTAGCCGGGCCGGGCGCGCTTCAGCTCCTCGAACAGGATCTCCTCGGTGCGCCTGTCAGCCCGCGTTACGAAGTCCGCCGGGCCTTTCAGCGACACCTGAAGCTGCTCCACCTCGTTGAAGTCGCGGATCAGCGGACGCGCCGCCTTGCGCGCCGCCTTCACCATCACGTTGAGCGTGGCGGAAAGAGCCATGAGAACTGCCCCGGAATCTGATTGACAACACCGCTGGATACGGCAGGAGGAGCGCCCTTACCCCTCCGCCCGCTTCACGTAGGAGAGATCCTCGGTGTTCACCACGATCTTCTCGCCAGCGGAGATGAAGGGCGGCACCATCACCCGCACGCCGTTTTCCAGCACCGCCGGCTTGTAGGAGCTGGCCGCCGTCTGCCCCTTCACCACCGGCTCGGCCTCCGTAACCTCCAGCGTTACGTGCAGCGGCAGCTTCACGCCCAGCGGCCTGCCCTCGTGGCTTTCCACCGTAACCACCATGCCGTCCTGCAGGAAGGCGGCACGGTCGCCGAGGAACTCCGTCGGCAGCTCGATCTGGTCATAGGTGTCCATGTCCATGAACACCAGCATGCCGTCCTGCTCGTAGAGGAACTGGTAGTCCTTCTGCTCCAGCCGCACGCGCTCCACGCTCTCGGTGGCGCGGAAACGCTCGTTGAGCTTGGTGCCGGAAGTGATGGACTTCATCTCCACCTGTGCAAAGGCACCACCC
Source organism: Hyphomicrobiales bacterium (assembly GCA_026982665.1). Lineage (GTDB taxonomy): Bacteria > Pseudomonadota > Alphaproteobacteria > Rhizobiales > Aestuariivirgaceae > Thermopetrobacter. Next base: position 3,438 of record JALSGQ010000024.1, on the reverse strand, counting down.
TTGCCGGGTTTTACGTGCTCGGTCTTGGTTACCACCCACAGCTCGCCCTTGTGCATCAGCACGTTGCCGGGCTTGATCTCGTTGCCCTGGATCTTCATTGCTTCCTCGTCATTGCGGGGGATGAAAAGCAACGCGCCCTCTCCAAGTGGCTGAGAAGGCGCGTCGTGGTCATTGGTCGGCATGCGGCTGCATCGGCATGGCCGGCAGGCCGCACTGGCGTCATTTCGCGCCCTTCGGCAGCAGCCCCTCGCGCTGCATCTTCTTGCGCAGCAGCTTGCGATACCGGCGCACGGCTTCTGCCTTTTCGCGCTTGCGGCGCTGCGAGGGCTTCTCGTAATAGGCGCGCAGCTTCATCTCGCGGAAGATGCCCTCGCGCTGCATCTTCTTCTTCAGCGCCTTCAGCGCCTGATCGATGTTGTTTTCGCGAACGACGACCTGAACCACTTCTCTCACCGTCCTTTCGGTTGGATGATTTGCCTTGCCGTGTGCCTGTCGATGGCACACAAGATACTGCTCAGGGAAAAGCCTCCCTGCAGGGCTGGCGAAGACATATCAGAAACCCACGCCGCTGTGAAGGGATGAAAAACACACTCCAGCCCCTTTTGCAGCAGCGCCATGCTGGCCTATCATGCCCGCCAAGTGGAGCAAGCAGGAACGTTGCATCATGTCCATGTCCACCACCGGGGAGTCATTGCTGCCGCAAGATATCGATCTTGCCCGCCCGCAAGGTGCCGGAGAAGCGCTGCGGAGGCTCGTTGAAGCGCTGAAGCGGCAGCACGCGCCCGATTCCCTCGAATTCCGCAACGCCTTGCTGCAGGGTGCGAAGGAGATCATCACCCAGGTGCATGCGACAGCCGAGGCGCAATTGCTGAAAGACCGCCGCGGCCTGCGCTGCGTGCAGTTTCTTGCGCAGGCGCAGGATGCCTTGCTGCAGGCACTGTTCGATTTCATCACCAGCGAGCTTTACCCGCTGTCAAACCCCACATCCGGCGAACGCATCGCCGTGGTGGCCACCGGCGGCTACGGGCGCGGCACGCTGGCACCGGGGTCGGACATCGACCTGCTGTTCCTCTTCCCCTACCGGCAGACGGCATGGGGCGAGCAGGTGGTGGAATACCTGCTGTATCTGTTGTGGGACCTGAAGTTCAAGGTGGGCCATGCCACCCGCTCGCTGGACGACTGCATCCGGCTGGCGAAGGAGGATCACACCATCCTCACCGCACTGATGGAAACCCGCCTGCTGGCTGGCGACGAGGCGCTGTTCGAGGAATTTCGCGAGCGCTTCCGCAACAAGGTCATCGGGCACGATCCACGCGGCTACATTGCCGCCAAGCTGGCCGAGCGTGATGAACGCCATCGCCGCCAGGGCGAGAGCCGCTACCTGGTGGAGCCCGACGTGAAGGAGGGCAAGGGCGGCCTGCGCGACCTGCAGACGCTGTTCTGGATCGGCAAGTATGTCTATGGCGTCGATGACGTGGCCGGGCTTCTGGAGCATGGCGTGTTCACCAGGGAAGAGCTGAAACGCTTCCAGAAGGCGGAGGACTTCTTCTGGGCCGTGCGCAGCCACCTGCATTTCCTCACCGGCCGCCCGACGGACAAGCTCACCTTCGATCTGCAGCCGAAGGTGGCCGAGCGGCTGGGCTTTCGCTCCGCCCATGCCAGGCTGAAGCACGTGGAGCGCTTCATGCGCCGCTATTTCCTGCATGCCAAGGAGGTGGGCGATCTCACGCGCATCTTCTCCGCCGTGCTGGAGGAGCAGCAGCTGAAGGAGCTGCCCCGTGTCTCGCGCCTGCTGAACCATCTGCTGAAGCATCCACGCAGCCGCCGGCTGGAGGACTACCCGGGCTTCGTCATCGACAATGGCCGCATCGACGTGGAAGGGGAGGATGTCTTCCGCGACGACCCGGTGAACATGCTGCAACTGTTCGCCCTGGCCGATCGCCTGCAGGCAGACATTCATCCCAATGCGCTCAGGCTGGTGCGCCGCTCCATCCGCCTCATCGACGACAGCGTGCGCAACGACCCGCGGGCCAATGAGCTGTTCCTGCAGCTGCTGTGCGATTCGCACGACCCGGAAACCGTCCTGCGCCAGCTCAACGAAGCCGACATCCTGGGCCGCTTCATCCCGGATTTCGGGCGCATCGTGGCGCTGATGCAGTTCAACATGTATCACCATTACACGGTGGACGAGCACCTCATCCGCACCGTCGGCTGGCTGGCGCGCATCGACAAGGGGCAGCTGCAGGAGGAGCATCCCTTGTCGGCGGAGATCATGCCCAAGGTGAAGATGCGCCGCGCCCTGTTCGTCGCCGCCTTCCTGCACGACATCGCCAAGGGCAGGCCGGAGAGCCATTCCATTGCCGGCGAGAAGGTGGCGCGCAAGCTGTGCCCGCGGCTGGGGCTGTCGGAGGCGGAGACGGAGACGGTGGCATGGCTGGTGCGCCATCACCTGCTGATGAGCGAAGTGGCGCAGACGCGCGACCTGATGGACTTCAAGACCATCCTCGACTTCGCCGAGCAGGTGCAGACGCCCGAACGCCTGCGGCTGCTGCTGATCCTCACGGTGGTGGACATTCGCGCCGTCGGCCCCGGCGTGTGGAACGGCTGGAAGGGCGAGCTTTTGCGCACGCTCTATTATGAAACCGAGCCGGTGCTCTCCGGCGGTCATGCCACCATCCCGCGACATCAGCGGGTGGCGCGGGCGCAGGCGCAGTTCGCGGAGGCCATTGGCTGGCCGGAGGAGAAGCTCAAGCCCTACCTGCAGCGCCATTACGAGGCCTACTGGCTGGGCACCGACACCGAGCACCAGGTGCGCCATGCAAGGCTTATCGAGCGGGCGGAGCAGGCAGGCGAGAAGATCGCGCTCGACTGCCATACCGACAGCTTCACCGACATCACCGAGATTACCGTCTACACGCCGGACTATCCTCACCTGCTGGCGTTGCTGGCCGGAGCCTGCGCGGCGGCCCGCGCCAACATCACCGGCGCAAAGATCTTCACCACCGCTGACGGCTGGGCGCTGGACACTGTCATCATCCAGCGCGCGTTCGAGGATGACGAGGACGAAAAACGCCGGGCAAGGCGGGTGGCGGAGATGATAGAGAAAGCGCTGACCGGCGAGGTGCGGCTGGCCGACATGCTGCAGGACAAGCGCCAGCCACCGGAGAAGTTCAAGCCCTTCCGCATTGCTCCGCAGGTGGTCATCGACAACACTTCATCGAATCGCTTCACCATCATCGAGGTGGAAGGGCTTGACCGCATGGGCCTGCTGTTCGACCTCACCACCGCCCTGCACGATCTGAACCTGAACGTTTCCTCCGCCCACATCACCACCTATGGCGAGCGCGCCGTGGACGTGTTCTACGTAACCGACCTGACGGGCGAGAAGATTGCCAGCGAGGAGCGCCAGAATATCATCCGCCAGCGCCTGCTGGAGGC
>JALSGQ010000023.1 GCA_026982665.1 Hyphomicrobiales bacterium | reverse complement strand
GCCCTTTGCGCGGCAGTAGGCGTTTACCTTCACGCCATCCTTGCGGGTGTAGGCATCGACAAACACGCAGTCTTCGCGGGCCTCACAGGCGCGCTTGCCGTTCAGTTCCTTGCACGGGGTGCGGGCCTCGGCCTGCGGTGGTGTGGTGATGCCGCTGACGGCCACCATCATCACCAGGGCCAGCGCCATCATCATCTTGCGCAGAACTTTCATGTGGTTACCCCCTTTTTTGCCTGTGTGTTGAAATGGAATGAAGCGAATATGGCGCAGGGAATGTGGCAAATGCAAGATCACCCCTTGCAGCCTGCAACAGCTTGTTCCAATAGTGCCGCCGGTGAACCGCATTTCGGAGCAGGGGATCATGAGCGTGAAAGATGTGAAGAAGGTGGTGCTGGCCTATTCCGGCGGGCTGGATACTTCCATCATCCTGAAGTGGCTGCAGGAGCATTACGGCGCGGAGGTGGTTACCTTCACCGCCGATCTCGGCCAGGGCGAGGAGCTGGAAGAGGCGCGCCAGAAGGCTGAGATGCTGGGCATTCGCGAGATCTACATCGAGGATCTGCGCGAGGAGTTCGTGCGCGACTACGTCTTCCCCATGTTCCGCGCCAATGCGCTGTATGAGGGCGTCTATCTGCTGGGCACTTCCATCGCCCGCCCGCTGATTGCCAAACGGCTGGTGGAGATTGCCGAGGAAACCGGGGCCGATGCCATTGCGCATGGGGCCACCGGCAAGGGCAACGACCAGGTGCGCTTCGAGCTTTCCGCCTATGCCCTGAACCCGGACATCAAGGTCATCGCCCCGTGGCGGGAGTGGGACTTCAGGAGCCGCTCCGACCTCATCGCCTTTGCCGAGAGGCACCAGATCCCGGTGCCGAAGGACAAGCGCGGCGAGGCCCCCTTCTCGGTGGATGCCAACCTGCTGCACTCTTCCTCCGAGGGCAAGATCCTGGAAGATCCGTGGCAGGAGCCTGCGCCTTACGTGTTCCAGCGCACCATCGACCCCGTCGAGGCGCCGGATAAGCCGGAGGAGATCACCATCGACTTCGTGCGTGGCGACGCGGTGGCCATCAACGGCGAGGAGATGTCTCCGGCCACGCTGCTGGCCACGCTCAACGAGCTGGCGAAGAAACACGGCATCGGTCGCGTGGACATGGTGGAGAACCGCTTCGTCGGCATGAAGAGCCGCGGCATCTACGAGACGCCGGGCGGCACCATCCTGCTGCCGGCGCACCGGGCCATCGAGTCGATCACGCTGGATCGCGAGGCCATGCACCTGAAGGACGAGCTGATGCCGCGCTACGCCACGCTCATCTACAACGGTTTCTGGTTCTCGCCGGAGCGCGAGATGCTGCAGGCACTCATCGACAAGAGCCAGGAGGATGTAGAGGGCACCGTGCGGCTGAAGCTCTACAAGGGCAACGTCATCGTAACGGGGCGCAAGTCGCCCAAGTCTCTCTATGACGAAGCGCTGGTAACCTTCGAGGACGATGAAGGTGCCTATGACCAGAAGGATGCCGAGGGCTTCATCAAGCTCAATGCCCTGCGCCTGCGGGCGCTGGCCAAGCGCCGCCGGGGCGCGTGAGCAGCGGCAGGGAAGCCGGAAGGTGGCTGTGCGCCTTGTCGCGGTAGAAATGATGTCCTGCCGGTGTCGAACGTGAAGAAAAGCATTTCCAGCCTGCAAAGCAGGCTGGAAAACTTTTCTTCAGGCTGGACGGCCTGGCGGTCAGTTCCTGGTGCCTTTGCCCGAGGTATTGGCGCTGCTGGTGGCAGCGGCATCATCATCAGAGCGCCGCTGTTTCCGGGGTGGTTTTGGTGGGGCCAGCATCTGGCCCTTGCCGTCCGGCGTGGTGCGGTTGGACGGGCGCATGCGGGTGGGGCGAAAGGCGGCGGCCAGCTTGCGCGCCTGCTGCATCTGCTCATCCGACAGGTGCTTCAGGAACAGGTCCAGCCAGGTGTCCCTGGCACCGCGCTGGCGCGCCAGCAGATACCACTTGGCAGCTTTCACCGCATCCTTGCGCACGCCGCGCCCCAAGGCATGCAGCCGCGCCAGCTTCTGCATGGCGGGCGCATAGCCGCTGCGCGCCGCATACAGCAGCCAGCTGGCACCGATGTTTTCGTTTTTCTGCACGCCATTGCCGCGAAACACCAGCAGGCCATATTCCGTGGCACCCTGTGGCAGGCCGGCCAGGGCTGCCTTCTTGAACCACTCCGAGGCTTCGTGAAAGTCTTGCGGCACGCCCTTGCCGGTCAGATACAGAACGCCGAGATTGTATTGCGCGTGAGCATTGCCCTGCTCGGCAGCCTTGCGAAACCACTTTGCTGCCTGCTGCCAGTCGGCAGGAGTATTGCCAACACCGGTGTGCAGCAGCGCCAGATTGTATTGTGCCTCCGCCATGCCGCGCCGTGCTGCCTGCTCCAGCCAGTAACGGGCTGTTTCCACATCCTTCCTGCCCAGCCGCCCATCCAGGTGCAGCATGGCAAGGGCAAACATTGCTCCCGTGTGCCCGCCAGTGGCGGCGCGCTCGAACCATTGCGCCGCCTTTGACGGGTTGCGCTCCACTCCCTTGCCCTGCTCGTGCAGCACGCCCAGCATGGCTTGCGCTTCCAGGTGTCCTTCCGCCGCCAGCTCGCGGGCCAGCTCCAGCGCTTCCTCGAACCGCCCCGACTGATACAGTGCCACTGCTTCGCGAAAATCGGGCGCATTGCCCGTGGCGGCATCAGCCGCACCTTTTTCCGAAGGTGCAGCCTGTGCCGGGGCAGCAGGCAATTGTGGCATGGAGAGGAAAAGGGCCAGGGCCAACGGCAGGCATGTCCACCGCTGCGCCAACACCTTGCCAATGACAGAAAACCTGACCAACACCCCGGTTCCCGAGACTGGAAGAATCAAGCCGTGCTTCTCCTTAGCCTGTTTTGGCGCATCAGGCATGCATTTCCGTCAACTGGCGCAAGGCTTCGGCATATTCCTCCGCCAGCGCCGCGGCCCGTGCTGCATCTTCCCACACTTCCGGCAGCGGCACGGCAAAGTCCGCACCCTGCCGCCACAGCCTGGGCAGTTCCTGCGGCGCGGCAGGCAACATTGCCACCACCGGCACGGTGAACATCTGCGCCCACCATGCCAGCAGGTTCTCGCCACGTGCCTCCACCCGCTGGTCGATGCCCAGATAATCCGCACCGGCCTCGGCCAGCTCCATCGCCACGTGCCGCTGCAGCGGGCAGCATGCGCCAATGATCATCTCATCCCCCAGCATGCGCCGCAGGGAACGGATGCGATCGGGGGCATCTCCTTCTACATGCACACCATCAGCCCCCAGCCTGCGGCATGCATTCACATCCTCCCGCACCAGGGCGGCGGCACCATGCGCCTGCGCCACATGCACCAGTGCCTGCGCGAGATCCTGCATGCTTGCGGCATCTTCTTCTTCCGTGGGCATTGTCGCCAGCAGCACGGCGGCCACGTCCACCCGCTGGCAGAAGGCATCGAGGCACTCAACGGCGGCATCGGCAGCAGCCTGCGCCGGCATCACCGCCAGCAGCCGCAGTGGTGGTTGTCCGCCACCCTGCTGGGTGCCTGCAGCGGAACTGTCCCGACTGGCAGGCCGGGAAGAGGAAGTATTCATGCCTCTTCCTCCTCGTCTGGTGTTACCGCGTCTTCATCGGAGCTGCCGATGTCCACCACGCCGCGCAACCGGCCCAGGCGCGCCCGCACGGCAGCCTCGATGCGTGCCGCCAGCGCCTCGTCCGACAACAGGCGGCCGGCATCATCGCACGGATTCAGCACTTCGGCACTGCGGGTGAGTGGTGTCCAGGCATGGCGCAGTTCGCCCGGCGGCACGAACAGGCGCGGCACCTCGCCTGTTTCCAGCACCCGTGCGCGATGCTCGGCATCCTGCCGCAGCAGCCAGTGCGGAGCGGGTATCGAGAACACGCGCACGGCAATATCCTCGGCATCCAGTGCCTGTGCCGCCTTCAATGCCGCCGCCAGCGAACGGCCGGCGGCATGCAGCACCATGCCCGGTGCACCTTCCGGCCCGGGAAACACTTCCGAGCTGAACAGTTCATATCCGCCAAGAGCACTGAGATTGGACTTTTCCGGGCTGGTGCGCACGGCCGGCAGCTCGCCGGAAGGCAGTATCAGCAGCGCCGGGCCTTGCGGCTGCTGCATGCACAACTGCCAGCATTCCACCAGCTCCACTGCATCCGCCGGACACAGGCAGGTTACACCCGTTACGGCAACCTCCACCGGCGCATGGCGACAGCCATCATCATCCAGCACGAAAATGCTGGCTGCCAGCCCGGCGCTGGCCATTTCCTGCAGCAATGGCAACATCGGCGGCAATTGCTGCCGCCGCACCACCCCGACGGGACGCGCACCGCCATGTGCCGCCAGCCCCGCCAGCACTGCAGCCAGCGCCATGGGCCGCAGGCCAAGGTCCAGCCCGGCCGCATTTCCTGTCGCCTCCGATGCAGCCTGCAGCTTCTGTGCCGGTGGTTGCGATGTCTTGTCTTCACTGGAGGACTGCGCATCCGATTCCATGGCTGGCAGGGCCGCGGAGCGGGGCAGCGCATCGTGCAATGCCGTCAGCACCAGCATTTCCGGCGGCGGCAGGAAGGCCTGGCTGCGCTCCAGCAGTGCCGGCAGCAGGGATTGCAGGTTTCTCGGCTGGGCAGTCTCTGCCAGCGCCATGCGCAATGCCCGCATGTGCTGGCGGAAGGGTTCCGGAAGGGGCTGCGCCAACACCTGCTCCAGTTCCTCGCGCTGTGCCGGTTCCAGCTGCTCCAGCCGCTGCTGCCAGCCTCGCCGGGCCTTGCGTCCGCGCAGGCCCGCCAGCCGCCAGTCATCACGCACCTCACCGGGCACTTCGCCGCTGCCCGCCTCGCTCCAGCCCAGTTGCTCGCGCAGGAATTCGCTGGACGGCACTTCGGCCTGCGCATCATATTCCAGGGCAATGTAGGCCGGGCGGCGCTCCTCCTCAGATACCACGTCCTGCTGCATGGCCTGCTCCAGCGCCTGCCCGATGCCACGGGCATCATCTGCCGCCACCTGCTGCACGTGCCAGCCGGCTGCGGCAAACCGCGCCAGGTGGTTGGGGCAGCGCAAGTGTCCGTCCCGTGCGGTTTGCTCTTCCTGCCGTGCCGTCATGTGCAGCACGCACAGGCGATGCGGCCGCAGCCAGGGGGCAATGGCAATGGCCTCCTGCGCCGTGCCCGGCTCCACGTCATGGTCATCGATCAGCACGAACGTGGCATGGTCGAACACCTCTGCGCCGAAACGCTCGCGCAACAGGCGGGTGGCCAGCGCCATTCCCACCGCCACCGCCAGACCGTGCCCGGGCTGGCGAAAGGGGACATCCATGCCTGTCTGCGTGCCTGCCTGTCGTGCCGGGGAAACGACGGAAGAAGCAGCACGATCGTTTCCATGGCCATCGGATGATGCAGCCGATGCTCCTGTTCCTGCCGTTGTGGTGGCATCAGTTGTGCTGACGCCATCCTCGGCCATCTCCTCGATCTTCGCGGGAGCTGCTCCCCGCTGCGCCGTATCCGCCGTGCCGGCTTCCTGCCCCAGCAGGTGCTGCAGGGCGCGGGCAAGGGGGCGCAAATGGGGTGAAACGATGAAACGATCGCGATCCGGCCAGTCCGGGGCCTGGATATCCTGCACCAGATGACGCTGGAACAATACATCGACCACCGGCGCGGCAGCGGCAATCAGCCGCCTCTTCCATGCAGGAGCGTTTCCGGCGGTTTCCAGCGCCAGCAGCCGCAGGGCCTGCACATGCGCCGGCATGGCGCGGGCAGATGATGCCTTGGAGGTTGGTGTCATGGCATTCCTGTCGTGGCGTGCCTGCCGGCCCCGGCATGCTGGAACGCGGATGCATGCACGAACAGGGGCACAACGCAGGTGCGGCGCGCAGAAATCACGAACGTTGCCGCCGTGTCAATGGCTCTCGTCAATTCTCATGCCTGCCATGCACCCTGCATCCCTGCTCCTGCACGACAGGCAAGGAAAGACGCAAGGCCACGGGGCTTCTGCAGCTGCAGCACGCCTGATTCCTGCTCTTCCTCCCCGCGGCCATTCTACAGGCCGGCAAGCGCTTCCGGCAAGTCCACTCCGCGCTGCATGCAGGCCGCGCGCACCGTGTTGGCCAGCAGCATGGCGATGGTCATCGGCCCCACGCCGCCCGGCACCGGGGTGATGGCCGCTGCCCTTCCGCGCGCTTCGGCAAAGGCCACGTCGCCCACCAGCCGCGCCTTGCCGTCTTTACCCTCCACGCGGTTGATACCCACGTCGATGACAATGGCACCGGGCTTCACCCAGTCTCCGCGCACCAGCTCCGGCCTGCCCACCGCCGCCACCAGCACGTCCGCCCGGCGTGCCACCTCGGGCAGGTCGCGGGTGCGCGAATGCGCCACCGTTACCGTGCAGTTCTCGTTCAGCAGCAGTTGCGCCAGCGGTTTGCCGACGATGTTGGAGCGCCCGATGATGACGGCCTCCAGCCCCGTCAGGTCTGCCCTTGCCTGCTTTGCCAGCAACACGCAGCCCAGCGGCGTGCACGGCACCAGGGCCGGCCTGCCCACCGCCAGCCGCCCGGCGTTGATGACATGAAAGCCGTCCACGTCCTTGTCCGGAGCGATGGCATCGATCACCTTCGCCGGGTCTATCTGCTTCGGCAACGGCAGCTGCACCAGGATGCCATGCACCTCGTCCGATGCATTCAGCGCCGCAATGCGTTCCAGCAGCTTCTTCTCCGTGGTGTCTGCCGGCAGCCGATATTCGAACGACTTCATCCCTGCTTCCGTGGTGCGCCTGCCCTTGTTGCGCACATACACGGCGGAAGCCGGATCGTCTCCCACCAGCACCACTGCCAGCCCGGGCACGAAGCCATGCTTCTGCTTCAGTTCCGCCACCGCAGCCGCCACGCGCTGCTGCACCTGTGCCGCCAGCGCCTTGCCGTCGATGATGCCGTCATGCACCACGTTGCTCATGATGCCCCCGCCTCCTGCACCAGTGTCTCCAGCCTCTCGCACAATGCCTGCCGATCACCGGCAATGACAAGCAGCTTCACCCGGCCGCTCTCGCCGCGCCGCAGCGCCACCGCCTTTTTGGGCACCCCCAGCACCTTTGCCAGCAGCTCCGTGATGGCCTTGTTCGCCTTGCCCTTCTCCGGCGGTGCGCTCACCTTCACTTCCAGCGCCACCCCCTGCTCCGTCTGCCGCACGCCGCCGATTCCGGAGTGCCTGGCACCGGGCTGCGCCCGCACCCGCAGCATGATGCCATCATCCATGGCGCGCCACGGCCTGTCATCATGTCCGGCCATGCATGCTCACGAAAGATAGTTGAAATATGCCCACACGATGAACTTCTGCAGGAAGATGATGCCGATGATGGCCACCATCGGCGACAGGTCCAGCCCGCCCAGGTCAGGCAGCACGCGCCGGATGGGCCGCATCACGGGCTCCGTGAGCTGTGCCAATGCATGCAAAATGGTGCGGATGAACTGATTGTGCGGGTTGATGACATTGAACGCCACCAGCCAGCTGGCCACCACCCAGATGATGATGATCCACAGGTAGATGTCCAGCACGGTGATGATCAGCCACAGGAACGGATTGCCCACGATGCCACTCTCGCTTCTTGAGGTTGCCGATGCCTCTTCTCCCGCCTTCGTGGCACAGATGTAACCCCCCAGCGCCACCGGTGCAAGCGCAACCACGAGCACAGGACAAGCCCGCCCTCACTGCCTCCCTGCAAGACCATGCAAGCCAGCCTTGCAACATCCCTCCACCATGCTTGACACCCCGCACCCAACAGCCTAGATGAACTCACGTTCCGCCAATGGCGCGAAACATCGCCCGGGGCCGTAGCTCAGTTGGGAGAGCGCAGCAATCGCACTGCTGAGGTCAGGGGTTCGACTCCCCTCGGCTCCACCACACACTTCGTGTGTCCTTGCTTTCGCTGACGTAGGGCGTTTCGGGCAGCTTCTCTCTT
>JALSGQ010000022.1 GCA_026982665.1 Hyphomicrobiales bacterium | reverse complement strand
TAGCTCAGTTGGGAGAGCGCAGCAATCGCACTGCTGAGGTCAGGGGTTCGACTCCCCTCGGCTCCACCACACACTTCGTGTGTCCTTGCTTTCGCTGACGTAGGGCGTTTCGGGCAGCTTCTCTCTTCATCCTTTCAAGGCGGAGCCTGCGGCTCGGCCTGTGCGGGAGCGTGTGTCCTTGCTTTCGCTGGCACAGGGCGTTTCGGGCAGCTTCTCTCTTCATCCTCTCAAGGTAGTGCTCGCGGATCGGCCTGTGCGGGAGCGTGCATCCTGCTGTCGCTGACACAGGGTGTTCCGGGCGCTTTCTCTCTCTGCCCCCTGACGTTTACGGCTTGTGCATTGAGCCCGCGCCTGGATCACATGGTTGTCGCCGATTGCCATGCGTCGGGGCTTCCGATAAGGTGTGCACGAGCCACGGGCCAGCCGCGAATCAGCTTGCATGGCGTGAACCGGCATGAATGACATCGAGCAGACCGAGGCCGTCAGCCGCCCGACCATCTATCTGCTGCGCATGATCGTGTTCATCGTGCTGGCGGGGTTGATCGCGGCGGTGCTGTTTCCGCGCATCATCGATGCCTTCATGGCCAATCCGGCGCTCAACGGGCTGATCCTGTTCACCCTGCTGTTGGGCGTCGCCTACACCTTGCGCATGGTCATTCGGCTGTTTCGCGAGGTGAACTGGGTCAACCACTTCCGCATCACCCAACCGGGGCTGGAGCTGCAATGGCAGCCGCGCCTGCTGGCACCAATGGCCGCCCTGCTGCGCGAGCACAGGCCGGAGCGCGGCATCACCCCGGCGGCCATGCGCTCGCTGCTCGATTCGCTCGGCTCCCGCCTGGATGAATCGCGCGACATTTCCCGCTATCTCATCGGCCTGCTGGTGTTTCTCGGCCTGCTGGGCACCTTCTGGGGGCTGTTGCAGACCATCTCTTCCGTCGGCGAGGTCATCCGCAACCTGGATGTGCGCACGGCGGCAGGTGCCACCATCTTCGAGGAGCTGAAGGCCGGGCTGGAAGCGCCGCTGGCCGGCATGGGCACGGCTTTCTCCTCCTCGCTGTTCGGCCTGGCCGGGTCGCTGGTGCTGGGCTTTCTGGACCTGCAGGCGGCGCAGGCACAGAACCGCTTCTATACCGACGTGGAAGACTGGCTCTCTTCCATTACCGACATCGCTGCCGGTGAGCAGGGAGAAGCCGCAGGCGGTGTGCGCAGCGACCTTGCCCACCTGCATCAGGGCATGGCGCAGTTGCAGCAGGCGCTGGCGCAGATGGCTGTCCGGTTGGGCCGTGCTCCCGCCGCTGCACCTGCCGCCACGCCAGCCGCAATGGCCGAGGACCAGTCCCAGCCAGCCCGCCAGACGGCGGAATCGCTGGAGCATCTGGCCAATGCCATCGCCCGGCTGGTGGAGCAGATGCGCGAGGAAGAGCGGCTGATGCGCGACTGGGCCAGGCACCAGTCGCAGGAACAGGGGCAGGTGCTGCAACTGCTGCAACGCATCGCCACGCACCTGGAACAACGCCAGGGCATGCATGAGCGGAAACCGCAGTGATGCCTGCATCATCCAGCAGACAACGCCGGGGAGATGGCGGCCAGCTCTACTGGCCGGGATTTGTTGATGTCATGAGCCAGCTGCTGCTGGTATTCATCTTCCTGCTGACGCTGTTCGTGGTGGCGCAGTTCATGCAGGCGCGCGAGATTTCCGGGCAGGACACGGCGCTGGAAAGGCTGCGCGCGCAGGTGGCGGAGCTGAGCGAGCTGCTGGCGCTGGAAAAGGCATCGAAGGCGAAGCTGCAGGCTTCCCTGCTTTCTCTCACCGATGAGCTGGAGGCACAGAAAGGGCAGGTGGCATCGCTCAATGCCATGCTGCAGGGCTTGCAGGCATCGAAGGGCGAGGCTGGTGGCATCATCGGCGCATTGCGCCAGGAGCTGGACAAGGAGCGCAGGATCTCGGCAGAGGCATTGGCGCAGGTGGAGCTGCTGAACCAGCAGATCGCCGCGCTGCGCCGCCAGGTGGCCATGCTCAATGCCGCGCTCGAGGCCTCCGAGCAGCGCGAGAAGGAAGCGCGGGTGAAGATCGTCAACCTCGGCAAGCGGCTCAATGCCGCGCTGGCTCGCCGCGTGCAGGAGCTGGCGCGCTATCGCTCGGAGTTCTTCGGCCGGCTGCGTGCCATCCTCTCGAGCCGCGCCAATATCCGCGTGGTGGGGGATCGTTTCGTCTTCTCCTCCGAGATTCTCTTTCCCAAGGGCAGTGCCGAACTGACGGAAGAAGGCAGGCGCGAGCTGGACAAGATTGCCGAGGCCCTGCTGGAGATCAGCCGCGACATCCCGCCCGACATCAACTGGGTGCTGCGGGTGGATGGCCATACCGATACCGACCCCATCGCCACACCGCAGTTTCCCTCCAACTGGGAGCTTTCCACCGCCCGCGCCCTGTCGGTGGTGCGTTATCTCATCTCCCGCGGGGTGCCGCCGGAGCGCCTTGCCGCCACCGGCTTCGGCCAGTTTCACCCCATCGACCCACGCGACACGGAAGAGGCCAAGGCCCGCAACCGCCGCATAGAGCTGAAACTCACCGAGCGCTGATGGTGCCGGTTGGAGAGCCTGGCAGAGCCTGCAGGCACCTTGCCTGCACATTGGCGGGGTCAGGCGCTGCGTGGAGACAGCAGGCGGGTGTAATGTCCCATCTTGCGCCCCGGCCGGGCCTCGCGCTTGCCGTAGAGGTGCAGCACGGTGTCCGGCTCGCGGGCCAGGGCCTGCCAGTCATGCACCTCATCGCCCAGCAGGTTGGTCATGACGCAGTCATGGTGGCGGCGCGGCTGCGGCAGCGGCCAGCCGCAGACGGCGCGCACGTGCAGCTCGAACTGCGACAGGTCGCAGGCGGCTTCCGTCCAGTGGCCGGAGTTGTGCACGCGCGGGGCGAACTCGTTGAACAGCAGTTGCTGGTTTCCGGCATCATCTTGCAGCACGAAGAACTCCACCGCCAGCACGCCGACATGCTCCAGCGCCTCGGCCAGCCGGCAGGCCATGCTGACGGCCTCATGCCCGGTTTGCCGGTGCAGGCCTGAAGGCACGTGGCTGTGGCGAAGGACATGATTCTCGTGCTCGTTGCGCGGCACGTCGAAGGTGGCTGTCTTGCCATCTGCCCCGCGGGCGATGATGGCGGAGACCTCGCAGGTGAAGGACACGAAACCTTCAAGAATGCAGGGTGCGTTGCCCAGTGCCGCCCAGGCCTGGTGCAGCTCGTTTTCGTCGTGCACCCTGGCCTGCCCCTTGCCATCGTAGCCGAAGCGCCGCGTCTTCAGCACCGCCGGCAGCCCCACCTGCTTCAGTGCCGCCGACAGATCCTCCTCGCGTTCCACATTGGCAAAGGGTGGGGTGGGAATGCCCAGCGCGCTGGCGAAGGTCTTTTCAGCGAGGCGGTCCTGTGCCATCTGCAGCGAGCGCGCCCCCGGGCGCAGGCATGATTGCTCCGCCAGCAGCTCGACGCCGGCCACGGGAATGTTCTCGAACTCGTAGGTGATGACATCGGTAGCAGCGGCGAAACGGTGCAGGGCCGCTTCATCATCATAGGCTGCGGTGGTGTGGGCATGGGCCACGTCAAAGGCCGGGTTGTCGCCTGCAGGTGCGTATATGTGCGCCTTCAGCCCCAGCCGGGCGGCGGCAAGCGCCAGCATGCGCCCCAGCTGGCCACCACCCAGAATGCCAATCACCCCGCCCGGTGCCACGGGCCTGACCAACCGGCTGCTCATGCGTCGTGCCTGCCTTCGTCCGTGGGGAATTCTGCCACTGCCGCAGTCTGCCGGGCGCGCCATTGGCGCAGGCGCTGTTCCAGCGCGGCATCGGACAGCGCCAGCACGGCGGCAGCAAGCAGCGCTGCATTGGTGGCTCCGGCCTTGCCAATGGCCAGCGTGCCCACCGGCACGCCACCCGGCATCTGCACGATGGAAAGCAGGCTGTCCTTGCCGGACAGGGCACGCGACTGGATGGGCACGCCGAATACCGGCAGATGGGTGAGCGCCGCCACCATGCCCGGCAGGTGCGCCGCACCACCGGCACCGGCGATGATGACGCGAAACCCTTGCTCGTGCGCCGTGCGGGCAAAGGTGTAAAGCCGTTCCGGCGTGCGGTGGGCGGAAACAATGCGGGCCTCATGAGCGATGCCCAGCTCCTCCAGCACCTCGCAGGCATGGCGCATGGTGGGCCAGTCCGACTGGCTGCCCATGATGACTGCCACCTGTGCGGGCTGTTGCGTCATGTGCGTTGCTCCGGGTTGTTGGTGGATGGCCCTGTTTACCGTTGCTCATGGGGCTTGGCAACGGGGGTGGGCAGCGGGAGCGGGCATAGGGCTTGGCAATGGCATGCAGCGGGCGTAAACTCCGGGGCCACCGTGGGGGCGCGGCTTTGGACCAAGGGGAGCGGGGCATGAGCGGCGTGCGGGACGAACTGGAGCGCATGCGGGCAGCGCGGCAGCGGCTGGCGCAGGCTCGCCAGCGGGTGCGCCGGCTTTCGTGGATGGCACGCTCGCCGGAGGATCTGGATGCCGAGGTGCCGCTGCTGACGAAACAGGCGTTTGCGCGGGCACTGGCGCGGTTTCAGGCCATCAGGCTGCAACGCGAAACGGCAATGCTGCTGATGCTGCGGGTGGCCCCTTGCGATTCGCGGCTGCGGCAGGCGGTGGCCATGCACTTGATAGAAAATACCCGCAATTGCGATACCCTGGGCTGCGCCGGGCCGGATACCTTCCTGGTGCTGTTGAAGGATGCCGACGAGGAGGGGGCGCAGGCTGCCGCCACACGCCTGCATGACGACCTGCGGCAACTGGCAGCGCAGAGGGGGCTGCTGGTGTGCGTGCAGACGAAGGTGGTGATGGTAACGCCGCAGATGATGGCGCACGAGCTGCTGTGGATGCTGGACACCGACGATGGTGCCGTTTCATCTGGCGAGGGGGATGTCTCTGGGCAGATGCTGAAGGCCCGCTGAAGGCCCTGTGAGGCAAAACGGGGAAGCTTCCCGGTTGCGCGCCAATGGCAGTGGCGGATGCCGGCATGGCGAGGGCAGATGAAGGGCATTCATGGCCCTGATGCATGGGCATGGTTGACGCCGGCCTCTTTTTCCTTCCTGTTTTTCCGGTATGTCAGGCAGACGGCTGGTGCACCGTCAGGCAAGGTGGTGCATCGTTGCTGTGCGGTCCTGTCCGGAACATGATGCGGTGGTTGGAGGCTGAAAGACAATGGACGCAACCTGGGTGTTCATCATCAGCGTGCTGGGGCTGCTGCTGCTTTCGGCCTTTTTCTCCGGCTCGGAAACGGCGCTGACGGCTGCTTCACGTGCGCGCATCGCGCACCTGGCGCGCAAGGGCGAGAAGCGCGCGCAGCTGCTGAAGGCGCTGCTGGACATGCCGGAGCGGCTCATCGGTGCCATCCTGCTGGGCAACAACCTGGTGAACATCCTGGCCTCGGCGCTGGCCACCACGCTGTTCCTGCAACTGTTCGGCGCCACCGGCGTGGTGTGGGCCACCTTCGTGATGACGGCGCTGGTGCTGGTGTTCGGCGAGGTGATGCCGAAGACCTATGCCATCCTCAATGCCGAGAAGATGGCACTCAGGGTGGCACCCGTCATCCGCTGGGTGGTGCTGCTGCTGGCACCGGTGGTGATGGTGGTGGAGGCGCTGGTGAAGCAGATGCTGAAGCTCCTGGGGGCGGATGTTTCCCGCGCGCAGAACGTGCTGTCGTTCCGCGAGGAGGTGCGCGGTGCCATCGAGATGCATCGCGAGCAGGTGCGCCAGCCGGTGCGTGATCTGCAGATGCTGGACGGGGTGCTGGACCTGCGCGAGCTGACGGTGGCGGACGTGATGGTGCATCGCACGCGGATGAAGAGCATCGACATCTCGCGTTCGCCGGAAGAGATCCTCGATTACGTGCTGAAGAACGGCTACACGCGCTATCCCGTCTGGCACGAAAGCCCGGAGAACATCATCGGCATCCTGCATGCGCGTGATCTGCTCTCGGCGCTGGCCGGGGCAGGGGGCGACATCTCCCGCATTGACGTGCGCAGCCTGCTGTTGCCGCCGTGGTTCGTGCCGGAGCATACGCCGCTGATGGATCAGCTCTCGGCCTTCCTGCGGCGCAAGATGCACTTTGCCCTCGTGGTGGACGAATATGGCGAGGTGCAGGGGCTGGTTACGCTGGAAGACATCATGGAGGAGATCGTCGGCGACATTGCGGATGAGCATGACCGGGCGACGCAGGGCGTGCGGCGGGAAGATGGCGCGTTCATCGTGGATGGCGCAATGCCGGTGCGTGATCTCAATCGCATGCATGGCTGGAAGCTGCCGGAAGACAGGGCAACGACCATTGCCGGGCTGATCATGCACGAGGCGCAGAGCATTCCCGACGTGGGGCAGACCTTCACCTTTCACGGCTTCCGCTTCACCGTCCTGGAAAAGGAACGTCATCGCATCACCCGCATTCGCATGGAGCCGGTGATGGAGCCGGAAGGTTCGACAGAGCGTGCGGCAGATGATGAAGGGCAGGTGCGCCCCGTGTAACGGGCTCATGTAACCGGATTGTGAGCGGCGCAGTCGCGGGATGAACCTCGCATCTCCTTGACTTGCGTTGTGAACCGGCAAAGCTTGCGGCATGACCTTGTGATGTGGCGGCACTTGCGGGCTGCTGGCAGGGCATGCCGGGAATGGCCGCATGCCGGTTCATCGGACGGGAGGCATCATGGCGAGAAAGCAGAAGCTGCTGGTGGTGGATGATGATCCGCTGTTGCGCGAGATGCTGCGCGAGCAGTTCGAGCTGCAGGACGAGTTTCAGCTGCAGGAGGTGGAAACGGCGGGCGAGGCCATCGAGGCCGTGAAGCAGGATGTCTTCGACCTCGTGCTGCTGGATGTGGGGTTGCCGGACATGGACGGGCGCGAGGCCTGCAAGGTGATGCGGCGCAACGGCTTTGCCGGCCCCATCATCCTGCTGACGGCCCATGATTCGGAGGCTGATACCATCCTGGGGCTGGAAGCCGGTGCCAACGACTATGTAACCAAGCCCTTCCGCTTTGCCGTGCTGCTGGCGCGCATCCGCGCACACCTGCGGCAATACGAGCAGAGCGAGGGGGTTACCTTTCGCATCGGGCCATATACCTTCAGGCCGGCACAGAAGCTGCTGGTGGACGAGGACGGGCGCAAGATACACCTGACCGAGAAGGAGGTGGCCATCCTGAAGTTTCTCTATCGTGCCGGTGAGCGGCCGGTGAGCCGTGATGTGCTGCTGGCCGAGGTGTGGGGCTACAATGCCGGCGTTACCACGCACACGGTGGAAACACATATCTATCGCCTGCGGCAGAAGATGGAGCCTGATCCGTCTGACGCCAGCATCCTGCGCACCGAGCAGGGGGGATATCGGCTGGTGCCGTGAGTGGTTTCTGCCGCCTTGCAGCTTTCGTCTTTCCTGGCAGGCAAGGCCCCGGCCAGCGGTGGGCTTCACAGGAAGTTGTAGGGATCGATGTCGATTTCCACGCGGATGCGGGCGGGCTGTTTCACGCTGCCGAGCCAGGCGCGGATGTAGCCCTGCAGGTCTGCCCGGCGCGGGGCCTTCAGCAGAAAGCGCCAGCGCCAGCGGTTGCGCAGGCGGGTAATGGGGGCCGGGGCCGGCCCCAGCACCGAGACAAGTTGCGAGGCAGGGCGATGGCGGGCCAGCGCCATGCAGAAGGCGTGCACTTCCTCTTCCTGTTCCGCTGACACGACGATGGCCGCAAGGCGGCCGAAGGGGGGCATGCCGGCCGCCTTGCGGGCCTGCTTCTCCTGTTGCAGGAAGGCATCCCGGTCTGCCGCCGCAAGGGCCTGCATCAGGGGAGTGTCCGGCAGGTGGGTCTGGATGAGGGCGCGGCCCGGGCGTTCGGCCCTGCCGGCGCGGCCAGCCACTTGCGCCAGCAGTTGCCAGGTGCGTTCGCCGGCGCGGGGATCCGCGGTTTCCAGCGCCAGGTCGGCATCCACCACCCCGACGGTGGTCAGCAGCGGAAAATGATGTCCCTTCGCCACCAGCTGGGTGCCGATGATGATGTCGTGCTCTCCGGCGGCGATCTCGCGCATGCGCTGCTTCAGCGCCTCGCCCTGCCACAGGTCCGATGACAGCGCCAGCACGCGGGCATCAGGCCAGCGTGCCGCCGCCTCTTCCGCCAGCCGCTCCACGCCGGGGCCGACCGGGGCCAGCCTGCCTTCGGCACCGCAGGAGGGGCATGTGGCAGGCAGGGGGGTGGTGTGGCCGCAGTGGTGGCACAGCAGGATTTCGCCGGAGGCGTGCGCGGCTTCGTCATGTGTGGTGTTGCCGTGCCTGCCGGCGCGTGGAGGGGTGGCGTGGCGGTGCTGCACCAGCCAGGTGGCACAGTGCGGGCATTGCAGGCGGTGCCCGCAGGCGCGGCAGAGGGTGAGCGGGGCATAGCCGCGGCGGTTGAGGAACAGCAGCGCCTGCTCGTTGCGCTGCAGGGTCTCGTTCACGGCCTCCACCAATGGAGTGGCCAGCCAGTGGCGGGGGGGCAGCTTTTCCGCCCGCATGTCGATGAGCGCCATCTGCGGCAGCCGGGCCGGGCCGTGGCGGCGGCGCAGGCGCAGGTGGGTGTAGCGGCCGCGCTCGGCATTGACGATGCTCTCCAGCGAGGGCGTGGCGGAGGCCAGCACCACGGGAAAGTCGCCGAGCTTGCCCAGCATCACGGCAACGTCGCGCCCCTGGTAGGGCACGGTGGTGTCCTGCTTGTAGGCGCTTTCATGCTCTTCATCGACCACGATCAGACCCAGAGAACGCCATGGCAGGAACAGGCCGGAACGCGCGGCCACCACCAGCCTGACATCGCCGCTGGCCACGCCGCGCCAGATGCGGGCGCGTTGCGCCGCGCCAAGGTCGGAATGCCATTGCGCCGGAGTGAAGCCGAAGCGCCGCTGCAGCCGCTGGATGAAGCCGTCGGTGAGGGCAATTTCCGGCAGCAACAGCAGCGCCTGCCTGCCGTTGATCAGTGCCTGCTCGATGGCCTCGAAATAGACTTCCGTCTTGCCCGAGCCGGTGATGCCGTCCAGCAGATGCACCGAAAAGCCACCTGCCTGCAGCGCCTGGCGCAGGGCATCGGCAGCGTGGCGCTGCTCGTCGTTGAGCGTGGGAGGGCAGAAGTCGGCAGGCTGCGGGCGGGGCCAGTTGGTGTGCTCTTCCGCTGGCAGTGCAACGGGCTTCAGCAATCCGGCGTCGGCCATGCCCTGCAGCACGCTGCGGCTGATGCCTGCCTGTTGCAGCAGTTCATCGGTGGCGATGGGAGTGGATGCCTGCGTGAGCAATTGCAGCACGCGGGCGCGTTGCGGGGTGATGCGATGCCCGGCAGCGCGGGCAGAGGCTTCGTCCATCAGCGCCTGCCAGCCGATACGCGGGCGGGACGGGCGCAAGGCCAGCGGTGCGGCCATGAACAGCTTCAGCACCAGCCCCGGGCTGGCAACGTAATATCGCGCCATCCAGTCGATGAGCCGGCGTTGCACCGCCGGTAGCGGGGAGATGTGGCCGAGCACCTCGGCAATGGTTTTCAGCCGCGGCTGGCGAGGTGTCGAGGTGCCGGGTGCGTCGGCACTGTCGTGCTGTTGCCGATTGCCGGCAGCTTGTGCCGAGTCTGGCCGATGCAGGTGCCACACCACGCCCGTTTCCTGCCGCCGGCCCAGCGGTACCCGCACGAAGGTGCCTTCCTGAACCTTTTGTTCAGGGGATACGTGGTAGGTAAAGGGGTGCGGCAGCCGCAGGGGCAGCAGCACATCGGCCAGTTGGCCGGCGGGCGCGGGTGTGTGGTTCTTCTCGTGCATCGATTCCGGCCCATAGCACATTCGGCAGGTGTGCCGCAGGCCTCTTGCATGGCGCAAGGATGTGCCGTCTTGCAGCAACGGGATGCAGGAGCATGCAGCAGCAACGCAAGCAGGGCAGCAAAGGAATGCGGGCAGAGCGCGTGTCTGATCAGGATGACGCGCTGGCGGCACCGGGGTTTGCACTGGCGGCAGATGCGGCAAGGGCGGCGCAGGAGTGGCTGACACACCTGCGCGATGCCCGGCGGGCCTCGACTCATACGCTGCTTGCCTATGCACGGGATCTTGCGCACTTCTCCACCTTCATGAGCGAGCACCTGGGGTCTGCGCCGGGGCTTGCGGAGCTGGCGCGGCTGCGCCCGGCGGACTTTCGCGCCTGGCTGGCGGCCGGCAGCCGCGAGGGGGCCTCGGCACGCACGCGGGCGCGGCGGCTTTCTGCCGTGCGGGGATATTTCCGCTGGCTGAAGCGGCAGCATGGGGTGGACAATCCGGCACTGGCAGTGGTGCGCGGGCCGAAGCTGGAGAAGGGGTTGCCGCATCCGGTGGAACAGCAACGGGCGCTGGAGCTGCTGGAGGCGGCGCTGGATGATGCCGGTGATGATGGCAGCCGTGCCGCGCCCGGCTGGGTGCGGGCGCGCAACGCGGCGGTGCTGGCGCTGCTGTATGGCTGTGGCCTGCGCATTTCGGAAGCCCTGGGGCTGACGGCGGCACAGGTTGCGCCGCTGCTGGCACAGGGGGAAGGCTTTCTCACCATCCGCGGCAAGGGGCAGAAGGAGCGCATGGTGCCGGTGCTGCCGGCGGCGGTGGCATTGCTGCGGCGCTATGCCGATGCCTGTCCGTTTGCGCTTGCACCACAGCAGGCGTTCTTTCGCGGAGTGCGCGGGGGGGCGCTGTCGCCACGCATCATCCAGCAGCTGATGCAGCGCCTGCGTGGCTACCTGGCGCTGCCGGAAACGGCAACACCGCATGCGTTGCGCCATTCCTTCGCCACCCACCTGCTGGCCGGTGGGGCAGACCTGCGCGCCATCCAGGAGCTGCTGGGGCATGCCAGCCTGTCCACCACGCAGGTCTATACCGAGGTGGATGCGGGTGCGCTGCGGCTGGCGCACCAGCGGTGTCATCCGCGTGCATGATATGGATATGCCACTTTCGCGGGTTTACCCAATCTTTCTTTTTTGGAGCGACTTTAAGGACAAGGCGGCAAGCAAAGAGACATGACCGCCGTTGGAGTGTGGAGAGACAAGGCAATTGCGGGGGCACGTGATGGGGCGTGAACAGACGCAGCCCGTGTGCGCTGATGCGGCAGTGGCATCGGCATCGGGGGTGGAGGAAGCCATCTTTCACTGGGACATGCAGCGTGATGTGTGGCACTGGAGCGATGGTGCGCGGGAGGTGCTGCAGGTGGGGCCGCAGGCCGATATCAACAGCGGCCGCGCCATGCTGCTGATGATGGACGCTGCGCAGGCCGAAGCACGCATGGAAGCCATCCAGACGGCCATGGAGCGCGGACAGCGGGAATATGCCCTGTCCTACCGTTTCCTGCCCGGTGGACGTGGCGAGGAGCGTGGCTTCATGGTGCTGGAGCAGGGCTTCTGGGTGCCTGATGCGGAGGGCAGGCCGGCACATGCGTTCGGCACCATCCGGCGGCTGGATTGCAGTGGCGATACCGCCTGCCTGCTGCCCGGCATGCCGGAGCGCGACCCGGCTTCCGGCCTTTATTGCCGCAGCTATTTCTTCCGCCGGCTGGAGCGCTTCCTGGAGGAGGAGGCGCCGAAGCAGCGGCATGCGGCGGTGCTGCTGATTTCCCTGCGCAACTATTCCATCATCTTCGATGCCTATGGTTTCGAGGCGGCGGATGCCACCTACTCGGAAGTGGCGCGCCGCCTGAGTTCGGTGTTGCGCGCGGGCGACATCATTGCGCGTTATGGCCACAGCCGCATCATCATGCTGCTGCATGACTGTGCCGAGGATGACCTGGAACCGGCCATGCGCCGCTTCATCCAGACGCCGATGGCGCAGCCGGTGGATACCGAACCGGCACCGGTGTGGCCGATGCTGGCGGTGGGCGCGGTGCTGCTGCCGCAGCAGGCAGGCAGCCTGACGGAGGCCATCACGGCAGCGGAAGAGGCGTTGTCGGAGGCCGAGGCCAGCCCGGCGGGCGGGGCTGCCATCTACAGCGTGAAGGCGCGCAAGATGTCGCAACGGGCGCTGAAGGCACGCTTTGCCAACGAGATCTTCGACGCCCTGCGCCAGCGACGCTTCACCCTGGCGTTTCAGCCCATCATCCGCCACGACGGCACGGTGATGTGCCATGAGGCGCTGTTGCGCATGTTCGATGACGAGGGCAAGCCGGTGCCGGCGGCGCATCTGGTGCCGGTGGCCGAGGAGCTGGGGCTTGTCCGGCAGGTGGACATGGAAGTGCTGGAGCTGGCCCTGCATGCCCTGCGCCAGCAGCCGGAGGGCTGCCTGGCCATCAATGTTTCGGCCATCACCGTGCTGGCGGCGGAAGACTTCCTGCAGCGGCTGGAAGAGGCGGCGGAGCTGGTGCGCGGAAGGCTGATCGTGGAAATCACCGAATCGGCAGCGCTGGGCAATGCCGAGCAGGTCAACGGCTTCATCGACCGGCTGCATGCGCTGGGGTGCAAGGTGGCGCTGGATGATTTCGGGGCGGGATATACCTCGTTCCGCAACCTGCGCGATTTCCATTTCGACATCGTCAAGCTGGATGGCGCGTTCTGCGAAAACCTCAGCCGCAACGAGCAGAACCAGCACTTCGTGCGTTCGCTCATCGAGCTGGCGCGCAACATCAACATCCAGATCATCGCCGAGTGGGTGGAGGCGGAAGAGGATGCCGCCCTGCTGCGCGAATGGGGCGTGGATGCCATGCAGGGATACCTGTTTGGCGACCCCGGCGCAAACGACATGTGGCAGTCTCCGTGCCTGCGGCCCGTGCAGGAAGAGACGCCGGTGATTTCCGCACCACAGGCGCAGGCAACGGATGCTCCGGCAGCGGAAGCGGGAGCAGAAGCTTTCCCTGCCCATGACGGAGCAGGAGTGCAGCCAGTCCATGATGCGGAGGCATCACATGGGACTGATGTGGCAGCAGCACGGCCTGGAGAAACCCGGGTGGCGATGGAAGGGGACGAAAGGCCGCCGCGTGCCGAAGAGCAACTTGCGGCAGCGCCCGTGAAGCAGCCCTCCTTGCAGGGCGATGTGGAGCAGGCCCGGGTTGCGGAAGGTGATGCAGCCGCAGTACAGGCGCGGCAGGCAGGCGATGTGCGCAGCCTGATGCGTGATGTGGAGGCAGACCTGCGGCGGCTGCGCGAGATGCTGGCGCAGATGCGCCATCGCCCGGCCGAGGACGCCGCAGACGAAGAGGCATCCCGGCCGGCAGAAGGCAGGGAAGCCGCCGCACGGCACCGTGCCTGACCCTGCACCGTGGCTGGCCCGAAAAGCTTCCGTGCCGCCTTGCCGTGTGGATGACCCGGTGCGGCCGGTGCATGGGCTGGTGTTGGCAATCATCGGCGGGGAGCGTGATTGCCACCGGCCCGGACTTCTCCTGGCTGCTTTCCCCGTTGCCCTTGCCGCTTTCATGCACGACCCTCTTTCCTTCTGTCGATGAAGCGCCTATCTCACGGGCATGAAGTTTCTTGACCAGGCAAAGGTGTATGTCCGCTCCGGTGATGGCGGAGCCGGTTGCGTCAGCTTCCGGCGCGAGAAATACGTGGAGTTCGGCGGGCCGGACGGTGGCGACGGCGGCCGCGGTGGCGATGTGTGGGTGGAGGCGGTGGAGGGACTGAATACCCTCATCGATTATCGCTACCAGCAGCATTTCAAGGCCGGCAAGGGCATGCACGGCATGGGAAAGAACCGCACCGGGCAGAAGGGCCGGGACGTGGTGCTGAAGGTGCCGGTGGGCACGCAGGTGCTGGACGAGGACAAACAGACAGTATTGGCTGATCTCACCGAGCCGGGCCAGCGCGTGCTGCTGCTGAAGGGCGGCAACGGCGGCTTTGGCAATGCACGCTTCAAGTCCTCCACCAACCAGGCACCGCGCCATGCCAACCCGGGCCAGCCGGGCGAGGAGCGCTGGATCTGGCTGCGGCTGAAGCTGATGGCCGATGCAGGGCTGGTGGGCCTGCCCAATGCCGGCAAGTCCACCCTGCTGTCCGCCGTCTCTGCCGCAAGGCCGAAGGTGGCGGACTATCCCTTCACCACCCTGCATCCGTCGCTCGGCGTGGTGGAGATGGGGCCGGGCGAGAGCTTCGTGCTGGCCGATATTCCGGGGCTGATCGAAGGCGCACACGAAGGCCGTGGGCTGGGAGACCGCTTCCTTGGCCACGTGGAGCGTGCCGGGGTGCTGCTGCATCTCATCGATATCACGCACGAGGATCCGGTGGCGGCCTATCGCACCATCCGCAAGGAGCTGGAACGCTATGCCGATGGTGTGCTGAAGGACAAGCCGGAGCTGGTGGCGCTGTCGAAGATCGACCTCATCGACGAGGAAACGCGGCAGATGGTGGCAGACGACTTTCGCCAGCAGACGGGCATTGAGCCGATGCTGCTTTCCGCCGCCACCGGCGAGGGCGTGCGGGCGGTGATGGGGCGGCTGTATCAGGTCATCAACGAGCACCGCGAGCGCAGGTGGGAAGAGGAACGCTATGCGCGGGAAGTGGCGGCGCTGGAGTCGCTGAAGGCGGATGAGCCGGAAGGCTGAGCGGCCGTTGTTGCCGGTTCTGCAAGCGAGGGGACTGACCGTGCACTGCCCTTGACAAGCCGTTGCCGGCAGCGCACCCCAACCCTGCGAACAGTTTCATTCCGTGAGGCGGACAGGTGCAATGCAGAACGCCCTGCAACAGGCGCAGCGGGTGGTGGTGAAGGTGGGGTCTGCCCTGCTGGTGGATGCCGAAAGCGGGCGGCTGAAGCAGGCGTGGCTTGCTTCGCTGGCCGATGACCTGGCGGCGCTGCACGGGCGCGGTGCGGATGTGCTGGTGGTTTCTTCCGGCGCGGTGGCGCTGGGCGCGCGCATGCTGGGCGTGGCCACGGACAAGCGCGCGCGGCGGCTGGAGGAAAGCCAGGCGGCAGCGGCCGTGGGGCAGATTGCGCTGGCCCGCGCATGGGCCGATGCGCTGGACAGGCACGGGCTGGTAACGGCGCAGGTGCTGCTTACCCTCACCGACACGGAGAACCGCCGTCGCTACCTCAATGCGCGGGCAACGCTGGGCACGCTGCTGAAGCGCAAGGCGGTGCCGGTGATCAACGAGAACGACACCGTGGCCACCGACGAGATCCGCTACGGCGACAATGACCGGCTGGCGGCGCGGGTGGGCTCCATGATGCAGGCGGATTGCGTGGTGCTGCTCTCCGACGTGGATGGCCTTTATACCGCTCCGCCGCATGTGCCGGGAGCGGAGCACATCCCATACGTGGCGGAAATCACGCCGGAGATTGCCGCCATGGCCGGCGAGGCCGCCACCCCGGTCGGTTCCGGCGGCATGAAGACGAAGCTGGAAGCGGCGAGGATTGCCACCGCCGCCGGTGCCCACATGGTGATAGCCAATGGCCACGTCATGCATCCCATCCGGCGCATTCTTGACGGTGGCAGGTGCACGTGGTTTGCTGCGCGGCGCAGTGCTCCGGCGGCGCGCAAGCGCTGGATCGTCGGTTCGCTGGCACCGGCGGGCAGCATCACCGTGGATGACGGCGCGGTGAAGGCGCTGCTGGCCAACCGCTCGCTGCTGCCGGTGGGGGTGCTGCGGGTGGAGGGAGGCTTTCAGCGTGGTGATGCGGTGCGGGTGCTTGACGCCACGGGGCGCGAGCTGGCACGCGGTCTGGTGATGTATGACGCGGCGGATGTGGAACGTATCCGTGGCAGGCGCACGGAAGAGGTGGAGCGCATTCTCGGCTATCCGGCGCGCAGTGCGCTCATTCACCGGGATGACCTGGTGCTGACCACGCATGGCGAGGCAGACACGCAGCAGAACATGGATAGTGCATCATGACCGATACGGCGCTGGCGGAGACGGTGGACATCGCAGCACTGATGGACGAGATGGGGCGGCGGGCACGGACAGCGGCAACGGCGCTGGCCGATGCCTCGACGAATGCGAAGAACGCGGCGCTGGATGCCATGGCGGCGGCCATCGATGCGGCGCGGACGGACATCCTTGCCGCCAACGAGAAGGACATTGCGCTGGCACGGGAGCGTGGCAGGCCGGAGGCCTTCATCGACCGGCTGACGCTGAACGATGCACGCATCGATGCCATCATCGACAGCTTAGGGGTGATTCGCGACCTGCCCGACCCGGTGGGCAGCGTCATCGACGAATGGCAGCGGCCCAATGGCCTGCGGATTGCACGGGTGCGGGTGCCGCTGGGCGTCATCGGCATCATCTACGAGGCAAGGCCCAACGTTACCGCCGATGCCGGGGCGCTGTGCATGAAGTCGGGCAACGCCGTCATCCTGCGGGGTGGTTCGGACAGCATCGAATCTTCCGCCGTGCTGGTGCGCTGCCTGCGGCAGGGGCTGCAGGAGGCCGGGTTGCCGGAAGATGTCATCCAGATGGTGCCGGTGGCCGACCGCGCGGCGGTGGGCGAGATGCTGAAAGGCCTGTCCGGCAACATCGACATCATCGTGCCGCGCGGCGGCAAGTCGCTGGTGGCGCGGGTGCAGGAGGAGGCGCGGGTACCGGTGTTCGCCCACCTGGAGGGGCTGTGCCACACCTACATCGACGCCGATGCCGACGTGGAGAAGGCGGTGAACATCACGCTCAATGCCAAGATGCGCCGCCCCGGCATCTGCGGGGCGACGGAAACGGCGCTGGTGGATGCCGCCGGGGCGGAGAGACTGCTGAAGCCGGTGGTGGAAGCGCTGCTGGAGGCGGGCTGCGAGGTGCGTGGCGATGCGCAGGTGCAGGCGGTGGATGAACGGGTGAAGCCGGCGACGGAAGAGGACTGGCGCACCGAGTATCTGGCTCCCGTTATCTCGATGAAGGTGGTGAACGGGGTGGAGGAGGCCATTGCGCACATCCGCCGCTATGGCTCGCAGCATACCGATGCCATCATTACCGAGAATGACGAGACGGCGGAGAAGTTCCTGAAGGAGGTGGACAGCGCCATCGTCATGCGCAATGCCTCCACCCAGTTTGCCGATGGCGGCGAGTTCGGCTTCGGCGCGGAGATCGGCATTGCCACCGGGCGTATCCATGCCCGCGGCCCGGTGGGGCTGGAGCAGCTCACCACCTTCAAGTATCAGGTGCGCGGCAACGGCCAGACGCGCCCGGCGTGAGCGGGGCCGGAGTGGTTGCCGTTTCGACGATGCAGGGGAAGTTCACGAGCCGCAGGAGCCGTCGCCGGTCAGGTAGCCGATGATGCAATACCTGTCCAGGAAGCGGCGCACGGGGCCCTTGTAGCCTTGCACCTGCAGCTCGTCCTGCTTCTGCAGCTCCTGCACCATG